>DATDRQ010000091.1:0-19411 GCA_035291645.1 Anaerolineales bacterium
CATATCACGAGAACCAAATCCAGGTTAGTCTGGCGTTATCAAGGAATCAAATGTTTCTCCATTGATAAACAATTCCACAATTTGTGCTGATGAATATTCAAGCACAGTCTGCTCGATTTGAGCCAGAACACGCGGGTGATCGCATTCGGCTTCTACCCGGTATTCTCCGGTCAAGCGCACCGTGATAATATCTTCTATTTCCTGGATGGTTTCAATCGACAGATCCGAGAGGTAAAGGGCATTATACAAACCGCTGTCGGAATCAATGCGTATATTGTTTGAAATCAGTGCATCGATGGCCGCGGTTAAGGGGGCCGGGGTCTGGGGGACATCTCGGACTACCGGAAGAACCGCATCTCCACATCCAATCTCCCCCTCGCCCAGATCGACCAGGAACACATTGACGCTTTCATAAACCGGAGCTCCGGCTTCTGTTACGGTGAATACATCGGAGGTAGCCTGGATTTGTGTACCACCCAGGGTACTCACAGTGACTGCCCAGTTTTCCCCAGGCGCCGCCGCAGATGAGATCGGTGTATTTCCCGCTGCGGTCCCGTTTATCTCCGTCCAGGTGGTCAAGAAGGGCGCACCCTCTGAACCTGCCGGCCCAACCGAAAAGGTTACCTGAGTGTGTGCTGGAAATCCGCTCGCGACGATGGTGAGCTCCGTGCCGGGAGCTCCACCTGCCGGCCAGATTGAAACAAAGGCTGCCGCCGGCGGTTTTGGCATCGCGACGACAAACTCATTCGATAGGGCAAATATGCGGGGTTCCCCGGCAATGGCTTGCGTAGCCAGGACGACCCAGCGTTCACCGGCAACGGCATCTGCCGGGATTACGACCTGGCTTACGAACACTCCGCCGGAATTGGATATGGCGGTCTCGACCAACTCATATTGCGAGCCTCGTTTACCAAAGGCGACCTCCACTTTGGATTGGGGTGGAAAACCCGCTCCGGCAACCAGAATGCGCGTACCGGGGGGACCGCTTGTAGGGGTCAATAAGACGGATTCCTGCAGACCTGGGATGATCAAAGTTGCTCCTGCAGGTAGGGTATTCGGATTTGTGATCTGAGGATTTGCTGCCAGGATGGCGTTTGGTGTGCGGTTGAATTCTACGGCGATTTCATTGAGTGTGTCCAGAGGTTGGACGATATAGATTGAAGGTTCACCAGGAGCTCTGGGTGGCGTAACTGCGTAAATATTCGAATTTGCTCTGGTAATTGGGGGTTGGTCTGTTGTGGCAAGAACCACCCAGTTTTCCCCCGCTACTGCGATCGGTGGGATATGGACTGTGGTTGTAAAAGATCTGTTGGTACCTACCTCGGCTGTACCAGCCGGTTCGTAAGAATTGAGGTACTCGCCGACGCGCAGGTTCACAAGATTTCCAACCGGGAACTCGCTCCCCAATACTGTCACTGGTGAATCTGCGGGTCCACAAAATGGGGTAAGTTTTACTTGGGGTCCTCCCGGCTCTTGAGCAGGGATCCGAATCGTCTGACCTGTGGAGAGCTGAATCGGGTCTGTGACCTGTGAGTTGGCGAGGAACAATGCTTCCAGATTGCGGTTGAACTTCACCGCGATACTGCGCAGCGTGTCACCGGGCTGCACGATGTAGGTGGTCGCAGCGGTAGGATCGGGGATTGGGCCGAGGACCGAAAAATGGTTTGAAGTCGCTTCGAAATGAATATTTCCTGTATTCGCTTCGGCGATCACGATCCAGGAACTATAAGGCGTCGCATATAGAGGAATATACACTTCTGTTTCTATACTCCCCAGGTCATCGCTTGTAATATACTCGACAATGAATGAAGATTGGTTCTCTGGTCCCATGCTGATCTCAATGATCGAGTTTGATGGGAAACCGCTCCCCAGGATTGTCAGCAGGTTGCCGGCAGAACCGCAGGTCGGCGTAATCGCCAGCACCGGGGCAGTCGCACTCCTCGGGATGCGAATCACCTGTCCGACGAAAATTCGGGTTGGATCGGTGATCTCTGGGTTGACTTCCAGGATCGCCACCACGGTTGTCTGGCAGAGTTCGGCGATATCACTGATCGTGTCACCTGGCTGGACAGTATACGATTCTCCACAGGTACCCTGGGCGATTGCAGTTATGTTTGAATGAGAAACAAGGGGGAAAAGAAGCGATATAGCGATCAGGTTGCGAATGAAAAACTTAAAAACCACACGATACATGGGGTTTAATCAGGATTGATGTGGGAGTCCCTGTCGAGAAAGATTCTACTACAGATAAACTCCTGGAATGATCACCCTCAACTAGGGAGAGTCTAACTCGAGGAGGGATCGCGCACCCGTACAGCAGTCCGGGAAGGATTCGACGTTAGGAAAACGAGACCCAGAAACAACAGCGCCATCCCAAGCAGGGAGAACCAGGAAAAGCTTTCTTTGAGGATGAAAATTCCAAGAATCGTCGCGGTTAGCGGTTCTGCCAGGGATAAGGATACGGCCGTAGAAACAGGAATCAGCTGCAGCCCGCGGGCAAACAGGATATATGCGAGGGTGGTTGCGATCAAGCTGAGATGAAGGACAACCGCGATGCCATTTTCCTGAGCCAGCCATTCCAGGTTGGATTTGAAAAGAATGGGTAGAAGGATAAGGGCGCCGAGTGAGAAGACGATTGCGACAACCGCCTCGGGCGCCTGATTCTCTAAGATCCGCTTGGTAGTAACCGTATAAGCTGCATAGGATAGTCCTGCACCTAGAGCCAGAACGATCCCGGTCAGGTGAACCACTCCTTGATCGTTCTGTGAACCGATCATCAAGGTACAACCCAGGATGGCTAGCGCAGTCGAGGTCATCCAACGAGAGCTGAGTCTCTCCCGCCGGATAACCCACGCCAGGATGCCGGCCAGGATAGGAGCGCTTCCAATAGCCACAACGGTTCCTGTTGCCACGCCACTGATGCGGACCGATGCGAAGAAACAAACTTGATAAGCTGCGACACAGCCTGCTGAAAGCAGGGTCCACCCTTTCGGCCAGGGCTTATCTGGCCGAAGGGATCCGCGAAATATCGCAACTGCGAGTAGAGCCAAGCCGCCAAACAGCAGACGAAGGGCGCCAATTGCAGCCGGTTGGGCGCTATCCGGTCCAAATGCCTGGGCGGTTCCGATAGTGCCCCATAATATCGCTGCGGCTAGCACCCACCACTCGCCGCGGATATTTCCGTTTATTCCAGCTACTGGATCAGTCAAGATCTGGACCGTGGAGCCGCCGGCGCATCTTTTTTGTGTCCCCCCTCAGGCGTTTATTAGAGAGGCGTCTTTCCCGGGATTCCCGAGTCGGTCGTGTTTTCATGCGGGTCTTCGGCTTTTGGGAGGCCTGTTTGAGCAGCTCGAGTAACCTGAGTCGAGCTTCGTCCCGATTTCGACGCTGGCTGCGATATGCCTTTGATTCGATGATCAACTCACCCGAAGTTGTGATTCGTTTACCAGCCAGGCGAATCAGGCGTCTGCGCACATCCTCTGGCAGCGATGACGAGCCGGCTACATCGAATCGCAATTGGACTCCGGAAGCGACTTTGTTTATATTCTGACCTCCGGGTCCGGAACCGAGGATGAATTCTTCCTTAATCTCGTTTTCGTCGATCGATATCTCAGGCGTGATGCGCATTTGTTCTCGATCAGACTACGGGATGACCATCTTTATAGAAGCACTCTCCGTCAATTGTGATCTCGCTTTTGGTCATATCGCACAGCATGTCCCAATGCAGCCCGGATTCGTTCTTGCCGCCCGTTTCCGGGTAGCTCGCCCCAAGGGCAAGATGGATCGTACCCCCGATTTTTTCGTCGAAAAGCATATTCTTTGTGAAACGCGTAATCCCATAGTTCGTTCCTAGACCCCATTCACCTAGGAATCGAGCTCCTCGATCGGAATCTAGTAAAGAGGTTAGTAATTCCTGGCCTTTTGAAGCTTTCTCTTTCACGACCTTTCCATTTTCAAACCATAGCTCGACATCGATCACTTCATGGCCAGAATAGATGGCGGGATAGCTGAACCTAACCCAGCCATTGGTTGAATCCTCGACAGGTCCGGTGAATATTTCACCGTCAGGGAAATTGTACTTCCCGTCCGCTTCTTTGAAAATCCTTCCCTGGATTGAAAGCTGCAGGTCGATATGTTCGCCTTTTAATTGGACCTTATCTTTCCCTGACAGCCATTCGATCAACCGGTGTTGGCGCTTGCCTTCCTCCTTCCAGGATCTGACTGGATCGGGTTCGGTCAACAGGCCGGCGTGATAGACGAATTCCTGGTAATCCAACAAGCTCATATCCGCTTCCTGGGCACTGGCTTGTGTAGGGAATTCCGTATAACACCAGCGGAATTCATTGCGGGCAGACCGTTCCATGTAGGTTTTCGTTAGAGGCGCGCTGGCTTTATGAACCCGGGCCAACCTGGATGGCTCTATCCCGGTTAACGACCGAGTGTTGTATTCAGCTCCGATAACCAGCTGAGCATCCATTGTCTCCACGATCAGTTTCCTGATCGGCGAGATAAAATCTAATTGTTCATTCGCCGCATTGCGGAAAAAGATCTCTTCGGTCCCTGGGAGGGCGATCAAAGGAAAAACGTGAGCGCCAGCTCGAACTGCTTCCTGATAGACTGCTAATGCTAATTCCTCTGCGATTGGATTTGTCCGCAGTACAAACTGCTGACCAGGCTTAATCTCCAGGGAATAATGAACCAGCACTTCGGCAAGTTTTTGGATGCGTGGATCAGGCATGAGAGAAGCTCCTTTATCTGATAGGAATTAATCAAAAAGAAATAATCCAAGATTATAGAAAAAACTGTAACAGAAAGCAGTTTCCCTCGTTTTTAAAGAAAAGAAATTAATCCCCAGGAATGAGTAACCGGGGGCGGGAGCTAGTTGGGTGGGACCCGCCCCGTTAATTTTAATTTATCTCGGTTGAGTATGCAAATCGGGATCTCAGGTAAAAAGAACTCACCCTACCTAGTTGGGGGGGACAACCAGGTGGGGTGAGTGCTTAAATTATAGACGAAATTTATAAATTATGCAAGAGTTTTTTTCGACTTTCTACCTGCGATCCTAAAATCGGTTTTCCAGTAAAATATACCCAATCACCCAAATTTCCCGGCATGTGCTATCCGGGGTGATTCCCGATCCTGACGGCAATTTTATTGCGAGACCCTTGATTTCGGTGAAGACATTATCCGGAAATTGGCCTCCAAATTTCGCTGCACCGCCTAGAAAGCAAGGGTATGTAATTGGACGCGAAGAGATCCTCTCACGCGTGGTCAAGTTATTACTCGGTCGAGAAGGCGAGCGAGTAGCGGTTTCTGGTACGAGCGGCGTTGGTAAAACCGTCTTAGCCCACTTGATTAGCACTCAGCCTGAAGTTGTAAATCACTTCCAGGACGGAATTCTGTGGGCAAGACCTGTCACATACGTGGGTGAGGGCGCTATTTTAGGCGCCTGGGCCGAGCTCTTCGGTCACGACATTTCCAGAATTTCGAGAATTGAGGACCGGACTTCCACAGTCGAGAAATTACTTCGTGAACGAAAGGTTCTGATTATCCTGGATGGTGTTTCGTATGCGCAAACTGCTGCTGCGTTATCTTGTGGAGGACCACATTGCGGAACCATCTTGACTACTCGTGATGATCGGCTCGCCCGGGATTATTGCGGCGACAGTGGGGTCTGGCCGCTAGAAGGTTTGAAAGACGAACATGCGATCAGGTTTCTCTCCGCGCAAGCTCCTTCGATCGAATGGGTAGATTTCTTGGCGAAGGAGAGAGGTTTACAAGATTCCCGCTCCTTGCCACTGGCCTTGACTTTGATCGCAGGATGTCTGAAAACCCATCAAACGCACCTTTCTAAAAATCTTCTTCAGGATCCAGTAACCGAAATAAACCTGAAAAAAGACGTAAGAGAACTCCTGATTGACTTCTCCAGAGAAGGTGATCTGCGGAGAATCCTTGAGTGGAGCCTGAGCTATCTTCCGGAGAGAACAGGCGAAGTTTTTCGGGAGTTAGTTGCTTTTGCTCCTGAGCCCGCAATATTTTCCCGGCAGGCCGCAACGCAAGTCACCGGCGCCTCTGTTGAGGATCTTGAATTGTTATCAACCTGTAATCTTATAGATACTGATGGTGATTTATTATCAATTCATCAGGCTGTTACAGAAGCTTTGCGGTGGCCTCTACCATCAGCAGGGCAAGAAAAACACCGACAATATTATCTTGGTTTATTAATAAGCGTTTCAGGGCAGTCTGGTGAAATCAGCAGGATTTACTGCCAGAGCATGTGGGCGTGTACGCGAAAAAAAGTGGAGGTAAATCGTAGAGAAATCATCAATGCTCTGGCTGCCTATCAAGAGGAACGTGGTCTTTGGGAGGATTACAGGAGTTGTGGGGAGCTGGCGTTACAGGCATGTAAGTCACACTCCATGTGCCAGGAAGAAGGCCGCTTGTGCAATAACCTCGGGAAAGCAACCCATATGCTTGGAGATGTGCAAATTGCCCTAACCTACTACCGGCTGGCTGAGTCTTTGCTGGGGAAGGATGGCGACCAATCTGAACAAGCGCTGGTGATGAACAATATTGCCTCGATCTTAGTCGAAAACGGGAAATTAGAAGAAGCACAAACCGAATTGATGCGCGCCCTGTCACTTCTCGAGGATCTACCTGGAAATATCGTCCAGGCATATCTGCACAACAACCTCGGAAAAGTCTACGATGACATGGGGCTTTCCATCCAGGCGCGGGATGAATATCTAAAAGCCCTCCTTATTCTTGAAAGCGATTCCGATTTAGAGCTTGAAATGACCGTCAGGTTCAATTTATCGTTGGTATACCATTCATTAGGCCGGAAAGATGAAGCGTTCGATGAGCTTCAGAATGTGGTCGATATCGAGCGAAGATTAGACCACCCGAATTTCGAGGATGACGTAAAGCTGCTGGAAAGGCTGCAGCGAGAGCTGAACGAACCGAAGATTATTCGCTGGCTTCGAAGCAAGCTGCTGAGTTAATGGCGAGGTTTGCTGGTGGTGAATTGTTATGAACAATTGTGACCTGGTCAGCGTTGTTTAATAAATCAAAACCCGAAAGTTAAAATACTTCCGGCGAAAATCCTCTAACAGGATCATACTCCCCATGATTAAGACTTTCCGTAGATTTCCCATACTTGGCTGCCTCATACTGCTGGCTCTTGGGTGTAATTTCCCCATGATAATTGCGACCTCTGAAACCCCGACCAGTTCGATCCCGACTTTCGAGCCTTCCCCAATCCCCACAGACACCCAGGCAATGCCTTCACCCAGAGTTACCGGTGCGGAAGAAACCCAGGCATCTCAACTCAGCCAGACCGCTGAGTTAACACAAGTCGCCGCCCAGGAAGAAACGCCTCAAGCCAGCCCAACGATTGCGCAATTGGAACGGGAGGACGAGGCGATCTTGATACTGGAGCCAGGACCTGGGTCCCGGCTCACGAGTCCGGTGCACATAACTGGCGAAGCGGATTCGGTGTTCGAGCAGACGCTCGGTGTCAGGATCATCCAGGATGATGGCACCATACTGGCGGTAGGGCCGGTCTTCATCGACGCGGAACTCGGGCAGCGCGGACCATTTTCTTTGGATGTTCCGATCGAGATCGGTGAGGAAAGTCAGGCGGTTGTCCAGGTATTCGAAGCCAGCCCCAGAGATGGTGACATAACCCATCTCGCCTCGGTGGGCGTTATCCTGGCTGATTCTGGGCCAGAGCAAATCTCTCTGAATGAGCCTCATGGCGAACAGATCCGGATCGATCTACCGGAAATCGGCAGCAAGGTTCGTGGCGGGATGGTGCATGTCGAGGGGTACGCAGTCGCCAGCTTCGAACAACACCTGTTGGTCGAAGTCCTGGATATGGATGGCAATGTCCTAGGGAGCCTGCCTGCAACCGTACAATCGCAGGAAATGGGGGTTCCTGGAACTTTCAGCGTCGACGTTCCATATCAAATCTCATCAGCAGGTCCAGGAAGGATCGTGGTGCGGGATCCAAGCCCGGCGTTCGAGGTGGATCTACATGTGGCGAGCGTGGAGGTCAACCTAGAACCGTAAACTGGCCCTGGTCACGGAAATTACTCATCAGGGTGGATTATGCAATGTTAAATGGAAAGAACCAGGAGCACGATCGCCGCTTGCGCGATGGCAGCGACCAGGAAAAGGATGACGTGCAAAGGCAGGTTGTCCTTTTTTCTTCTATCCTCGATTACACCAATGACGATCGAAAGGATCATTCCCGGGATCAAATAGAATCCAATCGTCCAGGCGCCCAGGATGACAAAAGCAAACAACCCTCCGGCGCCGATCCAGGGAAGACTATTCCATGCAAATTGCCCCGCTGGGCAGTTCTTAACTACCGAGACCAGGCTAAGCGAACCAAACAGGACGATCTCCAGAAAATAAATCCCGGGAAACGGCCAGATACTCGATCCCATGGAAACCTGGGAATATGCGAACAGAATGACGACGGTCAGACAATATAAGGCGGTGAGGATCGCAAGAAACCAGGTCCGTAAAGGCCGGTTCTGGTTGGGTTCACTTTGAACCGGGAACTTTTCTTCCGTCATACTGGTTCAGGAGTCGATGGTCTTCTCGCGGATCGTGTGCAGCAGGGCGAGGTTGGGCGGGCATAAGGCGCCGACCGGAAAACCAGAAATAAACACCACCTGCTGACCGGGTTGGATCGAGGTGAAGGAAAGTATCGCCTTTTCGACGATCCCGAGCATTTCCTCTAAGGAATTCGCGAAGGGTACCAGTCGGGGTACGACTCCCCAAAACATTGGCAACCGGCGATAGGTCGTCACGGACGGGGTAAAGGCCAGAATTGGGACAGAAGGGCGAGATTTTGCCATCAAGTGGGCTGTCCTGCCCGTCTGGGTGAAAACGGCGATGGCGGTCACGTTGCGATCGTGGGCTAATTCCTTAGCAGCCCGGGTGATCGACAGGGCATCGTCGTGCGTGACTTCGCCCATGGCGATCAACCCGGCAGCTTCGACGCCGAGTTCCCCATTCCAATGACCCCATTCTGATGTGTGTTGTTCTGCCTGGCGGATAATCGCATCCATCGTCAGGACCGACTGCACTGGGTAATCCCCCACGGCAGTTTCTCCGGAGAGCATGACCGCGTCGGTGCCATCAAAAATGGCATTGGCGACGTCGGAAGCTTCGGCGCGAGTCGGCCTGGGGTTGTGGATCATCGAGTCCAGCATCTGGGTTGCAGTGATCACCAATTTGGCGTGCTGGTTGGCAGTAGAGATGATCCTTTTCTGGGCAATCGGTACTTCTTGTGGGGAGAGCTCGACGCCCAGGTCTCCGCGTGCGACCATGACCCCGTCTGCTGTATCGACGATTTCATCGAGATTGCTAAGAGAAGACGGCTTCTCGAGTTTGGCGATGATCGGGACATCTCTCTTCTCGGGGTTGATTCCAACAATCCGTTCCCGGAGCTGTTCGACGTCGTGTCCTGTGCGCACGAATGACAGTGCGATCGCATCCATCCCCATCTCTAATCCGAACGATAGGTCAGCTTGATCCTTTTCAGTCAGCGCGGGGATGTCCAGACTCAATCCGGGTAGGTTAACACCTTTATTGGATCGTAGCACGCCGCCGAGGACGACCTGAGTCTCGATATCTTCCCCTTTGATCGATTTAACCACGAGCTCCAGGTTGCCGTCATCCAGCAGGATTCTATCTCCAGGCTGAACCTGCCGTTTCAAGTCAGGGTAGTCGATGGGGATGATCCCTTTTTTCCCGAGGACCTGCCTCGAAGTCAGGGTAATCGGTTCGCCCTTGGAGACCAGAAGGTCGGAATTCTCCAGGTTCCCGATCCGGATCTTAGGTCCCTGAAGATCCTGGAGCAGGCTGACCGGGCGATCCAACCGGTCAGAGATTTTCCTTACCCGATCGATGTAGTCAGCATGTTCTGCATGGCTGCCATGTGAAAAGTTTAGCCGCACGACATCTACCCCTGCCGTGAGCAGCTGGGTAAGAGTCTGCTCATCCCCGCATGCTGGTCCCAGAGTGGCAATGATCTTCGTGCGGCGTTCGATCATCATTTACCTATAGATAATGCAGCTCGCGCGCCTGGCAGGTCAGCTCTTCCCGGAAGTCTGGATGGGCAATGTTAATCAACGCCTGCGCCCTTTGCCGGATCGTCTTTCCATAGAGGTTGGCAGTCCCGTATTCGGTTACGATGTAATGAACGTGGTTACGACCGGTCACCACGCCCGCACCCTGCTTTAACATCGGGACGATGCGGCTGAATTGCTTGGCAGTACTGGGTAGGGCGATAATTGGAACACCACCTTTCGAGCGAGAAGCGCCGTAGATGAAATCCAACTGTCCGCCTATGCCGCTATAGAGCTTAGGACCGATACTGTCTGCACACACCTGCCCGGTTAAATCAACCTCGATGGCGGAATTGATCGCCACCTGCCGTTCGTTTTGGGCGATGACGAAAGGATCGTTCACGTACTCGGTTGGGTGAAGCTCGATCAGAGGGTTATCGTCCACCCATTCGTATAAACGGCGAGTACCGATGATGAAACCGGCAACGATCTTACCGGTGTGGAGAGATTTCCGTGCGTTGGTCAGCACACCTGCTTCAACCAGATCGATCACGCCTTCAGAGAACAGCTCGGTGTGAATACCGAGATCTTTTTTCTCGTAGAGATATTTCAATACTGCGTCGGGAATCGCACCAATCCCCATCTGCATAGTCGCACCATCCGGGATCAACTCGGCGATGTAGCCGGCGATCTTCTCCGTGATCTCGGAGTTATCCTCTCCACCCATCACTACTTCTGGCAGTGGATAATTTACCGGGACGATATAGTTTAATTTACTTACATGGATAAACGAATCTCCCAAGGTACGAGGCATCTGCTGGTTGACTTCGGCGATGATGATCTTCGCTGATTCCGCCGGGCTTTTCGTCAGACCGACCTCGATACCGAAACTGCAAAATCCGTAGTTATCGGGCGGGGAAAGATGGACCAGGGCGACATCAACAGGTAAATGATGGTTCTTGAACAAGAGGGTGTATTCGGAGAGCAGCACCGGCGTAAAGTCAGTCCGGCCTTCCTGGACTGCCTTGCGAATATTCGCGCTGATGAACATCGTGTTCACCCGCAGGTGTCCCTGCATCTCCGGGCTCACGTAATCCGCGGGACCGACGGTGAGCGCCTGCACGATCTCCACATCCCGGAGCTGGGGGGCGTACTCGACAAGAGAGGCTAAGACAGTCTGTGGTACAGAGCAGTTACCGGTTAAAAAAACACGGTCTCCTGATTTAATTTGCCGGACCGCGTCCTGAGCGGTAACGATCCGGGATTGGTATATTGAATTCCAGTCCATGTTTTATCAAACCATTTGTTTTGGTGAAAGTCGGGGGAGGTTGACCATTTCGCCGTGTAAAGAATTCACGGCGTTTCCCAGGGCGTCATTCTTAGAGATCGCATCATCGATTCCGAGATTTGTGAGTTCCAAAATATAAGGTAGGGCCGCGTTTATCAAGGCATAGGTCGCGGTGCGCGCAACCACTCCTGGAATGTTGGGTACACAATAATGGATTACGCCATCCAGGATGAAGGTGGGATGCTCGTGGGTGGTTGGCCTGGAGGTCTCGAAACACCCGCCTTGATCGATGCTGATATCCATGAGGATTGCCCGTGGTTTCATGGTCTGCATAATATCTCGAGTCACCACGAGGGGCGCCCGCTCGCCGGTAACCAGGACCGCGCCGACTACAACGTCAGCAAAAGTACACACCCGTGCGATATTCCTTGGGCTGGAGATCATGGTGGTGACCCCTTGGAAAGTTTCGTGCATTCGCTCCAGGGCACTCAGGTCGGTATCCATCACGAGCACGTGCGCACCCATGCCAAGAAAAGCTTGAGTTGCGTAAGTTCCCACCACCCCGGCGCCGATGACGACTACCTCCGCAGCTGGGACGCCGGTGATGCCCCCGAGTAAAATGCCTTTTCCACCGGCATTGTTCTGAAGCAATAGCGCCGCAACCTGCGCAGCCATACGCCCGCCGATCTGACTCATCGGGCGCAAGACAGGACGGGTGCCATCGGGGAGCTCGATTTGTTCGTATGCGATAGCCGTGATGCGGTTCTTGACCAGGGCGTCGATCTTATCCTGGCGGGCGGAAGCCAGGTGCAGCAGGCCGGCGAAAGCGGTATCTGACCGCATCCACTCCAGCTCGTCCTGTAACGGGCGGGCGACTTTAAGGATGAGATCGGCGCGACCGAAGACCTCGTGGGGTGAATACACAACCCGAGCGTCAGCCTGCTCGTAATCCTGGTCGCTAAACCCGGCGCCAAGGCCGGCGTTGTGTTCGATATAGCAGGTGTGACCACCTGCAACCAGGACTTCAACCGCCGAAGGCGTCAATCCCACCCGGTATTCGAAGGGACGGCGTTCCTTAGGCACACAAATATTCATATCTCACCTCGTTGAGAATCGTGGATGGGCGTTGGTGATATCTTAAATTCAAACCCCCTCGCCACGGGTAAAAACCATGTCGAGGGGGTGATAGTTGAGAGGCAGTACGCTTTTTCTAGATTGATATTGACGTGAGAATCCAATTTACTGAACATCGACCAATACACCTGGGCTTAAACCAGTATAACACATGAAATTTTTTCAAGCCTGTGAAGGAGTGCAGGGGAAAAAGCTGATATTCGTCACGTATTTATACCCTGTGGGAGGTAAGAAAAGCCCCGAACAATTCGCTCGGGGTCAGCCGTGTTCTGGCGGTTCAGAGCGGGTGATGGGATTCGAACCCACGAATAACGGCTTGGGAAGCCGTTGCCTTACCACTTGGCGACACCCGCGCCTAGGTCGTTGGATATTTTACCATGACTGAACTTATCAACGATAACGGTCTCCGAACCACGCAGGCTTACTGTTCGATTAACCCGGCGAACAGCACGATCAAAGCTGCGATCGTGGTCCCGATTACCCCTGGCGTGAGAAACATATTCCAGGAGATGACCAGGTTGGCGAACGGGAAGACCAGCAGAGCGAGTCCCAGGACCAACCAGACTCTTTTGTCAAAGCCGGGCAGACCGCGGCTGACCCGGACCCGGTTGAAGACCAGTAGAAAGGTGACCAGCGCAATCGTCAGGTAGTAGACGATATTCAGTGTATGGTAAACACCGATAACATTGGACACCATCGACCTGTATTTTTCTGCTTCGCTCAGAGTCTCAGGCAGAAAGAACCCTAAGCTGCGCAGAAAGAAAATAGCTTTTCCAAATATTTGGTCGCCAGGCCAGACCGGAGCTAAAACTAATGCGATTAACAGCATAACTGCGAAGAAAAGCAATGTATCTTGCAGGCTGATCAGGGAGGTTGTTTCCCATACCAGCTGGTTTCCACAGGCGCTGCACCGGCTTGCCCGGTCCTGAACAGGAGAACCACAGGTTGTGCAGGTCCGCAGGCTGGCACCCGTTTGGAATGAGCGGATCAGGCCTGGCTGTTGCATCCCGGCGGCGTCACGAGATTTGTCTTGTGCGCTTTCGAAGTTCAACTTACTCCTCCCAGGATGATGAACCGATTCGGTTTGTTGACATTTTTCTTGGATTTAACAACATTAACGCAAACTTGGGGCTAACCGTTACAGTATTAGGCCAAATTTCCTACCTGAATCATCAAGATTCGTTGATTCGTTTGTTCTTTTCAGGTTGGCGGAGAGGGATTGCGCTCGTGTAAATGGTCAACGAAATGCGCGCGCTTCTTTATCAGGTCTTTATGCTGGGGTGCTTCTTCCTGTCCTGAGTGTATATGATAAACCTGCCCAGACCATTTCATAGAATATCAGTAGAATGCGGGCAAAGATGGCGATGACGACGGCGATAGAGGAAGGCAGGATGGCTGACAGCAGGATACTCAGACCCACTTCGGTAACCCCCAGATTGCTCGGGGAAAAGAACAAGAGAGAAGATAAGAATCCGACCAAACTCCAACTTCCGATGACATACCCAAGATGAGATATCGGAAGGTCGTAAAGTATGTTCACGATCATATAGAGCAATATCCCGCCGATGATCCAAATCAGAATATAAGCGAATAACCATTGGAAAATGAGCCGGTAATGGATTTGAGTGATTTCCAAATTCAAGCGACGCAACATGATGGAGATCACTCGCGGATGAATTAAGATCGCACCGAGCAATAATACCCCACCAAGAAATAGCGGGGATATGGAATAGTCGGTCAGGATCTGAACGGCGAAGATCAGGCTGACGATCGCACTCGCAATGGTCGAAATGATGACTTCAACACCGCTGGCGAATGATGTTTTTCTCAGTTCGATTCCAACCGCGTTATAAAGTGATACCCGACTGGCTATATACCAGATTGTCCCAGGAATTCTCTTCGCGATATTGGAAATGCAGTAGTAATGGAAATGAGTCCTGAAGTTGATCTGCTTGCCCAGGCTGTTCAGAATCCAACCCCAAACGATCACCACCAGGGTCAGATCCAAACCGAATATTAGGAATGAGAAGAGCAAGAATAACCAATCGAACTGCCAATTGAAACTGAGTAATTGCTCTTTCTGCTGGTAGATTAAGAATCCGAGAATTAGAACGACGATGAGAAAAGTAAGTATTGAAAATGCGAGACGCCACCAGCTGCGTTTAGAAGCGACTGGTTCAAGGTTGGTATTAATCGGCGGAGGAGTTACGCGGTTAAACACGGGTGCAAATGAATACGAAATGATTCACTAGATTTAGAGGAATCAACGGTGAAAGAATGTATCTTATAAATTTTTGGGGGTGTTTGATCAGTCGAATCGTATCCTGTGAATTGCGGGGGAATTCTACTTCCCCCCAGCCAATCGTCTTCTCAATCTTCAGGCCGTTTATTGATAATATCGACTCCCAGAATAAGCGGGTTCCGTAACGCTGCAGGGGCTGGCCGTCGTCGAAAACGTCTCCGGTCCGTAGTACGTGGCGGATATTCCCGAGTAGTCCAAAGGCATTGGGCAACAGGATGCACGCTTTACCCCCATGTTTCAGGATTCGGTGGATCTCTTTCGCCCCCAGGTCAGGATTCGAGTAGTGTTCCAGGCTGCCGATGTGGGTCACATAATCGGTGCAATTATCTTGAAGCGGTAGACATTCTCCATCCCCAACTGCCCAAATCGACTGGGGGAGGCAGAGATAGCCTTTCTTGAGACCATCGATAGAAAAATCTAAACCAATGCCTAATAATCCCATCTGCCGAGCGAGGACCACCAGCTGCCCTTGACCACAAGAGATATCCACAAGAGTCTGCCCGGCCTGGGGCTTTAATAAATTGATCAGCCACAGATAAAAGGAATCTCTATGCAGAATTCCTTGATTAGCATAAATGTCATCGTACGCCTGCCGGATCGCTTCCCTATGATCCATCTGCTCATGCCGGATTTCGATCATCCACCTCACTCCTTTTAACCGCGATTACTGTTATCAATGAGCCTTCAAGCTTCCGGTCGAAGACTCCCGTGATTGGCAAGGTCAGCAATTGAGATATGGGATGTGTCAATACCTGTTGAACGATTCTGCGAGTTTTCTGCGGCATTCTCCTGCCCGTCATCCAGAACCTGAGATTGAATGCAAGGCTTACCGAACTACCGATCTTACAATTAATATCTATGACATTGAAACCTGAACGTTGAAGCAGGTCCGAGATAGTTTGGACATCGAAGACATATAGATGTCTCGGAGCATCCATGCCAAACCAATATTTGCCGAACAATCGAGCATCCCAACTGCCCCCATTTGGTATTCTAAAGACCAGAATCCCGTCAGGTTTTAGAATTCGTTTGATCTCAACCAGGGTGGATTTCGGATCATGGAGGTGCTCGAGCACATCCCAAAGTGTAATCGCATCGAAATATGAGGTTGGAAATCTAGTTTCTTCGAGGGTTCCGGTGGAGATTTCGAGACCCGGGCTACGCCGGGCAATGTTGGCCGCTTCGGCGTTCAATTCCACCCCAAAAAGTTCCCATCCAGGGAACCGCTGCATACCTTTTAGAAATTTCCCGGTTGCACAACCGACATCTAATAATCTGCCCCCATATTTATAAGCGTTGATGATTCGACAGCGTTTTTCGATTCCGTAATCGGCGAAACGGGATTTAAACTTCGAGGCAGGTTTAAGGTCTTCCTGGTATGAATCGTAATTCGGCGGGTAATGGGTGTTGATCTCTCCGATCGTAGGCCGAGGATTCTGGTAGATGAGTCCACAATTCGCACATTTTACGTAAGTGGCGTGAATCTCATCTCGTTCCATCAAGTAGTCGGAAATTTCACAATATAATGTCGCTCTTGGATCGTTGCAGAGGTTACAGGTGACATTTTCCATATATCTTACCCTATTGTAAATCATTCTTGATCTTACTGTCTCTTCTAACCATCGTCCAATATACAGCAGTCAAATACCTGACCAGACACATTCTTTTGTAGAATTGATTTAGAATTCAGTTGAACAATGATAGTACTCTTCGTCGCCGGTCGTGAACTCACGTATTCCCGGAATGATGTCATTCTCCGGGCTTTTCGACGCTTCAGCGAAGTCGATGTGGTCGGGGTTACTCGCCGGCCGAAATCATTGCTGATAAACAGCCTCATGGTGTTTTTAAGAGCGGCGCCGAGACTATTGACCAACCGTTATGACTTGATCTATGTAGGTTTTTATGGCCACCTGTTGGTGTTGCTCATTCACCTGATTTCGCGCCGGCCGGTCCTCTTCGATGCTTTCATATCGACTTATGATACGTTGAGTCATGATCGGGATCGTATTTCTGCAAGTTCCATCCTTGGTAAGGCCGCTTACTGGTTGGACCGGCTTGCTTGCAAGTATTCCGACCATGTTCTAATCGACACTCCACAGCACATAAAATACTTCGTAAACACCTTCGATGTATCCGACCACCATTTCAGCGCTATTCCAGTCGGGTGTAATGAAGAGCTTTTCTATCCAAGGCAACCAGCCGCGCCGGATAAACATCTGCGAGTACTATTTTATTGCTCGTATCTCCCATTGCACGGCGCGGATATCGTCGTTCGAGCTGCGCAATTGGTAGAAGGTTCAGCCGTGCAATTTCGTTTAATAGGAAATGGGCAAACCTTCAATGAGGTAAGCAACCTGGCGAAAGAATTGAAATTGAAGAATATCGAATTTGTTCAACCGGTGCCGCTCGCGGCTCTTCCGGATGAAATTGCTGCAGCGGATATTTGTCTTGGTGGTCATTTCGGTCGATCGGATAAGGCGGATCGGGTCATACCTGGAAAAATCTACCAAATCCTTGCAATGGAGAAGCCATTGATCGGAGCAAGGACGACCGCGAATCTTCAATTACTCGATCACGGGAACACGGCGTATTTATGCGGTCCAAATGATCCGCAAGATTTAGCGCAAGCGATCACAGACTTAACCAGCGATCCACAATTGCGTGATCGCCTGGCAATACAGGGGTTTAAATTGTATACAACCAGGTGCAGCGAGGCGGTAATCACCGAACAGTTACGCTTTATCACGAGAGCGATGGGCATTTCGTGATGAAGATCGCTTTCGTAACTCTGGGTTTTACTCCGTATCGAGCTTCTGGTTTAGACTTGAGTGGTGAACGCCTGGTCAAAGGGTTGTTGTCGGAAGGGCACACAATAACAGTGATCGCCGGGAGAAGGGTGGGTGTCCATGAAGTCTTCGTTAATCCAGCTCTAGAAATATTCAGGCTTCCCTTGGGGAACACGGATTGGATAGGTTTTGGAATCCGAACCTCCCGGTTATTGAGAAGGTTGGAGGCTTTCGATATCGTCCATTTTTGGGATGTCCATTTCGGTTATGCGTACCGGGGGAAATATGTAGCCTCCCTGCAACATTCCTTCCGCCAACGGGTCATCAGCCTGGGTGGAATATCTAACCGGAACACCCTGGGCTGGATTTACCGGTATAGTTATTACCGCCTGGCGCAATATTTTTCGGAGATTTCAGCGATTAAGAACGCCTCCGGATTCTTAGCGGGCAGCCTGACAAGCCAGAATGAGTTTATCGAAAATTATGGGATACCCTCGGAGAAAATCTGTCTGGCCCGCCATGGGGTCGACGTAGATTTTTTCAGACCTTCAGAAAAGGTTGAAGAGCTCCGCAACCGGCTTGGAGTAACCAGGAATGAGCCGGTAATCCTGTTCGCCGGTTTTATGACCCCGCGGAAAGGATTGGAATACTTGGCAGAAGCGATGCCTCTGATCCATCCCAAGCCCAAACTCCTGCTGGTCGGGAATTGGAGAAATCAAACCTATCGCACGAAAATCATGCAGCTCCTCGAACCGGTGAAAAAGGATGTCATCGAAACGGGATTCGTCCGGGATGAGGAGCTGCCGGACTATTATTCGCTCGCAGACGTATATGTCTCGCCTTCCTTGCTGGAAGGCTTCGGATTACCGATTGCAGAGGCGCTGGCTTGCGAAACCCCGGTTGTTGCAGCAGACTCAGGCGCGGTGGCAGAAGTGGCCGGACAGGGAGGCATCCTTATCCCCCCACGTGACCCCCAGGCAATCGCAGAGGCGGTATCTTCGCTGCTCCAGGATCCAGGCCTTCGATCGGCGCTTGGCAAGCAAGGTCGGGCAAATATCGCCAGCGAATTGAGCCTGACCCGGATGGTGAAAGATACCATCCGGGCTTACGAGCACTTTATTTAGTGGTTTTGGTTCTTAGCATGAATATCGGGAAAGTCACAATTCCTGGGCTGCCGAGTGCCTGTTTGATGAATTAGCAGCTCAGTTATTAACCATGGTTGACGAAATCCAGGCCTATTGTCGATATTTGTAGGGCAGGATTCTATCCTGCCGCAACATATGGCGGGTTAGAAACCCGGCCTACATACGCCCAGAAATTTGTTGGGTAGGATTCTATCCTGACAAAACATACGGCGGGTTAGCAAACCGCCCGAACTAACAAAAACGCGAAGGAAATGGGGATAATTAACCCTTTGGAGTTATTGATTTAATCATTTTAGGCAGTAGAATCAGCATGTACAACAGAAATAAAATCTAAAACTGGAGGTCAACATGAAATCGATGCGTCTGTTCTTGGTGATCGCCCTCCTGCTCGCGATGGCTTTCCTGGTCGGAACCGCGCAGGCTGGAAATTTCACCTACACGTCTGGTATCCAGGTCCAGAATCTGGATAATTCGCAAGCCAGCGTCACGCTGACGTTCTATAATCAAGATGGAACCAAAGAAAATACGGTGACCGACAACATCGCGGCGAACGGGTCGAAGACCTATTTTCCGTTAAACCAGGTAGCTGAAGGATTTAACGGATCGGTGGTGATCGCCTCGGAGAACCGGGTGGCTGCGGTCAGCAACATCCACGGGAACAACTTCTCGGCGAA
>DATDRQ010000092.1:0-8225 GCA_035291645.1 Anaerolineales bacterium
ACGCGCAACAACTTGTTCTCCGGGTCGATGTCCCAGATCTGAGTGCCGAGGGCGTCGATCAGGTAGCGGTCGTGGGAGACCAGCAGCATGGTCCCCTGGTATTGTGCCAGCACCTCCTGCAGGATCTCCTGGGAGGGGATATCCAGGTGGTTGGTCGGCTCGTCGAGCAGGAGCAGGTTGGCGTTCGCCAGGGAGAGCTTGGCGAGCGCCAGGCGGCCGCGCTCCCCACCCGAGAGCGTGGAGACCTGCCGGAAGACGTCCTCGCCGGTGAACAGGAAGCGCGCCAGGTAGTCGCGGATTCCCGCCAGCAGCATGCCCGGCGCCACCGACTCGATCTCCTCGACCAGGGTCCTGCCCTGAACCAGGTCCTCATGGGCCTGGGCGAAGTAGCCTGCCTTCAGGCTGGCGCCCAGCGCGACCTCCCCCTTCACGGGACCGTGCTTCCCTAAAATGGTCTTCAGGAAAGTGGTCTTGCCCGCCCCGTTGGGACCGATGACGGCGGCGCATTCCAGCCGGCGCAGCTCGATATCCTGGGTATAGAATAGCGCCTCGTTTGGGAACCCTACTACCAGGCCGGCTGTGCGCAGCACGATGTCGCCGCTGCGCTGGTCTGTTTTTAGATGAAATTTGAGGACCGGCGGGCGGTTGCTCTCCGTCTTGAGCGCCCGGATGCGGCGTTCGACCTCTTCGACGCCCATCGTGTGCGCCGAGATGTCGGCCTGCGCGCTGATTTCCAGCCAGCTCTTGCCGCGCACGGCCTCTAACCCCAGGCTCTCGATCGCCTCCACCTGGCGGCTCAGCCGGCGCAGCTTGCCCTTAGCCTGCTGGGTGCGCTGGCCGGCGATGTTACGCTTGACGTAGTCCAGCTCCTTCTCCAGGCGTTCTTTCTCGGCGATGAAGACCTCCTGGCGCAGTTCCCAGCGCGCCTGGCGCTGCTGTACGAAGGCGCTGTAGTTGCCACGGTACACCTCCAGGCCGGTCCTGCGCATCTCCCAGACGATGTTCACGACCTTGTCCAGGAAATAGCGGTCGTGTGACACGAGCAGTACCGTGCCCTCCCAGGTATTCAGGTAACCTTCCAGCCACTCCACGGCGGAGATGTCCAGGTGGTTGGTGGGCTCATCCAGGATCAGCAGGTCGGGGTCCGAGAGCAGCAGGCGCGCCAGCAGGGCGCGCGTGCGCTGCCCGCCGGAGAGCTGGCTGAGCGGGCGCCGGTAATCCTCTTCAGCGAAGCCCAGCCCGGTCAGCGCCTGGCGGATGCGCGTCTCGTAGGTGTAGCCGCCCTGGTGTTCGAAAGCTTGCTGCAGGCGACCGTACTGTTCGAGAGCCTGTCCGGCATGGGCTGGCTCGCCCATGGCTGCTTCCAACCGTCTCAGGTCCGCTTCCAGCTCGAGCAGGTTGGAAAAAGCCCCCAGGCACTCCTCCCACAACGAGTGCCCCCCGCTCAGACTGGCCTCCTGGGGTAAATAGCCGAGCGATAGGCCTTTAGCGCGCTGGACCGTCCCGGCGGAAGGCTCCTCGTCCCCCAGCAGGATGCGCAGCAGGGTGGTCTTGCCGATCCCGTTGGGGCCAACGATGGCAATACGCGCCCCGCGCGGGATGCTGAGCGAGATCCCAGAGAAAATATCCGCCGGTCCGAAGGACTTAGCCAGGTTTGAAGCGGTTAAGATCGACATTTTGGTTACGGGTCATCCCGGACGCCTGAGGGCAAGACGACGTCCACAGAATGAAATTTATTTTAACCGATGTCCTGGCATAATCGATCGAGCGATCCTGACCGTGTTATAATAACCCGTCGAGGTTGAAACCAGTCGAGCCAGTTCTCGTCTCCCGCTGCCTCTTCCGCCGGCTCTCCCCCACAGGAGAGAACAGGGAGATTCCAGCGGGTTTATCCTTAATACTACCGGACAAACTGTCCGTCAGGATAGGAACTAAATTTTTATGGAACGTACCTACACCGATGCTTCAAAACGCGCCTCTGGCCGCAACAACCTGCTGATCGGATTCCTGGTCGCCTTTGCCCTGCTGGCGATCCTGGTCGGTTACCTGACCTTCACCGGGGTGAGGCGTTTCATCGCCTCCTGGAACCTGACCAACCTGCCGGGGATCTCAGTCAGCGCGGCGCAGAGCCCCACCCCCGATCCGTTGAGCACCGCTGCCCCCGTCCCAGGCGGGGCAGCCGCCCCCGTCCTGGAAGGTCCTCAGCCGGAGCCATGGGACGGCGCCAGCCGGGTCACCCTGCTGGTGATGGGCCTGGACTACCGCGACTGGGAGGCCGGGGAGGGCGCGCCGCGCACCGACACGATGATCCTGCTGTCGGTCGACCCGGTCACCAAGACGGCCGGTATCCTCTCCATCCCGCGCGACCTGTGGGTGAGCATGCCCGGGTTTGAAGACCCCAACCGGATCAACACCGCCTACCGCTTCGGGGAGATTTACGAGCTGCCCGGCGGCGGCCCCGAACTGGCGATGAAGACTGTGGAAGGGGTGCTCGGCCTGGATATCAACTACTACGCCCTGATCGATTTCTTCGCCTTCGAGAAGTTCATCGACCAGCTGGGCGGCATCAAAGTGGACGTGGAGAAGACGATCAAGGTGGACCCGATCGAAGGCAACACCATCCATTTGAAATCCGGACCGGTGGTCCTGCCCGGCAACCTGGCCCTGGCTTACGCGCGCGCCCGCAACACGAAGGGCGGCGACTTCGACCGCGCCGAGCGGCAGCAGAAGGTCATCATGGGCATCCGCAACCGCATCTTGAGCTCCAACGCGCTGCCGACGTTGATCGGCCGCGCCCCAGCCATCTACAACGATCTGGCTTCCGGCATCCACACCAACATGAACCTGGACGAAGCCATCAAACTGGCCTGGCTGGCCCAGCAGATCCCGGAGGAGAACATCAAGCGCGGCGTGATCGGCACCGACCAGATCACCTTTGGCACCTCTCCAGAAGGAGATCAGGTGCTTAAACCCAGGCCTGAGCAGGTGCGCATCCTGCGGGATGAGATCTTCACCGCCTCCGGACCGGCCAGCCCGGCCATGTCTGACCTCACGCCCAAGGAGCTGATGCAGGCCGAAAACGCCAGGGTATCCGTCCTGAACGGTTCGGGGGCAGGCGGCCTGGCCTCGCAGACGGCCGATTTCCTCAAAGCCGACGGCGTCAACCTGACCGAGACCGGTGACGCACCGGAACCGTATGCCGCTACCACGATCATCTCCTATACCGGCAACCCGTACACGGTCAGGTACCTGGTTGACCTGATGAGCATCTCACCCAACCGCATTTACCACCGCTACGATCCGTCCAGCCCGGTCGATATCGTCATTTACCTGGGCTACGACTGGGCTAACACCAACCCGATGCCGTAAGCCCGGGGAGCGCGCAGGGGTATGGAGCAGAGCCGAGAGATCAAATCCAGATTTAGACCAAACCTGTCCGGCAAGGGGCTGGTGATCGCCCTGCTGGCCGCGTTCGTGGTCGCCGCCCTGGGGACCGCGCTGTTGACCTTCGCCATCGTGCGTGACGTGGTCGCCAACTCGGGCCTGCGAGGGTTGCCCGAATTCGTGGCGGACCAGCCGGAAGCTCTCCAGGCCGCCCTGCCGGAGGAGATCGCCTCGCAGGGTAACCTGCCCTTGCAGACCGGCAGCGGGCCGGCGCCCATGCCGTGGGACGGCGAGCGACCGATCAACGTCCTGGTGATGGGGTTGGACTACCGGGACTGGGAGAGCGGGGGGGGCGCGCCGCGCACCGACACGATGATCCTGCTCTCGCTCGATCCGGCTAACCGCACGGCAGGCATGCTTTCCATCCCGCGGGACCTGTGGGTCAAGATCCCCGGCTTCGAACCCAACAAGATCAACACCGCTTACCGGCTGGGCGAGATCTACAGGGTGGAGGGCGGGGGCGCCGGGCTGGCAATGCGGGCCGTCCAATCCCTGCTGGGGATGAACATCGATTATTACGCCCTGATCGACTTCGGCGCCTTCGAGCGATTCATCGACGAGATCGGCGGAGTCAAGCTGGACGCACCGACCGAAATTAAAGTGGACCCGATGGGGCCGAAGCTCCCGAAAGTCGTGCAGCCCGGCGTGCAGGTGCTGCCGGGGGACCTGGCGCTGGCTTACGCCCGGGCGCGCGGCACCGAAGGGGGTGACTTCGACAGGGCCGAACGCCAGCAGCAGGTGATCATGGGTATCCGCAACCGGCTGCTCGACCGGCGCACCCTGCCTTCCCTGATCCGGAGGGCCCCGGTCCTCTATTCGACGATCGCCTCCGGGGTGCGCACCAACCTGACTCTGTTCCAGGTGATCCGGCTGGCCTGGCTGGCCCGCCAGGTCCCGGAGGAGAACATCCAGCGCGGCGCGATCGGCCCCAACCAGGCGACTTTTGGAAACGCGGAGGACGGGCAGGAGATCCTGGTGCCGATCCCGAAAGCGATCCTGTTCCTGCGCGACGAGATCTTCACCACCAGCGGGCCGATCGTCCCGGCGGCGACCGAAACCGACCGGATGAGCCTGATCGACGCCGAGGACGCCAGCATCTCCCTGCTCAACGGGACCTCGGAACCGGGGCTGGCGGCAAACGCGGCCGCCACCTTGCAGGACGCCGGGTTGACCAACCTCAACCCGGGCAACGCCAACGAGATCTACACTCAGACCAGGCTGATCGACTACACCGGCAACCCGCACACGGTCGCTTATCTGACCGAGCTGCTGCAGATCGATCCCGGCAACGTGTACTCCCGCTACGACGTCTCCAGCATCTACGACATCGTCATCCTCCTGGGACAAGACCGGGAGCCACAAGACCAGGGGTTGGAGGAACAAGAGCAGGACCTGGAAGAGGAGCCGTAGGAAAAGTGTCAAGGGTCAAGTATCAAGTGTCAGGTAATCCGTGGTATGTGACACATGACACAGATGGATGATCTAACCGGCTCGGTCGAACGCATCACCTACTACAACCCCGAAAACGGATACAGCGTCATAAGGCTGCGCCCCGACCGCAGCCCGCCGCGCGGGCTGTCGCCCGAAGGGCTGGCGACGGTGGTCGGCAACCTGCCCGAGCTGACCCCCGGCGAGCACCTGCGCCTGGGCGGGCGCTGGACCAACCACGCCACCCACGGGCTGCAGTTCCAGGCGGAGACCTGCGAGCAGATCCTGCCGGCTACTGCGGCGGGGATCCAGCGTTACCTCGGCTCCGGGCTGGTTAAAGGCATCGGCCCGCGCCTGGCGGAGCGCATCGTAGGCCGCTTCGGCCTGCGCACGCTGGAAGTGATCGAAGGACAGCCGGGGCGGCTGCGGGAGGTGGCGGACATCGGGCCCAAGCGCGCCCGCCTGATCGCCCGGGCCTGGGAGGAGCAGAAGCAGGTCAAGGAGATCATGCTCTACCTGCACAGCCAGGGGGTGAGCACCGGGCTGGCGGTCAAGATCTACAAGCAGTACGGCGACCTGTCGCTGGAGATCGTGCGCAGCGACCCCTACCGGCTGGCGCGCGACATCCACGGGGTGGGCTTCAAGACCGCCGACCGGCTGGCGCAGTCGCTGGGTTTACCAGTGGACCACCCAGCTCGCCTGGAAGCCGGGCTGGTGTACGCTCTGAACGAGATGACCGGCGAGGGCCACGTCTACGCGCCGCGCCAGGTCCTGGAGCAACGCGCCGGCGAGCTGCTGGGCGAGGTGCCGCCCGAATCGATCCCCCCCGCCGTCGACCGCCTGGCCCTGGACGAGCGGGTGCGCCTGGAGCTGCTGCCCTTCCCGGGGGAGGAGAGGGGTACATCAACCGGGAGCCAGCGGGTGGGGGAAATCTCCACCGGTTACCGCCAGCCGGCGGTTTACCTGCCGCCGTTCTATTACGGAGAGAGCGGGGTAGCCGAACAGCTGCGCCAGCTGGCCTTCGCCCTGCCCTCCCGGCTGAGCGACCTGCCGCCGGCCTTCGTCCTGCTCGACCCCTCACTCTCTGCCGAACAGCAGTCCGCCATCCGCACCGCGCTGAGCCACCCGGTCAGCGTGCTGACCGGCGGCCCGGGCACGGGCAAGACCACCGCCCTGAAGGCGCTGATCGCCGCCCTGGAATCCGCCCGCAAGACTTACGCGCTGGCCTCGCCGACCGGGCGGGCCGCCAAGCGCCTGTCGGAGGCCACCGGGCGCCCGGCCAGCACCATCCACCGCCTGCTCGGCTTCTCCCCCCGGAAGGGCTTCCGCTACAACCGGGAGGAACCGCTGCCGGTCGACCTGCTGGTGGTGGACGAGGCCTCCATGCTCGACCTGCTGCTCGCCAACCACCTGCTCAAGGCGCTCCAGCCGGGCACACACCTGCTACTGGTGGGCGATGTGGACCAGCTGCCCTCGGTCGGGGCGGGCGACGTGCTGCGGGACGTGATCGCCAGCGGGATCGCCCCGGTGACGCGGCTGAGCGCC
This sequence comes from Anaerolineales bacterium, assembly GCA_035291645.1. GTDB lineage: Bacteria > Chloroflexota > Anaerolineae > Anaerolineales > UBA4823 > DATDRQ01. Next base: position 6,418 of record DATDRQ010000092.1, read on the forward strand.
ATCTTCCGCCAGGCGGCCGGCTCGCAGATCATCACCAACGCCCACCGGGTCAACCAGGGGCAGCTGCCGGTTTTCCCCTCTTCCGGCGAAGGTGGTGCCGGGGATTTCTTCCTGTTCCCGGCCGAGACGGCCGAGGAAGCCGCCCGCTGGGTGCAGGAGGTGGTCTGCCAGCGCATCCCGGCCCGCTTCGGGCTGCACCCGCGCTTGCAGGTGCAGGTGCTGGCGCCGATGTACCGCGGCCCGGCGGGGGTGACCGCCCTGAACGAAGCCCTGCAGGCGGCTCTCAATCCGCCCTCGCCGCAGAAGCCGGAGAAGAGCCTGTTCGGGCAGACCTTCCGCCTGGGCGACAAGGTGATGCAGCTGCAGAACAACTACGACAAGGACGTCTACAACGGAGACTTCGGCCTGGTGGCAGGAATGGACCCGGTCGAGCAGCAGCTGGCGGTGGACTTCGACGGGCGGCGGGTGGCCTACGACTGGAGCGAGGCCGACCAGCTAGCCCTGGCTTACGCCGTCTCGGTGCACAAGGCGCAGGGCTCCGAGTTCCCGGCGGTGGTCATCCCGCTGGTGACCAGCCACTACATGATGCTGCAGCGCAACCTGCTGTATACCGCCATGACGCGTGCCAGGCAGCTGTGCGTGCTGGTGGGCAGCAAGCGGGCGATCGGGATGGCGGTGCGCAACAACAAGGTAGCGCAGCGCTACACGGCGCTGGATTGGAGGCTGAGGAGGGGGTAAGAGGATCCACAAAATCCACGAATTGGAGGAAAGGGGGAGGGAGGGATTATCCGCGAATGGACGCGAATTGGCGCGAATGGGAGGGGTTATCCGCGAATGGACGCCAATGAATGCTGAGGGGGAATTATGAGATATGAGACAAAAGTTTTTTTCTTTGGTAACCCCAGATTTTTGAAACGCAAAAAGTGACAGGCGAGAACGAAGGGTGAGGAAGAACGATTCCCTGTAGAAAATATAGCACATACGTTCGATAATTACAAGGGGTGAAGATGGTGAAAATACCCTATCAATCGATATTACCAATTTCGATGTTTGGCAAATCCAGGTGGCATTTGGTACTTGAGATTTTGCGAAACGGCGCGATACTCAAAGTGACTTTCGAGGCGCATTTTACGCTCGGGAATGGGTTTGGCTATCTCACGGGGATGAGCGAGGCGTCTGGCAGTGCTAGTTTAGATGGATTGCGGTTATGAAACCACCAAACATCACCCGAATGTTGCTATGGATGGTCTTGGCAGTGGTTATTGCCCTACTGGCCCTGCTCCTGCCCCAGGTTACAGGGACTGCCCCGACCAATCCAGAAGCCCCGCCAACCTGGACCTCCTATCCACAGGACTATCCCCCGGAAAAGCGGACTTTCGAAGTGGGCCAGGAACTAACTCGCATCGCTTACCATACCTTCCCTCCCCCAACCGTCACTCCTGGCCCCAGTTTAACCCCGCCACCTACTTATACCCCGGAGCCTTTTGTAACAGGGATATATGGCGGTGGTCAAATTGCACGAGTCAATCCTCCTTACGGGATGTCAAACTTGTGGGCGGGGATCGTGAACGGGGAAGAAACCCTGGTTATCGCGGGAGTAAGGCAATTTCCGGAAGAGGCGAAAGAGTCTTCCCAAGGTGTGGTAATGGTCGAAGTGCATTCAATCGATCACACAAACGCGGATTTTACTATCTATGATGCGCCTATCTCAGATACCGGAATACTAAAAATCACTGCTATCACCGATTATCGCCTGACGATCCAGGCGGAGAGCGGGGAAGTACTTTATTTCGACGTTCCCACCCGCC
>DATDRQ010000093.1:0-6350 GCA_035291645.1 Anaerolineales bacterium
CGCACCGGCGGGGAGGTGCTGATCTTCGGCGCGGGCGGCTCCTCGGTCGCCACCCTGCTGCACCTGATCAATAAACCAGATCCCGGCGACCGCCCGAACCGTTTCGTGGTGGTCAACCGCTCCCAGAAGCGCCTGGAAAGCATGCAGGCGATGGTCAGGAACCAGCCGACCGATATCGAAGTCGAATATATCCGTAACCAGGACCCACGCCTCAACGACCAGATCATGGAGAAGATGCCCGATCACAGCCTGGTGATCAATGCCACCGGCATGGGCAAGGACACCTCCGGCTCGCCGGTCTCCTGGGAAGGGCTATTTCCACGGAACGGCATCGCCTGGGATTACAACTACCGCGGCGAGCTGGATTTCCTGCACCAGGCGGAGCGGCAGCGGGAAAGCCGCAGCCTGACCGTCGAGGACGGCTGGCTGTATTTCGTGCACGGCTGGACGCAAGTCGTCGCCCAGGTACTGCACGTCGACCTGGACGAGGAGCTGTTCAAGCGCATGGAAGCCCTGGCTGGTACGGTGCGTGGGAAGTAGATAATCGAAGAGGCACAGACAAAACAGAGAGAAAAATGAACAAACGCAAAATCGGTATCCTGACCTTTTCGGACGGGCGCAAGTACATTCACGAAGATCTGCTGGAGGTCAACCAACGCTACCAGAACCGGCTGGTCGCAGCGCTCGAAGCCACCGGCGAGGTCGAGCCGGTGGCGGGACAGGAGATCGTCTGGACGCCTGAGATCGCCCAGCGCGAAGGCCGCCGGCTTGCGGCTGCCGGTGTCGAGCTGACCATATTCAACTTCGCCATCTGGACCTTCCCGCACCTAACAGCGGTCGCCACGCGCTTCGCCCCCGGGCCTTACCTGCTGTTCTGCAACCTGCACCCCTCCGAGCCTGGCATGGTCGCCATGCTGGCGAACGCCGGCATGCTCGACCAGATCGGACTGCCCTACGAACGGGTGTGGGGCGATATCGGCGACCCCGATGTGCTGAAGCGGGTGATGGCCTTCGTGCGCGGCGGCAGCGCCCTGGCCCGCCTTAAGGGGCAGACCTACGGCCTGTTCGGCGGGCGCCCGTTGGGGATGTACACCGCCGTCTCCAACCTGGACCAGTGGATGAGCATCTTCGGGGTGGATGTCGAGCACGTCGAGCAGTACGATATCGTCCGGCGCTCGCCCGAGGTCGAGACCGGAAAAGTCGAGAAGGCGTTTAAGTGGCTGAACCGTTACATCGGCGAGATCAAGTACGACGGCAGGGCGCTTACCCCCGACAAACTCAAGATGCAAATCCGATCGTACTACGCCGTCCGCCAGATCATCGATGAGCGCGGGCTGGATTTCGTCGGCTTCAAGGCGCACGGGGACCTGACCGATCATTTCGTCACCATGGACGTGACGGAGGCCTTCCTCAATGATCCTTACGATTGGGACGGCTACCACGAACCGGTCGTCGCCGCTACCGAAGCCGACATGGACGGTGCCCTGACCATGCAGATCCTCAACCACCTCTCGGGAGAACCAGTCCTTTTTGCCGACGTGCGCCATTATGACCGCGACGACCAGGTCTGGTACCTGTCTAACTCCGGCACCCACGCTACCTATTTCGCCGGGCGTTCGCAAGAACCAGAAGAGAACTTGAAGAAGGTGACCTTCTTCCCGGAAGTCTCCTACTACCCGGCAGGCGGTGCTTCGGTGCAGCACTTCGCCGCTCCCGGGCCGGTCACCCTGGCGCGCCTGGCCCGCAAGAAGGGTCAGTACTGGCTGGCAGTCGTGCCCGCCGAGTTCGTCGAGTTCCCCGAGCCGGTCATGCGTGCCAAATCGCAGTCCACCACCCCCGAGTGGCCGATCGCCTTCGCCCGGCTGCGTGTGCCGCACGAAGAGTTCCTCGCCACCTACCCCTGCAACCACACCCACGGCATCTGCGGCGATTGGGTCACCGAGCTTTTGTCCGTTGCGAAAATCCTGGGCATCGACGCCCGGGTCTACAGCTGAAACCTTCCTCACCCCTCCCTGCCCCCAGAGGCCTGACAGCCCCCGGCGGATTGCCGGGGGCTGTCGCGGGTTAAGGTAAGGGACTGAAGAAATCCGCTCGCCTGAGCAGGATCGTCCAGGTTACTTCGAGAGCTGCCCGCGCAGCGCGCCCGCGGGGAACCCTGCGTTGTGGACGTTGACGTAATAATTCTCAGGGTTCTGGCGGATGGCCTTAATCAGGTCTTCCGAAACAGTGGCACAGGCGCTCGAGGATCCGCTGGTCGGCGCGGCCAGGGGCACCACGACCGGTCCGGCTACACTTGCCGACCCGACGTGGATGTGGGCTGCGGCCGCCGGGTCGATCCCGGATACGCTCAACTCGTAGCAGATCTCCCCCTGCCCCTGGTTGAGGGTCAGGTGGGCTTCTCCGCTGCCGTCTGGATCGCCCGGACCGGGCACCTCCGCCGCGCCGGTCAGAGACGTGCTGAAAGGCCGGCCCCCATCGTCGGCGAAGACCGGCATCGCCGAGACCAGCAACACCAGCAGAAGCGCCAGGGAAGCCAGAAGAAGAAGCCTTTTTCTGGGAGAAGTCGTCTTGTTCGAGAGATTCATTTGTAAGTCCTCCTTCGTGAGATTTGGATCTGGTAGCGACTATTTTTCCCCAACCGTATCTCTATCGTTCAGGAAACCACCTCCCTTCGCACAGTTATTCCAGCTGGCCAATCCCACCCAGCCTCCCAGACAACTGCAATCAAAACGGTCTTAATAAGACTATTGTTATCCTATTTAAAATTATACGCAACAATTTCGGATCTGGATTTGTCAATTCGACTTTCCCCCTTCGAATCCTGGGTTTTGGCAAGCATTCGCCCGGGTGAATCCCTTACGCTTGTCCCTCCACAGAGACGACCAGCATAGCCATGTCGTCGAACTGGTCTCCCCCGCCCTGGAAGGAGATCAGTTCGGCGAAGACCGCCGCGCACAGCTCGTCCGGAGGCTGCCCGGCATGATCCTGGACGATCTCCCGTAATCGCTGGCGACCGTACAGGCGACCGTCCCGAGACTCGACGTCGGCCAGGCCGTCGGTGTACAGCACCAGGCGATCGCCGGTCTCGATCTCCAACCGCTCTTCGGTGAGCAGCAGCACTCCTTCTTCCAGCACGCCCAGCGGCGCGCCCTGGCTGGCAAGTTCACGCGCTTCGCCGCCGCGCAGCAGCCAGGGGCGGTCGTGGCCCGCGCTGGCGTAAGTCAAATACCGGGTCGATAACTCGATAACCCCATAAAAAACCGTCACGAACATTCCCAGCTGGCCCAGCTCGATCAGCACGTGGTTGATCCGCTCCAGGACCCGGCGAGGCGAGGGCTCGCGCCCCGATTCAGCCAAAAGCAGGCTGCGGGTCAACGCCATGTATAAGGCGGCCGGCATGCCCTTATCTGAGACGTCGGCGATGGCTATCCCGAAGTGGTCATCATCCAGCAGGATCACGTCATACAGGTCTCCGCCAACGTAGCGGGCGGGTTCGTAGCGCGCCGCGAACCGAAAACCGGCCACCTCGGGAAACGATTTCGGCAGCATGCTCTGCTGTACCTGGCGGGCTAGCTCCAGCTCCCGCTCCAGCCGCTCTTTCTCGACCAGCTCGGCCTGGGCGGCTTCCAGGGCGGCGACCTTGGCCTGCAGCTGTTCGATCAGGCTGGCCCGCTGGATCGCCAGGGCGGCCTGATTGGTCAAGGCCTGGAGCAAAGCCACCTCGCCGGGCTTGAAGGCCGGCTTGCGGGTGGCATGCACGACCATCAACCCCACCAGTTCATCCTGCGCCAACAGGGGTATGTACAGCCCGGCGCGCAGCTCCGCCCCCTCCACGTCCGGGTGGCGAGGCGAGATCCCGGGCGGCCAGTTTGGGAAAGATAGCGGCTGTGGCGCTTCGCCATGCGTGAAGACTTGCTGCCGTTGGATGCGTGGGGGCAGGCGTTCTTTACCCCAGCCCAACGACGCCAGGACTTCAACCTGCCCATCCGGGAGCAGGTAGTATAGAATACATCGATCGGCGCCACACAGTTCGCCGGCGCAGCGCACCACCCACCCGGCCAGGTCTTCCAGGTCAGCGGAAGAGATCAGGCTGTGGGCGATCTCCTGGAGCGAGATCAGCGCGCGGGTGCGCTGCTCGAGCACCCGGTGCGCGGCGTCCTGCTCGGCCAGCTGGCGTTCAAACGAGGCCTGCACCTCGTCCAGACGCTGCTTGTTGTCAGCCAATCCAAAATAAACCCGGCGAAATTGATCCGTCTCGAAGTCGAGATAATCTTGTATGGCCAGCTCTCCGAGCGAAGCCAGGTACAGGAGGTAGGTCTGCATCGCCAGCCGGCTGGGTTGGGTGAACGGGTCTGGGGCTCCAGGATCGGCCTGGAAGATGTCGAAGACAGCCAGGTCCCCCCTCCGGCCGCTGCCCTGGCACTGCGGGCATCCGGAGGCGCTGTAGAAGGTCCCGATCTCCCCGGTGGGCGTAGCGCGCTCCCCCTCGCCGATGGAGGAAGCCGTTTTACCGCTGCTCCCTCCGGTTGAAGAGGGTTTCGGGGCGCGCAGCGGGCTTGCCAGGCTCATGATCTCCACCAGCTCGGTATAGTGCGGACTCAGGCTGGCCAGCCGGGCCGGGTCCGGCAGGGCGGGCTGCTTGCAGGCCGGGCACAGAGTCGCCAGGCGCTGGACCGAAAGGACCCAGCTCAACCCGCTTAGCTGCTGGCGAGAAGCGCCCAGGTCGGTCAGGTGGCGGGCGACGCCAGCCCCGTAGAAGACCGTATCGAGCTGCGAGATCACCCACAACCCGGCCCGGGCGGCATCCAGGGCAGCGGGGAGGGTCTGGGGAGTCAGGTGATCGAGCACCACCAGGTCCGGGCGGGCGCGGCAGGCCTGCTCCAATCGGCCTGCATAGGTGAAGGGAGGCTGTACCAGATTGAAACGGACCCGGCGCTTGAAGGAGCGCGGGGGGCGGTACGTCTCCTTATCGGGTGCGATCACTTGAGCCTTCGCACCGGGATGACCAGCCAGCAACCGATCGACCAGCATGCCGAAGACTGCCGACCGGCCGCTCGGCAAAAGGATAGCGCCCGGCGGACGGCCCGGCTGTGGGTGGGCATCAGGCCCGGCCACGACCACCAGCCCGGGTCCTCCGGCGGCGATCTGGTCGACGAGCGTTTCCACCTGCGGAAGGTGATAGAAGTCGCGCAATCCAAACATAACCGATAGGCGATCCAGTATAGCATACCCGCATATCACGCGGGTGGGAAAATCATTATTGTGACAATTGGCACTTGACTCGGGTGGGCCAGCCGATCCATAATGGGATTGAAACTCCCGATTCGTTCTTCTATCCAGTTTAGCGCAATCAAGAAAGGAGCGCGCCAATGAGCAAGAAAATCCTGATGCTGGTCGGCGATTTCAGCGAGGACTATGAAGTAATGGTGCCATTCCAGGCCTTGCAGATGGTCGGGCACACCGTGCATGCCGTCTGCCCGGAGAAGAAAGCCGGCGAGAAGATCCGCACCGCCATCCACGACTTCGAAGGTGACCAGACCTACAGCGAGAAAATGGGCCATAACTTTGCCCTGAACGCCACGTTCGCCGAGATCATGCCCGAAGAATACGATGCCTTGCTGATCTCCGGCGGGCGCGGTCCGGAATACCTGCGGCTAAATCCGCGCGTACTGGAGATCGTCCGGCACTTCTTCGAGACCGATAAGCCGGTGGCAGCCGTCTGTCATGGGCCTCAGGTGCTGACCGCCGCCGGGGTCGTCAGAGGGCGCAGGATCTCCGCCTACCCCGCCGTCGGACCCGAGATCACAGTGGCGGGCGGCGAGTACATCCCCATTCCGGTCGACCAGGCGTTCGTCGACGGCAAGCTGGTGACCGCACCGGCCTGGCCGGCCCACCCGGCCTGGCTCGCTAAATTCCTGGAAGTTCTGGGAACGAAGATCATCGAGGAGCACGCCGAGCTCGTCCCGGCCTGATCGATTCAGCGAGTCACCCTGAGCGGAGCGAATGGTCTCCCGGCTTCCCACGAGATGCTTCGCAACGCTTACAACCTCAAGGACTCTGCCGGCCGCTTACTTGGGCGGCAGCGTGGCGGCGAAATCTAAGCCCTGCTGGACCCAGCGGAGCAGGTCGGTTTCCTCGGCTATCCCCTGCGATCCAACCAGCACCCAGCCCTGCATCGGCCGGCCGGTCATGTCGAAGACGCGCACGTGCGGCTGCTGCAGGGCTGCTCGTGCATCTTCCGGGCTCAGGCGCAGGATCAAGTCGTCCTTGTTCACGCCGCAGGCCATGTTGCCGTGCAGCAGGAAGGCCACCCCGCCAAACATGCGCTTCTCCACCACCCCGGGCAGGTC
>DATDRQ010000094.1:0-9631 GCA_035291645.1 Anaerolineales bacterium
CATAATTTCCCTTTGCCGGCCGCCGGCGTGCTGCCGAGCAAAGGGATATTATGGCCAGGCCCCAGCGCGAACACGACCCCCGCCAGAGAAGTGGCGAGCGCTGCCCGCGGCGTATGCCCCAGCCACCATCCGGCCAGGCCACCGACGAAAGCCGCCGTGAGCAGCAGCTCGATCCCAAACCGGGCGACCAGGCCGGCTGTGCTGCCTCGCATGATCATGCCGGTGCTGACATCCAGCGGCGGCGGGCGTAACTGGGCGAGCAGAATGGCAGGTGCCAATATTGCCCCAACCAGGGCGAAGACAGCCAGGGCCGTCCAGGGGCGCGGCGGCAGCCATGGCCCTGGCGGGGGTTGCCTTTGCGCTGGGACCAGGCCATAATATCCCTTTTCTTGGCAGCACGCCGGTGGCCGGCAAAGGAATACTCATCCTGGCTGCCATCATTCTCGTCTCGGCGGTGGTCCTGGTCGAGGCCGAGGCCTGGCTGGGGAGGTGAGGGATCAAGTGTCAGGTGTCACGTGTCAGGCGTCACGTGACACTGGAACACTTGACACGTGACACGATTATTAACGGCTACCGAGCGTCCATGGATGTCCTTTCTAATCGGTGAAGGAGGTAGAACATGTCCGAAGCGATCGTCTTCATCAGCCACCAAAAAGTCAAGCCGGGCAGGCTGGAGGAATTCCGGCAGCTCTATCAGAAGGTCGTGGCGGAGATCGAGGCGGAAAAGCCCGGCACCATCACCCCCCTCGGCTACGCCAGCCAAGACGGCAGCCAGGTGACGTTCTTGCACCTCTTCCCGGATGCGCAGGCGATGGAGCGCCACTTGCTCGGGGTGGATGCCCGCGTCCAGCAGGCTGCCGAGTTCGTACAGACCGAAAGTTTCGAGATCTACGGGCAGCCCAGCCAGGCGGTCCTGGAGCGGATGATGCAGTTCGCCGGATCGGGGATCGGGCTGAGCGTACAACCCGATTCACTCGGCGGGTACCTCCGCCTGAAGTCCGGCTGAAAGCCCAAAGGTAGGCGTGATGCCCGAGCAGCCGCTGCCCGAACACCTGCGCAAGCGCTTCCAGGTGGAAACCGTGGACGAGATGTGGCAGAAGAACCTCACCCAGGGCAACATTCGGATGAGGCGCTACCGCCACCTGTACGGCAGGCTCCCGGCTAACCCTCGCTGCGTGTACTGTGACCGGCCTTTCGCAGGCCTCGGCGGCGCCCTGCTGCGCTTGCTCCAGGGGACTCACAAATCGGCCAAGAACCCCCGCTTCTGCGCCGGCTGTTACGGCTTCACCTCCCAGTTCCCGGGCGGGGCGGAGATCGAACTGACCATGCTGTTCGTAGACGTACGCGGCTCGACCACCCTGGCCGAGCAGATGAGCACCCTTGAGTTCAGCCGCCTGATGAACCGTTTCTACGAAGCTGCCATCGACGTCCTGGTGCAGGCCGATGCTTTCATTGACAAGCTGGTCCGGGATGAAGTCACAGCCCTGTTCATCCCCGGCTTCGCCGGCCAGGAGCACGCCCGCCGGGCGGTGGAGGCCGGGCAGGCGCTGCTGCGGGTCACCGGGTATGGGGGGCCAGGCGGCCCGTGGGTGCCGGTCGGGGTCGGGATCCACACCGGCCTGGCCTGGGCGACAACGTCAACATCGCCGCCCGCCTGGCCTCCAGTGCCGCGGCCGGCGAGGTCTTAGCCAGCGAAGCCGCCTGCCGTGCGGCCCGGCTGAGAACGGATGGGTTAGAGAGGCGCGAGCTGGAGCTCAAGGGCAAGAGCGAGCCGGTGGCGGTGAGGGTGCTGAAAGCCGGCTGATAAAAAACAGTTAGCAAGTGTCAGGTGTCACGTGACTCTGGAAAACTTGACACTTGACACTTGCCCGCTGACGGCTGACTGCTATTCCGGCCGGTAGGGGGCTTGGTCGTCGATATCCCCGACGAAGACCGGCAGGCGCGGGTGGCCGAGCTGCTGGCGGATGGCCATGTTCTCGCCGGTGTGGTACCAGTAATGGTAGATGACCCGCTGGAGCAGGTTCCCGAACAGGTAGGCGCTCGGCTTGCCCTTGCGGACCACGGGCTGCAGCAGCGTCTCCACGGTCAGTGTATCCAGCCAGGGGTCGGCGGCCCGGGTGATGGCTTTCCAGGCGGACAGCATCTCCTTGAGCGAGGGGGTGCTGGCCGGCGCGCCGTAGGCGAAGCTTTCTTGAATCTCCAGGTACGGCATCTGCCCCTGCCCGTAATACAGGAAATAGCGCTGCTCCTGCCAGGCCAGGTGCCCGACGTTCCAGCTGAGGCAGTTCATCGGCAGGAAACGTTTGCGAGCGTCTTCTTCGCTGACGGATTTTACTGCTCGCAGGAACTCGCGGCGTGTAAAACGCAGCTGGCTGACCATTGGATGAGGCATGCTTCAAATCCGCTCCTTTCCGGCTCTTCCGTTAAATTATAAAGGAGTTCTCGGATGGCAACCCCCGAGAACTCCGTCAGCGCAGACTTTAAACGGCGAATGCCGCCGGTCTGGGTGCATCGCGGTGCCCCCCAGCGAAGATCCCGCCAGAAAGATCGCCGGGTAGGGGCGACCCGGCGAGTCGCCCCTACCTATTCACGGTCGGTTTTGGCTAAAGGGCAAGTAGATCGCATAGCCGTACGGCCCCTCACCCCGGTCGTGAACGAAGACGTCCCAAGTACCATTGGTATCCCCGCTCACCAGGTTGCTGGCATAGGATTCAAACAGTACATATCGGCCGTCTAAGGAGATGGATGGAATATAAGAATTTGAATTCGCCTGGCTACCATCGCCAGCCACCGAAACTCGCCTTGTGATGCCAGTATACCGGTCGTGCACGAAGATATCTCCATAACCGTTGGTATCCCCAATCACCAAGTTGCTGGCGTCAGAGTAAAAAGCCACAAAGCGACCTTCTGCCGAGAGAGATTGCGTATAGGAATGTCCATTCCCCTGGCTGCCGCCAATGGCCAACGAGACGAGCTCGGTTTTTCCGGTCAGGCGGTCGTGCACGAAGATATCCATGTATTCACTGGTATCCCCGCTCACTAGATTGCTGGCAGCTGATGTAAACGCCACAATGATCCCGTTAGCCGAGATAGATGGACTGGCAGAGTAACCATTCGCTTGACTACCGTCGCTGGCGACAGAGACTCGCTCGGTGTTTCCTGTCTGTCGGTCGTGTACGAAGATATCGACGGCAGCGTTGGAATCCCCGCTCACCAAGTTGCTGGCCTCAGAGTCAAATGCTACATATCGGCCATCAGCGGATATGGATGCTCCTCCTGACCCGCCTTTCCCTTGCGAACCATCGCTAGCAACCGAGACGCGCTCGGTGATTCCAGTCTGGAGATCATGAACGAAGACATCGTCCGTTCCATTTGTATCCCTGTTCACCAGGTTACTCGCACTGGAGAGGAAAGTCACATAGCGCCCGTCTACGGAGAAAGATGGCTTCGAGCCAAAAGACGAATCATTTCCCTGGCTGCCGTCGCTGGCTACCGAAACGCGCTCGGTGCTGCCGGTTTGGCGGTCATGAACAAAGATATCCACAACGCCATTGGTATCCTCGCTCACCAGATTGGTAGCTATGGATCTAAATGCGACATAACGCCCAAGAGCTGATATACATGGATCCTCGGAGTCACGATCTCCCTGGGCACGGTTGCTCGCTACCGATACGCGGATAGTTGTGCCAGTTTGGCGGTCGTGCACGAAGATATCTCGTACTTTATTCGTATCTCCGTTGACTAGATTACTGGCTCTTGATTCAAAAGCAACGTAGCGTCCATCAGCTGAAATTGAAGGATTCAGGGAGTCGTAATTTCCCTGGCTGCCGTCGCTGGCGACCGAGACGCGGGTGGTGCCTGGGGTTAGCCATGGAGTATCGGTTTGCGGAGGCGCTTTCTCCTTCGCCTCGGCTCCCGACGCCCAGGACGGTGTAAGGATAATTGCTGCCAGAATCAGAAAAGAGATTAGGGGTGATAGCCTGGTCTTCATGGTTAGCCTCCCTTCTTGTTAACCATACCTGCAGGCAGATCTATTGTCGCGCCGATTTGCCGCTGATACAAGCAGTTGCGCAATTCTTAACAATTAATTGAGGATATCCATCGCCCTTCCCCGAACTCGGGAAGCAGTTGCTATGGCTGGCTTGACAATTCCGGTATAAAATATCAAAGTTGGTAAATTTAAAAAGCCACACACAGGAGGAAACATGCAATCGAAACTAAACCCGTACCTGTCCTTTAAGGACACTGCCCGCCAGGCAATGGAGTTTTACCAGTCCGTCTTTGGCGGAAAACTCGCGATGAACACCTTCAAGGAGTTTCAAGCCTCCGATGACCCAAGCGAAGACGAGAAGATTATGCATGCGATACTTGAAGCGGAGAATGGCATCACCCTCATGGCTGCCGATACACCGAACAGGATGGAATATCGTGATGGGACGAACATCAGCATTTCGCTCAGCGGCGACAACGAAGCGGAATTGAGGCGCTACTTCGAGAAGCTTTCGGTGGGTGGTATGGTCACACAGCCTCTTGAGAAAGCTCCATGGGGCGATACGTTCGGTATGTGTACGGATCAATTTGGTATCAATTGGATGGTAAACGTCGCAGGTCAAAAAGCGTAACTACAAACGAAGAATGTAGACCCTTCACTGCTCCTTGGTTTTGCTTAGGACTCGGCTCTGGGTGACGAGACCGAGCGGATATTCAACCAACCTCTGACGGCTGCAGGCTAAGCATTCCCCACCGGGCCGATCGCCAGCCAGTGGAACACCACCGCGGTCAGGCTGGCCGCGGCGAACCAGTGGATCTCGGCTCTCAACGGGCTGGCGATCGCCATCTGGCAGCGCACGTCCTGGAAGAGCGGGGTGGTGTTGACCGGGGTGCACAACACGACCGGGTCCTGGCTGAAGGGCGCCGGGAAGGTCACCTCCAGCGCGCCGCTGGCGCTGGCCGTCCCGTTCCAGCGGATCGAGCCGACCAGCACCTGGTAGTCTACCGGCACGAACTTGAGCTCGCCCGGCTGGGCCCAGTCGCGCGCCTCCCCGCCCTGCCGGTAGCGCAGCAGACCGCCCAGGCGCGCCGCCCGGCCGGGGCGCAGCCCCTCCACAAAGGCCTCGAACGAGTCCCAGCCCTCGTCGCTCACCGGGCGGCCCGCCTCATTGCAGCCGCCCGAACAGCGGCCTGCGCTGCTCCCAGCGGTCCAGCGGCCAGCCGGCTCCCCAGGCGGGACCGCCACGCGCCTCCTGTTCCTGGACCTGTTTCAACCAGGCCTGGAATTCGCGCAGCCGGCGCTGCCCCCAGGCGCCGAGCAGCCCGACCTGGTACAGGTCCGTGCCGGCGATCTCGATCAGGTCCAGCGCCCGCGAGAAGGCCGCCTGACCGGAGGCGCCCAGCACCAGCATGCTCTCGTGAGGCAGGGGCAGCGAGGTGATGTCCCCGCCGTCCAGGTCCTGGATGGCGTGGCGGCGGGTGTACCACAGGCGCACTTCGTCGCCCTGCTGAGGCTGGGGGCCATCGTGCAGGTCGAGGAAGAGCAGCGGGCGGGCGTCGTCCCACAGCAGGCGGAAGCCGCGCACCCGGTTGGGAGGCCAGGTCTCCTGGCTGGCGGCCGAGTCGTAAGGCCACCAGACTTCGTGCACGCTGAGCAGGCCGGCGACGCCGTCCAGGGCGATCTCGCGGCCAGCCCCCGGCAGGCTCAGGACGGTCTCCATCGCCAGCGGCAGGGCCGCGCTGTACTGGTCGAGCACCTGGCGCAGGGCCTCGTCGATCACGCCGGTCGGGAAGACGGCGTTGGTCATGTCGAGCATGGCCTGCTCGACGCGGTCGCGCAGCTGGGCCAGGTTGCTCATGGACGTTTGCCTTTCGGTCGCCGCGCCTTCTTCGTAGGGCGGGATTCAGGGCAAGCGAAGCTTGCCATCCCGCCGCTTTCGCCATTTTCGGCGCCGACGGCGGGTTGGGAAACCCGCCCTACGGGAATGCCGGTTATTTGGCGGGATTCAGTCCCGCCATTTTCGGCGCCGACGGCGGCTTGGGAAAGCCGCCCTACCGGCTCCTGTAGGGCGGGATTCCATCCCGCCGGTATGGCGTCGTCATGGCCGGCAGCTTCTTCCGGCTCCGGCAGGTCCACCAGCCAGGCCTGGGCCCGGCGCAGCAGCTCCTCCGGGTAGCGCAACTTGCGCCCATCTGGCGCGATCAGCACCACGCCGGACAGGCCTTCGTCGCGGAAGCCGAGCAGTTCTTCGGGCTGGCAGCCGAGCAGGGCGGCGGCCAGCGCCTTGCGATCTACGATCGGGTTTTCCATCCACACCTCCTCTCCAACGTTTGAACGTTCAAACGTTCGAACGTTCAAACGTTGTACCTCCGCGCCCTTGCGTTAGAGTCTTAACGTGTAATTGGCCCGCGCCCCGAACAGCTTGAAGACCGTCGTTGCGGCGGCGTCCACCACCAGCTCGATATGGTAGGCGGCCTCATGGTCGACCCAGACCGGCGTGGCGAGCGTCAGGGTCAGCTTATGCTCGCCGGTCGCCTTGCGCTCGGCAGCCGTGTCGTGGGCTGCGTCCAGGGTCGCCGTGACCGCAGCTGCCGAATTGGCCGTCCCGCTGGCGGCCAGCGTGTCGGCATACAGGGAGACGCTGGCGAAGTCGTCCGCCGCAGCCGTAGCGATCGAGTACCACACGTCAATCGACTGCAGGCAGGCGCCCTTGAGAGCGGCTGAGTTCGACGGCAGCAGCACCGGGATGCCGATCGTGAAACTGGCGTCCGCCGCCGTGCGGCTCTTGCACCACACGTTGGAGGCCAGCGCGTCGGCCCAGGTCCCCGCCGAGAACCCCGCCGCGGCAGGCGGGATGAACTGGCTCATGGCTGTATCGTGTACGTATCCCATCTTGCACCTCCTTCTTTTGGGTTGAAAGGTTTGAAGGTTAGAAAGTTTACAAGTTGGTAACCTTCATGCCAACAAGTTGGCCACCTTCCAACTTGTAAACCTGGAAACCAGCCGTCAGACCACATTGCTTTTATGTAACGCCCGGAAGTCCTGCACCAGGATGGCGATGAAGTGGCGCACCTTGATGCGGTGCTCGTCGTTCATGAACACCGCCGGGCTGAGCTCGTCGCCGGCGATGAACACCTCCGGCAGCAGCCCGAAGCGCTCGCACACCACGATGCCCGGCACCAGGCGCGGGTCGACCACGGCGGCCCAGTCGCTGGCGTCGGTCCACTCCGGCACCACCACCACGTCGCCCAGGACGCCGCGCTGCAGGTTCTCTGAGTGGATGTTGGCGGCGTTCTGCCACTCCGGGTAGAGGATCTGCATGGCGGTCAGCTTGAGCTGGCGCGGCGCCAGCAGGAAGCGCGGCTCGATCGCCATCGGCGCCCCGCTGCCGTAGTAGCCGCTCTCCTGCGCCACCAGCATGGGCTGGGCGTAGACTGCGCCGGCGACGTTCTCCCATTCGGTCGAGGAGAGAGCCGCCGTCCTTAGATTCGCGTGCCCGCCGGCGGTGGTGACCGCGGTGGCGTTGAACAGCGCCCCGCCATCCGCCAGGGTCGGGCCGATCCCCGAGCTGTCGCTGAAGACCGCCGCCACCAGGGCCGAGATGCGCCGCAGCCCGGCCTTGGCCAGCTCCCTGGGATAGAGCGACAGCTTGCGGGTGTCGTCGCGGTCGATCAGCTCCAGGGTGAGCGGGATGTAGCCGCCGTACTTGGTGAAGCTGGCGGTCTCGTAGGTGTCGCCGACCTTGAGTTCGGTGTACTCGCCGCCCTCGGCGACGGAGGGCAGCACCCCGACCGTGCCGACCAGCACCCCGGTCACCTGGTTGAGGCTCTCGAAGTGCTCCTGGGCGGTGATGCGCTGCCACCAGTCGTAGCCTGCCCGGCCCAGCTCGTCCCACTGCCGGGCGATGACCTTGTTCATGGCGTTGCGCACCAGCCCGGTGAAGTTGGCGGTGGTCGCCAGCTGGACCCGGTCGGCGTAGTAGCCTCCGTACAGCTCCCGGTCGCCGGTCAGCAGCATGTATAGCTCGCGGATACCCGACAGGCGGGCTGCCCGCAGGTTCTCGCTGCCTTGGGCGCGCGGCGCGCCGAGCAGGTCGTCCACGGCTGCCTGGAGCTGGTCCTCGCTGGTGAACATGCCCGAGAGGCGCGGGCCGTGCACCGCCGTCCCGCCCTGCAGGTCGGCTGCCAGCTGGCGCAGCCCGTCGATGGCGGATTGCAGCTCAACCTGGGTAAAGACCCGCCCGGCGAACTGCGCCCGCAGGTGCTCGGCAGCCGGGGCGGGCAGGCGGGCCGCCGCCAGAGCCGAGTCGAGCAGGTAGGTACACACCTGCAGGCGCGCCTGCTGGATCTGATCGGTTTGAACGGCTTGATCGGCCGGGGTCGTCTGCCTCTCGGCGGGGGGAGCTGCCGTAGGGGCGCCGCCTGGGGCGGTACTGCTCACGAATTCATCCATCATTTCACCTCCTTGATCGTTGGGATCGATTGAAACCGTCTGAATTTGGGCTGCGCCGTTGAGACTGCGCAGAAAAGCTCCGCCGCGCGCCGGGTTGAAGACCAGCGACAGGTCGACCACACGCACGATCTGCTGGACCTGGCGCCCGCGGGCGGTAAATACGATGTCGGCCGAGAACCCGATCGGGGGCATGTTTTTTCGCACGGTGGCGTCGGCCGAAAATTGCTCGGCGGCGCTACCGCCTGCACCTGTCTCCGCCAGCAGCTGCTGCCCGAGCCCGGCGACCAGCTCCCCGCTGGGTCCAAAGGTGTGCAGCTCCAGGCGGACGCCCTGGTCGATCGCCGACCAGCGCGGCGCCCGGCAGACCCCGCACAGGTCTCGCAGCGAGCGCACACCGGCGGGGTTGCCGGCCTGGCCCCAACCGGCATGGTCGAGGAAGCAGGCCGCTCCCTCCCACAGCGGCAGCGAGGCGCGCAGGACGGCCTCGGAGAATTGCCAGCCGTTTCCGTCCCCGGCGGTGATCGCCAGGATCTCGAAGCGCCCGCCCTCGCCACTGAGAGCCGTCCCGCCGAAGCGGGCGCGCACCTGGGTCAGGCCGTTGAGGTCTGGTGCCGCAGTGTGTCGTGCCTGGGTTATCACTGCCATGTATTCACCTCCGCAAAGTTTTTTCGTAGTGACGACTTCAGTCGTTCTTGGTGACCTGGAAACGACTAAAGTCGTTACTACGGGCTTTTGTCATTCTGACTGGCCCACGCCTGCGAATAAATTCGGCGTCTGTCCGGCTCTCAAACCCGCTAAAGCGGGTTGCTTCTCCGGGTAGGGGCGGGTCTGGATCATCCTTCAAGCGTTTCACCGATCAATTGAAGACCCGCCCCTGCAGGTTGTTCTAACCCATTGTTTCAACGCCCGTGCTCCGGCGGGATAGAATCCCGCCCTACGAGTGCCGTCGAACGTTCGAACGTTTTAACGTTCCAACCTGCCAACCGGCTAACCCTGCCGCGCCCGCTCCAGCAGCTGGTTCACGTCGACTACCTCGCCGGCGAAGCGGTAGGCCAGGCGCAGCAGCTCGGCGTCGTCGATCAGGCCGCGCTCGTGCAATCCGCTGAAGGCGGCGATCACTTTGGCGGCGGCTTCAGCCAGCTCGGCGTTGTCGCGTGTGCTGATGTCTGTCCCGCGAGCGGCGATCTA
>DATDRQ010000095.1:0-13091 GCA_035291645.1 Anaerolineales bacterium
CTACGTGTACGTGCGCAGCGGGACAGGCTGGATCCTGGAAGGGAAACTGGCGCCCAGGGATGCCAGGGCGGGAGATACCTTCGGCGTGTCGGTTGCGATCGAAGGCAACACGGTGATCGTGGGCGCAAGCGGCCGGGACGTAGGTGATGAAGAGAATGCCGGAGCCGCATTCGTCTTCGCGCGCGAGGGCATCACCTGGAAACAGAAAGCCGAGCTGGTTGCCAAGGATCCTGGTGATGAGGATGGGTTTGGGGTTTCCATGGCCATCGATGGATCGACGCTGGTCATCGGCGCTGACGCCAAAGATGTTGGGCCGCTGCCAGATGCAGGAGCAGCTTATGTCTTTTTGCGGCGGAGTGGAGGCTGGGATCAGAAAGCAAAACTGGTCGCCTCGGATGCTGATCTAGGCGAGTTCTTCGGCGGTGCAGTCGATGTCTCCGGCAGCCGCATCATCGTAGGAGCAACCCAGGCAGACCCTTATGACGTCACCGGTCCAGGACAGGCCTATATCTTCGAAGGGCAAGGAGATTCTTGGAAAGAAAAAGCGGTCCTATCCCCGGACGAAGATCGCACGGGCGACTTCTTCGGGAGCGCAGTAGCCATATCCGGAGGAACCGCGGTCGTCGGGGCCAAGTTCCACGATCCCAACCTGGGGAGCGGCCGCATCACGAACGCCGGAGCGGCTTACGTGTTCACCCGGGAAGAGGACGGCTGGGATCAGCAAGCTACCTTATATCCACTCGATGCAGTGCCTTTCGCCGAGTTTGGCCAGTCCGTGGATTTGGAAGGTAACACAATTGCCGTGGGCGCGGAAGGGATGTCGCAGGCCGGCTATGCTCAAGCCGGGGCAGTTTACCTGTTCGCGTTTCGCAATAATGAGTGGGTGCAGCAATCCAAGGTGGTTGCAGATTACGTATACGAGAACGATTCGTTTGGAAAGTCAGTTGCGATGTCAGGAGACCGGCTCGTCGTGGGAGCCACCGGTCGCGATCCGGGGAACATGGCGCAGGCCGGCGAAGCTTTCGTTTACCTCCTGGCGCAGGTGCAGCTGCCTGAAACAGGATTTGCACCGGGCAAGACCACGTTGCTAAAACCCCAACCCCCGACCAAAGCCTATTCCGTTCTGGGTGATCTTTGGCTGGAGATACCCCCTTTGGGCGTCCAGACCGCCATCGTTGGAGTGAAGGAAGGCGGCAGCGGGTGGGATACAACCTGGCTGTGGGATCAGGCTGGTTATCTGGAAGGGACTGCCTTTCCAACCTGGCCGGGGAACTCCGGGATAGCCGCCCACGCAGCTCTGCCCAACGGCGAACCTGGACCTTTCGCCCGATTGCACACCCTGCGCTGGGGAGACCGCATTGTCGTCCACGCCTGGGGTCAGTCCTATACCTACGAGGTGCGTAAAATCGCGCAAACCAGTCCGGATGATCTCACCGCGCTTTCCCACGAAGAGTACAGTTGGATCACGTTGATCACCTGTGAGGATTACGACGAGGAGAGCGGCGAGTACACCTCCAGGACGGTTGCCAGGGCTGTGCTGGTCTCGGTCGAAGATGAGTAAGATCGATCGGGATGAGGACTTTTGTACCTTGGATACATGACAGTTAGCACTGTTCAATCGGACGTTATTTCTTGATAATCAGAACGGAGATATTAACCTGAGTTTACCCAACTTCTCGAAAAAGGAGGGCTGCGAATGCCCGTCAGGGGATCGATCGTTGTTAACGATCTGTATTGTAAAGGTTGCGAGTTGTGTGTAGACGCCTGCCCCCAGGATGTTGTGGGCATCAACATGGAAAGGTTAACACAGAAAGGTTACCACCCGGCATATCTGTTCGTTGATGGCTGCACCGGCTGTGCAATTTGCGCCCTGGTCTGCCCGGAAGCGGCGATCACCGTCTACCGGGAGGTGCCAGCTCGCCGGGAGCCGGCCAGAGTATCGGAGAAGCTGCATGGCTCGTGAGCTGTTGAAAGGGAATGTTGCCACCGCCGAGGCGGCGATCCGCGCCGGGGTAGAGGCCTATTTCGGCTATCCGATCACCCCACAGACCGAGCTGCTGGAATGGTTTGCCTTGCGTATGCCAGAGCTCGGGCGGACGTTCCTTCAAGCGGAGAGTGAGCTGGCAGCGATCAATATGGTTTATGGGGCCGCCTGCACCGGGGCGCGGGTGATGACCTCCTCCTCCAGCCCAGGTGTCAGCCTGATGATGGAGGGAATCTCCTATATAGCCGGGACAGAAGTACCCGTCGTCCTGGTCGATGTGATGCGCGGGGGTCCAGGCCTGGGAAATATCGCCCCTGCCCAGGGGGATTACAACCAGATCGTCCACGGCGGCGGGCATGGAGACTACCGCCCGATCGTGCTGGCACCTGCCAGCGTCCAGGAATCCATCGATTTGACCGTGCTGGCGTTCGACATGGCGGAAAAATATCGCGCCATCGCTATCGTCCTGACGGATGGCAGCCTGGGCCAGATGATGGAGCCCGCCGAACTTCCGCCGATGCAGCCCGTTTTTCGCCGGACGCCCAGTTGGGCAGTATCCGGAGCCGAAGACCGTGACCGCCGCATTCTCAGCTCGATCTATTTGAATCCAGAGGAGGAGGAAGTTACCAACTTCCGTTTATTGGATCGCTGGAACCAGATCGAAGCCAACGAAGTACGCTACAAAGAGTACAACATCGAAGGCGCCGAACTGGTCGTCGTCGGATTTGGGACTGCCGGGCGAGTGGCTCTATCTGCCGTGCGGGCAGCCCGCGCTGAGGGTATCCCGGTGGGCTTGATCCGGCCGATATCGCTGAGCCCGTTCCCATCGGCGCGCCTCCGAGAGCTGGCCGATCAGGCACGCTCCATGCTGGTCGTCGAAATGAATTCCGGGCAGATGCTCGAAGACGTGCTCATGGTCACCGGCGGGAAGGTTCCGGTCGAGTTCTATGGCCGGATGGGTGGAGTGGTTCCTTTCCCGGATGAAATCCATGCGGAAATAAAACGGTTAAGCTTCGAGCCGCTTTCTTTCAGTGAAAACCCGCGCAAGAGCTGGATGGAGCGCCTGGCTCTCGCCAGGAATTGAGGAGATTGGTGAATGGTCGTCGAGATTCCTGCTGAGGTCGTATACCAACGACCGGATGCCTTTACCGATACGGTGACGAGTTATTGTCCAGGCTGCACACATGGCGTTGCCCACCGTCTGGTCGCCGAAATCCTGGACGAGATGGACCTGATCGAAAACACGATCGGGGTCGCCTCCGTCGGCTGCTCCGTGTTCGCCTACAATTATTTTGAATGTGATTTTGTCGAGGCTGCCCACGGCCGCGCTCCGGCGATGGCAACCGGGATCAAGCGCGTACTGCCCAACCGGTTCGTCTTCACCTACCAGGGAGACGGCGACCTGGCCTCGATCGGGATGGGAGAGATCGTCCACGCCGCGGCGCGTGGCGAAAATATAACGGTAATCTTCATCAACAACGCCAATTACGGCATGACCGGAGGGCAAATGGCCCCCACCACCCTGCCGGGTCAGAAGACGACCTCATCCCCGTATGGCAGGGATGTCGAGCAGATGGGGTTTCCAATTCGTATGTCGGAAATGCTGGCAACCCTGGATGGAGTCGGCTATGTGGCCCGGCGCAGCCTGCACGATCCGAAGAATATCCGCCTGGCAAAGAAATCGCTCCGGCTGGCGTTCGAAACCCAGGCACGCGGGATCGGCTTCTCGCTCGTCGAACTGCTATCCACCTGCCCGACCAATTGGGGCATGAAACCGGTCGAGTCCTTGCATTGGCTGGAAGAACACATGCTCCCGTTTTTTTCGTTAGGAGAGTTCAAAGTCAACCCAGCACTCAGCCAGACTCCAATCACCCGAGGAAGGTTAGCCCTAGATGCAGACTGAAATCGTGATCGCAGGGTTTGGCGGCCAGGGGATCCTTTTTGCCGGACAGGTACTGGCCTATGCCGCCATGGATGCCGGAAAAGAGGTCACCTGGATCCCATCGTATGGACCGGAAATGCGCGGTGGGACGGCCAATTGCACGGTAATCATCTCCGATGAGGAGATCGGATCGCCGCTGGTCCGCAACCCTAGATGCGCGATCGCCATGAACCTTCCCTCCCTTGACAAATACGAAGAGTCAGTGGTTAAATGTGGTTTGCTAATCGTCAACGCATCGCTGGTTAACCGGCCCGTAAAACGTCGCGACATCCAGTCCATTCCCATACCCGCTAACGAAATCGCCGAATCACTGGGGGACAGACGATTGATCAACATCGTCGTCATCGGAGCGATGCTTGCCAGGTTGCCAGTACTCGAGATTGACGGGATTGCGCAGGTATTAAAAGAACATATTCCTGAGCGGCACAAGAAACTATTACCGCTCAACTTGCAAGCCCTGGAAGCTGGGGCCAATTTTGTGAGAAAGGAGCTAACGAAGGAGCTCGTATAGGGCAACACCATCGCCGTTCACCGCAGTTCATTGTAGATACATTCCGGCCCATCGCCGCAAAGACTCGCTGAACCCCGCAAACTCGAAATCATCGAGGTCGCAATCAGATCATCGCAGCCACATCGCCGTTCTTCGCAGCCACATCGCCGCCGCCCTATACAGAACAACCAGTTCTTCGCCGCCACATCGAACCGGGTCCTCCGAACAAAGCAGTTACATTGCTGGGGACGGAAACCATCGCCGAAACAACGCAGCTCAACCCCCTCCTTCTAAGCTTTTTTCCATGCGACGCACCCCTACGGGTGCGTCGCAACTTCTTAATCACATCGTCTGAACTACTTCCCCAAGCGGAGATCGCTTAGACTAATTTGGGGAAATCGGTCAGGAGGATCTCGCCGAGGTACATCTGTCAAGCACAGGGGAAATTATGAATGGAGCCTGAAAAATCGTTATTCATCTGCCCGAATTGTTTTCGGGTAAGCGCCGAAAGAATAGGTTGCCAGGAACACCCGATGTTAGAATGTGTCCCCGGGGAACCAGGCGACGATCGGCGCAAGCCGGTTTCCGATCGCTTCGGTAACCTGGTCTCGCGCGCCCCGCGCTGGTACCTGGAAGCCCTGGGGATGATCCAGCCAGAGACGTGAGACTTAAAAACTCGACAGAAATAAAAGACCCCGCAGCCGGGTGACCTGATTCCGGCTGCGGGGTGGTTATTTTAATCAATAAACCAGTTTACTTGTCTTCGGCAATCGTGACGCCTTGGTGCTTGAGAGCGGCGTGCGCCGCAGAGAGCCGGGCGATCGGCACCCGGAAGGGCGAGCAGCTCACGTAGTTCTGCCCGATCGTATGGCAGAACTCGATAGATTCGGGATCGCCGCCGTGCTCGCCGCAGATACCCACTTCCAGGTCGCTGCGAGCGCTGCGTCCATCATCGACCGCCATTTTCATCAGCCGGCCGACGCCGGCGCGGTCGATCGTCTGGAACGGATTCTTGGGCAGGATGCCATCCTCGACGTATTTGAGCAGGAAATTGCGCTCTGCATCGTCGCGGCTGTACCCGTAGGTCATCTGGGTCAGGTCGTTGGTGCCGAAAGAGAAGAATTCGGCGACCCCCGCGATCTCCGCCGCGGTCACGCACGCCCGCGGGATCTCGATCATCGTGCCAAATTTATAGGGGAACTGGACGCCCTTTTCCTGCATGACGGATTTAGCGATCTCGACCAGGCGGGGTTGGATCACGTTCAGTTCGTTGACATGTCCGGTGAGCGGGATCATGACCTCAGGCTTGGCGTTCACACCCTTCAGCGTGACGTTCGCAGCCGCTTCGAAGATCGCCCGCACCTGCATCTCGACAATCTCCGGCATGACGATGCTCAAACGGACGCCGCGCAGACCCATCATCGGATTACTCTCGTGCAGCGCCCGGACGTTCGTCAGGAGAACTTCTTTTTCTTCCAGACCGTCTGTCTCGCCCTTGACCCGCATGGTGATGACCTCTTCGAGCAGCTCCTCCAATGAGGGCAGGAACTCGTGGAGCGGCGGGTCGATCAGGCGGATGATCACCGGGTAACCGTCCATGGCCTCGAACAGACCTTCGAAATCAGAACGCTGGTGGGGCAGCAGTTCATCCAGGGCCGCTGTGCGCTCAGCGCTGGACTTGGCGAGGATCATTCGCTGCACGATCGGCAGGCGTTCTTGCTCGAAGAACATGTGCTCGGTGCGGCACAGGCCGATCCCGACCGCCCCGTACGAACGCGCCCGGCGTGCATCGGCCGGGTAATCGGCATTCGCCCAGACCTGCAGTCCACGAGTGGGCCAGCCCGCGGGGGCTTTCCGAATACCCTGTGTGGCGCAGATTTCGTCCGCCCAAGAGAGCAGCGTCAGCAGATCGGTCTGCTCTTCGAGGGTAGGTGCGATAGTCGGGATTTTACCGAGGAAGACCTCGCCGCTGGTCCCATCGACAGAGACCCAGTCTCCTTCCTTTACGACTTTTCCATCGACGGCCATCTGACGCCTTTCCAGGTCGATGCGGATAGAGGCAGCTCCGACGACACACGGGACGCCGAACTGGCGGGCCACTACCGCGGCGTGAGAGGTTGCTCCACCTTCACTGGTCAGGATGCCTTTCGCCGCCAACATCCCGTGGACGTCATCTGGCTTGGTGAAAGGGCGAACCATGATCACGTCCTGGCCTTCCTCCTTAGCCATATGCTCGGATGTGTCCGCATCGAAGTAAACCCGGCCAACAGCCGCTCCAGGAGAGGCGTTCACGCCGGTGGCGTACAGGGTGCCTTGGGTGCGGGCATGCTTCTTGGCCTCCATATCGAATTGGGGGTGCAGCAGGGTGTCTACATCCTCCGGACGCACGCGCAGGATGGCCTCCTGGCGGTTGATCAATCCTTCGTTCGCCATATCTACAGCGATCTTGACGGCGGCCTTGGCAGTGCGTTTACCATTACGGGTCTGCAACATCCAAAGCTTGCCCTTCTCGATCGTGAATTCGACGTCCTGCATCTCCCGGTAGTGGCGTTCGAGTTTGTCGCAAATCTCAAGGAACTCCTTATAGGATTTGGGCATTTCCCGGCCGAGGTTTTGGATCTTTTCGGTGTTGCGGATGCCGGCTACGACGTCCTCGCCCTGGGCGTTCAGGAGGTAATCACCGTACATCTCTCGGTCCCCGTTGGCGGGGTCTCGAGTGAAAGCCACGCCGGTGCCTGAATCCCAACCCATATTACCGAAAACCATCGTCTGGATATTCACCGCGGTGCCGAGGTCATGGGCGATACCGGCCGCGTTGCGGTAATCGACTGCCCGCTTGCCGTTCCACGATTTGAAGACGGCTTCGGTTGCCAGGCGCAACTGCTCGTACGGATCCTGTGGGAAGTTAAAGCCTTCGTGTTCCCGGACGACCGCCTTGAACTTCTCGACCATCGACTTCCAGTCATTGGCGGTCATGTCGGTATCGGCTTTGATAACCCTCTTTTCTTTATATTCTGCCAGAGGACCTTCGAAAGCCTCGTCCGGAATACCCAGGACGACTTCCCCGAACATCTCAACCAGGCGGCGATAAGCATCATAAACAAATCGGGCATCACCGGTCTTCTTAATCATGCCCTCAGCTGTGGCATCGTTTAAACCGATGTTGAGCACCGTATCCATCATCCCTGGCATGGAAAACTTGGCCCCGGAACGGCAGGAGACAAGCAGGGGATTCTCCGGGTCGCCGAACTTCTTTCCGGTCACAGATTCGACGGCTTTAAGCGCCTCGATCTCCTGGTCCCACATTCCCGCTGGGAATTTCTGGCTTGCTGCAAGATATGCATTGCAAGCCTCGGTTGTGACGGTAAAACCCGGTGGGACTGGTACCTGAGCCCGGGTCATATCCGCCAGGCCAGAACCCTTGCCGCCCAAAAGAGCGCGCACGCCATCCCAACTACCGCCGACGTAACCCTCAGCCCCTTCGACGTCACTGAAGAGGTAAACCCATTTCTTGCCAGTCATTAAGACCTCCTGATATAGTGAAATAAGAACTATAAGTGCAGATAATAGCGGGGTATAGTTTACCACTCGGTTGAATTTTTCACAAAGTGATTCAACCGGTTTCCGATATGCCTTTCGTCATACGAATGGCCCAACAAGCATGCTTCAAACGAACCGATTATTAGGACGACCTGTCAACCCCTTACTGTTAGCATTATTTATT
Source organism: Anaerolineales bacterium (assembly GCA_035291645.1). Taxonomy (GTDB): domain Bacteria; phylum Chloroflexota; class Anaerolineae; order Anaerolineales; family UBA4823; genus DATDRQ01. The sequence continues at coordinate 8,141 of DATDRQ010000095.1, forward strand.
GTAAATAATTAAATACTTGCAAACTTGATAGTGATGCCTGATTGACTCTCCCATCCTTCCTATGCTAAAATGGGAAATATCCGATAAAGGCAAACCCGGCGAAAACCGGGGACGCAAAGTCATGGGTCTAACGTCATGTGAAATGACTATGATCGCCAGGCTGCCGAAGATTAATGGCTACGTTGAGTGGTTCATTTTAAGGCCTGGGCAACCAGGCTTTTGTTGTTCATCAATCTTTATCCACCAATCGATAGAAATTTCCGCGCTAGGAGTAAAAAATGAAACTGGTAACCTCACTCTGTCAATCCTTCCTCCGGTTAGTCTTAACCACAGGTGTGATCACGCTCCTTGCAGGCTCACCGGATGCCCAGGTGGCGCCCAAAGCCGACTTCATCGTCCAGGCAAAAACAGTTAGTGAAGCGGCAGAGCTGGTTGCGGATTATGGTGGGGAAATCAGCGCTAACCTGGATGTGATCGGAGCTGTAGCTGCTACTATGCCTGTTGGATCGGTAAATCTCGCCAGCCGGGACCCGCGCGCGAGAGCTGTCTGGCAGGATTCGACCGTCAGCCTTGCTGATGCAGAACAGCACGAACCAGTCCCGACATCAGATTACCCCGATGTGGTTGGAGCGGACTTCGCCTGGGAGCAGGGAGCAAAGGGTGAGGGGATCACAGTCGCGATCGTCGATACCGGGCTCAGCCGCCATCCAGGATTGGTGAAGAACATCCAGGGACAGGGAGAGAACCGCATCATCGGGTGGGCCGACTTCGTGGATGGCAAGCATGCCCCTACCGATCCAAACGGGCACGGCACCCACATCGCCGGGATCATCGCCAATAGCCAGGTCGGGCCGGACGGGGAATGGAATGGCATCGCTCCTGGGGTCAGGTTAGTGGGAGTGCGAGTGCTTGACGAATTAGGGGCCGGAACTTATTCCCAGGTCATCCAGGGGATCGAGTGGGTCATCACCCACAAAGATGAGTTAAACATCCGGGTACTTAATCTTTCGCTGGTTTCCAATGTCCAATCACCATACTGGGCCGATCCTTTGAACCAGGCCGTCATGGCTGCCTGGGCGGAGGGGATCACCGTCGTCGTGGCGGCCGGAAATGGAGGCCCCCACGCGATGACCATCGGCGTACCCGGCAACAATCCTTATGTGATCACCGTCGGCGCATTTACGGACAATTACACGCCCGCTGATTGGAATGATGACTACATCACCCCCTTCTCTGCAGCTGGACCTACCCTGGACGGATTCGCCAAACCCGATGTAGTCGCTCCCGGCGCCCACATGGCTTCAAGTATGCCCGGTAAGAGCTACATCGATGAGCACCACGAGGCTAACCGCTTGTCACAAAAATACTTTACAATGGCGGGAACCTCCCAAGCCGCCGCGGTCGTCTCCGGGATCGCTGCGCTGACGCTCTCGCACAATCCCGATTTAACACCGGATCAGGTAAAGTACCGATTAACGCAAACTGCTTTTCCTTGGATTGATTTAGAGACAACAGATGCCTTATACAGCATGTGGCAGCAAGGAGCAGGACGAGCAAATGCCCCAGACGCTGTATTCGCTGACGTCGATGGATCCTCGAACTATGGCTTGAACGTCCAATTCGATCTTTCCGGTCAAGAGCACTATGAAGGTTTCTCTGACTATGATCCTGTCAGCGATACATTCCGGCTGCGAGGCGATTTCGATGGGTGGGGCGGCGGGTATTGGGACTGGGATGGAATTTACGAGGAACGATCCGGAGGTTACGGGGCGTGGGCTGGCGGTTATGGCGCTTGGGCAGGGGGGTATGGCGCCTGGGCGGGCGGCTACGGGGCCTGGGCAGGCGGCTACGGGGCCTGGGCCGGGGGTTATGGCGCCTGGGCCGGGGGTTATGGCGCCTGGGCTGGGGGTTATGGGGCCTGGGCTGGCGGAAACGGAGCCTGGGCCGGCTCGTACGGAGAAGCCTCCTTTGCCGAGAAATTCTTCACCTGGAAAGAGGGAGATGGCAGTTGGGTAGGCAGTATCCCATGGTCAGGAAACTGGATCAATTTTGACGGTTAGACGCCTCGATTTCGGCACATAGAACACACGGAACGAGGAAAGTGGCTCTCGTTCCGTCTCTTTTAATATTATTGGATAAGGCTTTCAGAATGATTTATTGAGATGGTCCAATTCTTTTTTTACTTTGCACAGGTCCCGATCGGCTCCTAATTGATCGAAAATCAGGCCTGCCCTTTGGAAATAACCCTTCGCCAGCGAACGAGATCCCTGGTTCTTAGCCAGGCAGCCGAGTTCCTGGTATGTGCGGCCCAGCTCGAGTTTCTCCGAAGATTGAGAAAAAACTCGATCGCTTTCCTCTAGCTTTTTTCTGGCGTGAACAAAATCGCCCTTCACACGAGCAATCTTGCCTTGCAACCTCAACACCCGCCCGCGCTGAACTGCATTGGCGGAAATCTCGGTATCCGATCTGTTCAATTCTGCTTCAGCAAGCTCTGAAGAGGCAGAAGCCTGATCAATATCTTGATCCGCCAAATAGTTCTCTGCTATGTAAAACAATGTGTCGAGCCGCCCGTCTGCCGCACCCAGCTCGGTGAATATCGACAAACTCTCGGAAAGAGATCGTCCCGCTGCGGCATGATCCCCGGCCTCTGTGTTAATCCGGCCGATATATAGATTCGCAAGCGCCAGGTAGTAGCGATGGCCGATCTGCTCTGCCGCATGCATTGCTTTCGCCAGGTAGGATCCGGCAGCCTGGAAATCCCCCCGGTCAATTTTCACCAGTCCGAGGTTGATGTTTGTGAGTGCAATCCCTTCGGCATCGCCGATCCTTTCCAGCAGCGTGGTACTCTGTGTGAAATTCTCCTCCGCCATGCGGAGATTCCCACGCATGAGACCCAATAACCCAAGGTTGTTATAAAGCCTGGCGACGCCAGCTTTATCGTTCATCCGCTCGCGCAGGTTCAGGCTTTCTGAGACATGCATCTCAGACTCAAAATATGAACGCTCCTGGTAGGCAACCGCGCCCAATCGATTATGAATAGAGGCAAGGATATCTAAATTCTTTGTACCTTCCACCAGTTTCTGTGCGGATGATAAAGATTTTCGAGCTTCTCCGAATCTCCCCTGGAGGAAGTAAATCCAACCTGTCGAGTTGAATATCGCAGCCTTCTCATAGGGAGAAGGAATGATGGATTGATCCAGAACCTGGTTTGCCTGCGCTAAATGTTGAAGCGCTTCTTGAAAATCTCCCTGGCGTTCGAACGTAGTAGCGATCTTCCTGTGGAGGCCGCTGCATTCGCGGATAACAGACAGATTGTTTTCGGATTCGCCGATCACATCGTAAAGACTCAAGGCTTCCTGGTAATTCTTGCGTGCGTTCGGATAATCGCCCACGAAGGTCAACACATCACCCATTCCAGTCCAGATTTGACGTGCCTGGTCTGAGGTATGGGGAACGCGAGATAATAATACCGCCGCTTCGCTGAAGTGTTGGCGGGATTGCTGGTTAGCGTACTCACGTCCTGCTTTCTGACCAGCCAGGATCAGGTAATGCAGTGCTCGATCCAGGTATACGCTCCGGAGGAAGTGTCCAGCCAGGATCTCTACCTGATCCTCCAGGTTTCCGGCATAATGGTTTTCGATCGCTTTGGCAACCTGGCCGTGTAAGCGCTCTTTTTCACTCCGTAATAGCGTGCTGTAGACGCCATCCGATGTCAGAACGTGGCGAAATTGGAAGCTCAGCCCTTCATTGGAAGGTGGAAGTATGAAAGCCCTTTTTACCAGGCCCTCCAGGAGAACTCTCAGTTTAGATTCGTTTAAATCCGGCAGAACCTGAGATAGCACCGGAAAGGGGAATTCTGCCCCGATCACAGAGGCTGCCTGGAGCACGCTGCGCTGTTCAGATCCTAACTTATCGACGCGGGCGAGGATCAGGTTCTGAAGGTTGCCCGGGACTCTCAACGTCGCAACCTCGGCTCCAGCTACCATGCGCCAATGCCCAGCGACGAACTCGATCACCCCATCATCGATCAGCATCCGCAGGATCTCTTCAAGGTAAAAGGGGATGCCCTCCGCTCGCTTCAAGACGAGCAGGCGGAAATATTCCGGCAATTCCGGTATCTTCAGCAACTCCTTCAATAACTGGTCGCTTTGTAGAGGGGAAAGATTATCGAGCTGGACATGTCCAAATGACAAGCCGTGTCGTTGCTCCGCCAGGCGCGCTACGGTGACCAGCTGGTTGGCGTTTTCGGGTCGCGATATCGCACATATCATTACCGGTGCTCGATGAAGCGTCTCGAGCAAGAAGGCGAGCAGATCCAGGGATGTATCATCCGCCCAATGCAGATCCTCGAAGATTAATACCAGTGGCTGGCGCCCGGCCTCCGCCTGCAGCAGGTCGCGCACGGATTGAAAGATGTTTTGCCGGATCTGTTCCGGGTCCATGTAAGCGAACTGCCCGGTTGGCGCTGCGGCTTCCTGTTCTTGAAGTAACAGGTGCTCCAGGAAAGGCAGGCTAACTTGAGAACGCTTACCAAGCAGAGTTCCGGCATGGCTGGTAAGGCGTTCCTTTATCAGGACTGGTGGGGCATTCGCAGGTAGTTTCAGGAATTCACGCAGCAAATCTTTGAAGATCCAATACGGAACGGACCGGCGGTAAGTCAGGCTTTGTCCTTCGAGGACCAACAGCGGCTGATTGCGAAGGTGCTGCTTCAGCTCGGCCTTCAGGCGGCTCTTCCCTATTCCAGCCTCTCCGGTCACCAACACAAACTGGCTTTTTTTATGTTCAACCAGATTCTTCGCAGAAGCCACCAACAGAGCCAGTTCACGTTGCCTACCCACCATCGGCGCGCCGAGGCCATCGATGCCTCGGGGTGAACCCGGTCTGGGCTTTTCCTTCAGGAACCGGTAAGCCAGGATTGGTTGTTGGTAGCCTTTTGCCTGAATGCGGGTCG
>DATDRQ010000096.1:0-3952 GCA_035291645.1 Anaerolineales bacterium
TCTTTCGAGGCCCAGATCGAGATGTTCCCGGATATGATGAACGACATGGTCGCCGAACTGATCCGACAGAACGAAGGGCGCGCCCTGGGTTGGAAGCTGTCCGGCGCAGGGGGTGGAGGCTATCTGATCCTGATTGCGGACAGGCCGGTCGAGAACGGGTTGCAGGTGATCGTCCGGCGGGAGGAGCTATAAACCTGGGACGGTTTACACCTGTTGCGCGTCAACATCAGCAACCTGCGCCGCAAGATCGAGAGCGACCCTACCCGGCCGCACTACATCCTGACGGAAGCTGGGGTGGGTTACCGGCTGAGATCTGAAGTATAACCAACGGAGTCTTATGGCAGGGGCGGCAGCGCGAGGACTAACAGGGTCAAGAATATGGCTGCCGAGAAGGCTTTGACATGCACCCTGCGTGCTTGTTGCCGCACCTGCGCCAGTTCGGCAGGATATTCGATCTTCTCCACTCGAAGGCCCAGTTGGCGCGAACCTCGCGCCGCCAGACCCACTCAAGTCCTGTCTTGCCACTGAAAGAACCCCAACGCTGCGCCCCAAAACATGGGCAGGAGCACGAGCCGCCACCAACTATCGGCGCTGCTTACCAGGAGAGCCGCCAATACAACCAAAGCGATTAGGAGCTGAAGCGCGCCTCCCGCCAGCCGCTTCCGCCGCTCGCGCGTACTGATATTGGGGGTGCAGCTCTCGCCGGTGGGAAGCATCATCGCCTCACCTGGGCGGGAAAGTTCCACGCCGGCTGGCGTAAACCAGCAGTCCGACCCCTGCAATGATCGCGAGGACGCCATAGACTGCCCACTGGGTTTGCCCGGTCATGAAGCTGCCGGGCAGGAGGTTGATCCCCTGCAGGAACCAGACGACTCCCGTCAGGACTAACAAAACGCCGAGGATGCTCAATAGGATTCTCATGTTCGGCCTCCTGGGGTGAGCAAGTGTCAACAAGAGGAGTCTCAGCGCGTCAATATCGCCGGATAAGGTTGATCCAAATTTGGTTTATTCGTTAGCGCGGCTGGTCAGCAAGATGCCGTTCTGGGAGGGATCCCGTACCAGGACTCCGCTCGCAGTCTGCTCCGTTTCCAGGCCTGCCTGATGAACACGCTGTAGCACGCTTTCCAGTCCAGTCACGTCCGGCAGCACGACGGTGAAGTAACGCAGCCCGAGCGCGCCGGGCGGGGGCGGCGGGGCGTCTTCGCCGACCCAGGTGTTGAAGCCGATGTGATGGTGATAGCCGCCCGCAGAGACCATGCCCATGCGGAAGGCGCGGGCGATACCCATGTCGTCGAAGCCGAGCAAGTTGTGATAGAAGTGCATCGTCTGGTCGAGATTGGCGACATACAGATGGACATGCCCGATCTTGGTCTCAATTGGCATCGGCTGGTCTAGCCGATCGTCCGGGCCAAGTTCGCGTAGCAGCGCATCGACGTCGAGCGGTTCTCGCCCGTCGCTGGAGGTGCCATCCGCGTGCCGGGCGACCGCCACACCATTTTCGAACCCGAAGAAGCCATCCTCCGGGGTGTCGGCGTACAGCTCGATATTGTTGCCTTCCGGATCGTCCAGGTAAGTCGTCTTGGTCATGACGTGGTCGGTCGGGTAATTGCGATAGCGCAGCGCGATCAGGCGTCCGATAGCGCGGGCCAGCTCCCGGCGGCTGGGCAGCAGGATGGCGAAGTGGTAGATGCCGGTCGTGCCGCTATACCTGCGCGCGCCGGGCACTTCGGTCAGCCGCAGCAAGTCAGCACCGCCGGCTCCCAGCCCAGCCGAGGCGCCTTCCCGCCAGTGCAGCTGCAGGCCGATGACTTGCCGGTAGAACTCTACCTGGCGTTCCAGGTCGGCCACACTCAGGTGGACATAGCCGATGCGGGTATCCGGGTGAATGGCGACCTGGGGTTCGGTCTGTAGTGGTTTGGTTGTATTCATCTCTCTACCTGTAAAGATTCCCTTTTCGATTCCGGGATTTCCATCACATGGTCGATCAAGCCGTAATTGACCGCCTGGGCGGCGCTCATGTAGAAGTCGCGCTCGGTGTCTCTTTCGATGACTTCCAGAGGCTGCCCGGTGTGGCGGGCTATGATCTCGTTCAAGCTATTCTTCAAGCGTAAGATCTCGCGCGCCTGGATCTGGATCTCGGTCACCTGGCCCTGGGCGCCGCCCAGGGGCTGGTGCATGTGGATGGTGGCATGCGGGAGGGCGTAACGCTGGCCATGGCTGCCGGCGGCCAGCAGGACGGTCCCAAACGAGGCGGTGATGCCTATCGCCAGGGTGGCGATAGGGTTGGGGATCATCTGCATGGCATCGTAGATGGCCAGGCCGGCATAGATGACGCCCCCTGGGGATTGGATGTACATCTGGATGGGCGCTTCGGGGTCCTGGTTGCTCAGGTAGAGGAGTTGCGCGACGACCAGGTTGGCGGTCCGATCATCGATCTCGTCCCCGATGAATATGATCCGGTTGCGCAGCAGCAGGGAGTAGATGTCAGCCGTCCACTCGCCGCGCTCCGTTCTCTCGGTCACCATTGGCATGGCAGAAAAAGGATTGGTAATGGGTTTCATACTCGATTTTCCTGGAGATCTTTTTATTTTATTAACCACCGTTGCAAAAACTACAATTGTTGTGTAGAATACATATGATAACTTTCTTTGCCGGAATGTCAACCTACAAATTCCCGGTTTTGTCGCCTAAACGACGGAGGTTTAGAAATGTTACTCGACCAAGAACTTGTTGAGAAAAGCGAACAGGTTCGCAAAGAGGACCCGCGGGTCATCCGCACCCGCCAGCTGCTCCAGCAGGCATTCAGCGAATTGATGATGGAAAAAAGCTTCCAGGATATCACCGTGCAGGATATCGCCGGGCGGGCGACGGTCAACCGGGTGACCTTCTACGCCCACTTCCAGGACAAGTACGCCTTGCTGGCGCACACCGTCCGGGCGATGATCCGGCAGCGGTTGCACAGCCAGCTGCCGGAAGGCTCTCCCTATAATCCGGAGAACCTTGCGCAACTGATCTTGACCGTCTGCGAGTTTCTGGACGAGATCGGGCGCCACTGCCCGCCGCCCTACGGGCAGTTAGAACCGCTGATGGAGAAACAGGTCAGAGAAGCGCTGTACGAGATCCTGCACGGCTGGCTGGTGGAAAATCCGACGGTCGGCGCGGGATCCTGCCCCACGCCGGAGCAGGCGGCGATGGTTGCCAGCTGGGCGATCTACGGGGCGGCGGTGCAATGGTTGCAGCAGGAACAAAGAGGGCCGGCCGGGGAGTACGTCCGGCAGGTGCTGCCGCTCATCTCGGGCAGCCTGCAGCTGGTGGGAGACAAAAAAGGAGACCCCCTCACCGCTTGAGGTCGGTCTCCTTTATAAATGACCCCCATTTAGGCGCCCGCGGGGCGACTCGAACGCCCGGCCCTTTGCTCCGCAAGCAAATGCTCTATCCACTGAGCTACGCGGGCATAATTTTATTGCACCATATATGTCCAGCAGGTAGGTTTTCGGGTCTTTTAGGCAGATATGGGGTTGCCTTTTCCGGATATTTCCTATATTTCCGGCAGGAACCGACCCATACACTCTACTAAAATCCTACTCGCCTTGCTTGCCAGATAACGCTGCGGATTCTACCACAAAAGCCCAAGGGGAATAAGCGGTCCTCTTTTGGCCGTCTCTTTGTTCGCACCGGGTATAAGGTCCCTCACTCTCCCTCCGAGCTGACCATCGCCGAGCAGCCGAGCTGCATCAGGGCGGTTTTTCAATTGTTAATGTGGTATACTCCACCGTCCGCGGCTGTAAATGGATAAGATTTGTCCATAACAGATGCGGGCGGGCTGGGGTTCGCCTTGGCTCAATCTTATGCCAAAAGGACCTCTTGTGAGCTTTACTTCGTTTGCTTTTAACCCGCAGATCAATGCGGGAATCTCTGCCGCTGGTTATTCCACCCCAACCCCGATTCAGCA
>DATDRQ010000097.1:0-16742 GCA_035291645.1 Anaerolineales bacterium
CCCGCCCGCTACCCCGACCTGCTGGTCGGTTTGGGCGAGCCGGACGACGCCGCCGTCTGGCGGCTTGACGAGGGGCGCGCCCTGGTGGTGACCACCGACTTCTTCACCCCGGTGGTCGACAACCCCTACGATTACGGGGCGATCGCCGCCGCCAACAGCCTGTCGGACGTGTACGCCATGGGCGGGGTGCCTTTCCTGGCGCTCAACGTAGCCGCCCTGCCGCCCGACCTGCCGGCCGAGGTGACGGCGGAGATCCTGCGCGGCGGCGCCGAGAAAGCCCTGGAGGCGGGCGTGGTCATCGCCGGGGGTCACACCGTGCAGGACCCCGAGCCCAAGTACGGCCTGATCGCGCTCGGTTTCGTCGACCCGGCGCAGATGATCACCAAGCGCGGCGCCCGCCCCGGCGACCGGCTGGTGCTGACCAAGCCGCTCGGCACCGGCACCATCACCACCGCTTTGAAGCGCGAGCAGGCCGACCCGACCGACGTCTCCGAGGCGGTCGGCTGGATGAAGCGCCTCAACGCGGTCGCCAGCCAGGTGGCGTTAGAAGCCGGCGTGCGCGGTGGGACCGACATCACCGGCTTCGGCCTGCTGGGGCACGTTAATGAAATGGCGTCGGCCTCCGGCGTGGGCCTGCGTTTCTCCTTCGGGAGTATCCCGTTGCTGCGCGGCGCCCGCCGTTACGCCCAGGAGTTCATCTTCCCCGGCGGCTCGTCCGACAACCGGCTGTACTTCGGCCCGCACGTCGCCTTCGACCCCGCTATCGAGGAGCCCGAGCAAATGCTGCTCTTCGACGCCCAGACCAGCGGCGGGCTGCTGCTGGCGGTGCCGCCCGGGCACATGGACGCCCTGCTGGCCTCCGCCGCCCGGCGCGGCCAGCCGCTGTGGGAAGTGGGCCAGGTGGTCGCCGGCGAGGGCATCCGAGTCGACCGTTAGTAAATGTAGAGAGGTCGTATGGGAATCGGATTTAGCGAACTGGTGATCATCTTCGTCTCCACCCTGCTGTGCCTGGTGGTGCCGGTGGGCGCTATCCTGGTGCTGCTGGTGCTGAACTACCGCAAGGTCTCCCGCCTGGAAGCCACCATCGAGCAGCACCTGGGCGACGAGTGAAAATAAAAAGTGAGGGTATGGGCGGAGCTGCCCATACCCTCACAATGACCGATATGGGGGAGAAACCTAGCCCAGGCTGCCCAGGAAATCGTCGACCGGCACCGCCGGCATGGTCAGGATCTTGACGCTGCCGCGCGAGCCCATCTCGACCGACACGCGCAGCATGGTGGCGTTATCGGGACCCTCGACCACGTTGACGAAGTCGTACGGGCCGAGCGTGGCGTACTGCTGCAAGACCCGCACGCCCATCGCCTCCAACTCCTGGTTGACCTCCTTGACGCGGCCGGGGTTGACCTTGAGGGTCTCGGCGCCCTCGTCGGTCATGGTGGAGAGCAGGATATAGACCGGCATCTGACACACTCCTTTCGGGGAATAAAACGGGGGAACGAACCTTGCGTTGATTCTACCCGCGATCCGAAAGAATGAATCGATCGCACGTATAATTAAACCAGACCATCACTTTCCACTTTTATCCTTGTCCGAGTGTAACCGTCGAGCCGCCTGCCATGCAATTTGCCGACCCTGATCCCCCCCTGCAGTTCGCCTCGCGCCGTTCGCCGGTCCTGGGCCGGCGCGGCATGGTCGCCACCTCCCAGCCGCTGGCGGTCGCGGCCGGGCTGGAGGTCCTGGGGCGCGGCGGGAACGCCGCCGACGCGGCCGTGGCTGCTGCCGCCGCCCTCAACGTGACCGAGCCGACCTCCACCGGCCTGGGCGGGGACTGCTTCGCCCTGTATTTCGACGCCGCCTCCCGCCGGGTGAGCGCCTTGAACGGCTCCGGGCGCGCCCCGGGTGCCCTGACGCTGGAGCGCCTGCGCCGGGAGGGCTTCGACCGGGAGCTGCCCCCCTTCCACCCCTACACCATCACCGTGCCGGGGGCCTGCGCCGCCTGGTGCGACCTGCTCGAGCGCCATGGACGCCTGTCGATGCGTGCAGCGCTGGCCCCCGCCGTGCGCCTGGCGGAGGGCGGCTTTCCGGTGGCCCCCATCACCGCCTATTACTGGGCGCGCGGCGTCGAGCGCCAGCTGCGCCACGCCCAGGGCGGGCTGGAGCTGACCCTCGCGGGTCGCGCCCCGCGTCCCGGCGAGATCTTCCGCAACCCCGGCCTGGCGCGTTCCCTGCGCCGGATAGGCGAGGGCGGCAAAGACGCCTTCTACCGGGGCGAGATCGGCGCAGCGATTGCGAACGCGATCCAGTCGGCCGGCGGCTGCCTGAGCCTGGAGGATTTAGCCGCCCATGCCAGCACCTGGGAAGCGCCCCTCTGCGTGGATTACCGCGGCGTGCGCCTGTGGGAGTGCCCGCCCAACGGTCAGGGGCTGGCTGCCCTGCTCGGGCTCAACCTGCTGGAGGGCTTCGACCTGGCCGGCCTGCCTCCGCTCGGCCACGAACGCCTGCATTTAGAGATCGAAGCCATGCGCCTGGCCTTCGCCGACGCCGCCTGGTACGTAGCCGACCCGGCTTTCAATCCTGCCCCGCTGGAGGCGCTGCTCTCCAGGGATTATGCCGCCCAGCGCCGCCGGCTGATCGACCCGGCCCGGGCGGCACTCGACCAACGGCGCGGCGCGCCCTTCGTCTCTTCCGACACGGTTTACTTGAGCGTCGTAGACGGGGAAGGCAACGCCTGCTCGCTGATCAACAGCAACTACATGGGTTTCGGCACCGGCCTCGTCCCGCCCGGCTGGGGTTTCACGCTGCAGAATCGCGGCCACAACTTCAGCCTGGACCCCGACCACCCCAACGCCCTGGCTCCCGGCAAGCGCCCCTACCACACCATCATCCCCGCCCTGTTGACCCGCCCGGGCGAAGCCGGCGAAGAACTGCTGGCCTGCTTCGGCGTGATGGGCGGCTTCATGCAGCCGCAGGGCCACCTGCAGGTGGTGGTAGCCCTGGTCGATGACCATCTCGATCCCCAGGCCGCCCTGGACCGGCCGCGCTTCTGCATCCAGGACGGCCCGGCGGGCGGGCGCCTCGCCCTGGAGGAAGGCATTCCCGAGGAAACGCTCGCCGCCCTGGCGCGCATGGGCCACCCGGTCGAGCGGGTCAGCGGGCACGCCCGGGCGACGTTCGGGCGCGGCCAGATCATCCTGCGCGACCCCGAGAGCGGCGTGCTGTGGGGCGGCAGCGACCCGCGCGCCGATGGCTGCGCCATGGCTCTGTAAGCGTCTATCAAGAACACGAAGGGAGATAAAAGATAAATCTGCTAAAATTGTAATGAGATGCTGGTTGTACGTTCGCGCAATGGTGTTTTAGTTCGTTTGACGGAGGAGCGCTGGTAACATATCACGCGCCGCCATCCGGAGATGCTAGAACAGAGGGAACGAACGCTGGAAACCGTGTCCGAGCCAGAATTAATCCTGGAAGGCGATTTTGGTGAATTGCTAGCCGTCCGGTTCTACACTGAGACACCTGTAACCAGCAAGTTCTTGGTTGTTGTATATCGTGAGAATAGTCCAGAGGATGGTTTCGTCCTAACTGCCTACTTTACCAGCGCTTTTTCTTCCCGGAGGATTGCGGTATGGAAGCGATAAAAATCCTAGAACGGCCTTCTGATTTACAGTGGGAATATGACGAGGAAGCGGATGTTCTTTATCTCTCAGTAGGAGAACCGAGGCAAGGGGTGGGTATGGATATCGGTGAAGGCATCATTGTACGGTATGACGAAGCTGAGAAAGAAGTGCTAGGACTGACCCTGATCGGATTGCGCGCCCGCGTCTTAAAGAATCTTGTTAATCGTTCTTGAGTAACTCACAACCATCAAAATCTTCCTAACCGATAACCTTCAGCTTGATCAATCTTGCTCTGAAGAAAGTTCACGGGTTTTTTTGAAGCCGGGTGCCAGACGAAGGATATGATGGCTGATATGTTGAACTATAAAAATTATACAGGAATCGTGGAGCATGATCCGCACGGCCGCATCTTTACCGGGGAAGTCATTGGTTTGCGGGACACGATCACATTTCAAGGGCGAACGCCCGATGAGCTGGAACATTCCTTTCGTGAATCGATCGACTTTTACCTGGAAATGTGCGCCAGGGACGGGATTCAGCCCAGTCGGCCGTTCTCTGGGCGCTTTAACGTCCGGCTTAACCCGGAAACCCATCGGAAAATCGCCGAAAACGCCGCGCGCGAACGTAAGAGTCTCAACCAATGGGTGGTGGAAGCGATAGAGAAAGCCCTATACCACTAAGCACCTCATCCGGAAAACTCCCCATGTTATAATTGTCTGGGGATCTCTGGGGAAATCAACACCACGCCGCCAGGCGGGTTAAACACCACTCTAGATAGGAGCCATTCCATGTTAATCAGCAAAGAGCTGCAAGACGCCATGAACGCCCAGATCGGCAGCGAATTCGGCGCCAGCATGCAGTACCTGGGCATCGCCGCCTACTTCCAGCAGGAGAACCTGGCCCTGCTCGCCAGGCTGTTCTTCGAACAGGCCGAAGAGGAGAAAGATCACGCCATGAAGTTCGTCCATTATGTCCTGGACACCATGGGCGAGCTGCGCATCCCGGTCATTCGAGAGGCAAAATTCGACTTTTCCTCGGCCGAAGAGGCGGTCGCGGCGGCCTTGACCTGGGAGCAGGAGGTCACCCGGCAGATCAACAACCTGATGTCGATCGCCCAGTCCCAGAACGATTACCTGGGGTGTAAATTCCTGGATTGGTTCGTCGAGGAGCAGCTGGAGGAGATCAACAAGATGGACCAGTTATTGAGCGTGATCCGCCGGGCCGGCGAGAAGAACCTGCTCATGGTGGAGGCCTACCTGATCCACGTCGGCGAGGGGGAGTAAAACCGAAACACGAGGATTATCTCCAGGAATGTCATTCTGAACGGAGCCCTTCGCAGGCTCAGGGTAAACTTCGCGGAGTGAAGAATCCCTGATCACCAGTTATTCAAATTAGGATGGCAGGGATTCCTCGTCGCTGCGCTCCTCGGAATGACAAAATCCTGATCGCCAGGCCGGCAGCACTCCACGAGGAGAGGATCTAAAAAAGGCATCTCGAACTTTGCGAGATGCCTTTTTATTTTAGGACTTACGCAGTTGGCAGGAGAATGGGGGTGTTTGGGCGGGCGAAGCCCGCCCAAACACCCCCAATTTCAACCTCAACTGCGTAACTTCTATATTTTATTGTTTGCTCTAAGGTCAGGCTGCCGACTCGACCCGCACCTCCGGGAAGAACTGGCGCACCGTGCCCTCCACCCAGCCGTGCAGGGTGCTGGGCAGGAGCGGGCAGCCCAGGCAGGCGCCCCCCAGGCGCACCCGGGCAATTTTTCCATCGAATGAGATTAGTTCAACCGAGCCGCCGTGGAAGTGCTCAACATAAGCGCTGATCTGTTCGACCAGGGCGCTCAGGCGCTGCTCCGCGGTCGCTTCAGGGGCGTTGTTCAAAGGACTGATCATCTCAACTGGCCTCGGGTAAACTCAATTTCCATTCGAAAGGCCGTACTCCAGTATGGCGATGACCTGCAGATGAGAGCCCTGGAGTCTCGGCGCGACCACGGTTGCCAAGCGTTCGATGACCATTATACCCGTTTCTGGGTGCAACACCCGCAGGGTCTGCAGATCAGCGCCCCGCACCCGCAACAGGCTGGTGTGTTCGTTGCAGATCGCCGTCGAGGTGTATAGTCTCCGGCCGATCACCGCAGACCAACCGACCAGGTCGCCATCCCGCACGCGCGCGATCGTTAGCGTCTGCCCGTCGTCCGGCTTAAAGCGGATGGCGACTTCTCCCGCCAGTATCAAATAAAGAAAAATGGCTGGCTCGCCTTGCTCGAAGAGCACGGTGCCGGCGTGATATTCACAGGAGATGAACAGCGGGCGCAACAGTTCGCGCTGGTCCGGGCTCAGGTCCTTGAACAGGTGCAGCTGATCGAACAAATCCACGGCCATACGAAACGATCTTCCTGATTAAAATGTATCCCTTTGGGTGCCGCTATCCAAGTGGCAAATATCCTCAAACCGGAGACAAATATCACCCAGGCCGGGATGTTTGTCCTGGGTCAGGGGTGACTGTGGCAGGAAGATCGTCCTCCCAGCGCATTCCAGCTACTCTGAAGGATAAAAAATACCCCTTCCCAGAGTAATTGGGAAGGGGATAGAGTCCAATCGAGATCCGGCGAATTCGATTAGCCGGTGGTCTCCAGCTGTTGGATGTTCTCGGCTGGCAGGGGCTGGCCAATGGGCCGGAAGACCAGCCGCTTGCCCTCTTCGTCGACATCCACGATGACCGTATCGCCCTTGGAGAACTCGCCGCTCAGCAGGCTGACAGACAGCGGGCTCTCGACGTGTTTCTGCAAGGCGCGCTGCAGGGGACGGGCGCCAAAGGCCGGGTCGAAGCCCTCGTCGGCCAGCCAGTCCCGGGCGGCGGGAGTCAGTTCAACTCGCAAGTCGCGTTCACCCAGGCGCTCCTGGATCTCCTCCATCTGCAGGTCGACGATCTGGCGCATATCCTCGCGCGATAGGGCCGAGAAGGTGATGATCTCGTCGATGCGGTTGAGGAACTCGGGCCGGAAAGTGCCTTTCAGAGCCTTCTCGATCTTGTCGTGAGCTTCACGCTCCTCCTGGTTATCTGAGCGCTGCAGGAAACCCAGCGTACCCGAGTGTTGCACGTACTCTGTGCCCAGGTTGCTGGTCATGATCAGGACCGCGTTTCGGAAGTCCACCACGCGGCCCTGCCCATCGGTCAGCCGGCCGTCGTCCAGGATCTGCAAAAGGGCATTCCACACCTCGGGATGGGCCTTCTCGATCTCGTCGAACAGGATCACCCGGTAAGGGCGCCGGCGCACGGCTTCGGTCAGCTGGCCGCCCTCCTCGTACCCGACGTAGCCGGGCGGGGCGCCGAACAGCCGGGAGACCGTGTGCTGCTCGTGGTATTCGCTCATGTCGATGCGCACCAGGGCGTCCGGGTCTTCGAACAGGAACTCGGCCAGGGCTTTGGCCAGCTCGGTCTTGCCGACCCCGGAGGGGCCAATGAAGATAAAGGAGCCGATCGGGCGGCGCGGGTCTTTCAAACCGGAGCGCGCCCGGCGGATGGCATCCGAGATGGCGTGGATGGCTTCGTCCTGCCCGATGATATGCTCGTGCAGGCGCTCTTCCATTTGGAGCAGCTTCTCGGCTTCGGTCTCCATCATCTGGCTGACCGGGATGCCGGTCCACATCGCCACTACCTCTGCGATATCGTTATAGTCGACCACCTCGTCCAGCTCGTGTTCGTGCTCCCACTGGTCGCGGCGTTCGTTGAATTCGCCTTCCAGGCGCAGGCGCTCTGCTTTCTTCTGGGCGGCGCGTTCGTAATCGCGCTCCAATCCGGCCTGCTCTTCTTCGGCGGTCAGCCGGTCGAGCTCGCTCTTCATCATCTTGAGGTCGGGCGGCAGGGAGTAGAGCGCCACGCGCAGCTTGGCAGCCGATTCATCCATCAGATCGATGGCCTTATCCGGCAGGTGCCGGTCGGTCACGTAGCGGGCGGACAGGCGGGCTGCGGCGACGATGGCTTCATCTGAGAAACGCACCTTGTGGTGCGCCTCGTACCGGTCACGCAGCCCCATGAGCATCTGGATCGTGTCCTCGATGTTCGGCTCTTCCACATAAACCGGAGCGAAGCGGCGTTCTAGGGCCGCATCCTTCTCGATGTGCTTGTGATACTCGTCCAGGGTAGTTGCGCCGATGGCGTGCAGCTCGCCGCGCGCCAGAGCTGGTTTGAGCATATTGGAGGCGTCCATGGCGCCTTGAGCCGCCCCAGCCCCGACGACCGTGTGCAGCTCGTCGATGAACAGGATCACCTCGCCTTCGGCGCGCTGGATTTCCTCGATGGCGGCTTTCAGGCGCTCTTCGAATTCACCACGGAAGCGCGACCCGGCGATCATCGCGCCCAGGTCCAGGGCGACGACGCGCTTGCCCATCAGGATCTCCGGCACATCGTTGGTGGCGATCTTTTGGGCCAGGCCCTCCACGATGGCGGTTTTGCCGACGCCCGCTTCGCCGATCAGCACCGGGTTGTTCTTGGTGCGCCGCGACAGGATCTGGATCACGCGCAGGATCTCCACATCGCGCCCGATCACCGGGTCCAGCTTGCCCTCGCGCGCCATCTGGGTCAGGTCGCGCGAGAAGCGCTCCAGGGTGCGGTAGCGCGTCTCGGCCTGCGGGTCTGTTACCCGTTGGCCGCCGCGGATTTGCTGGACGGTCTCGTACACCCGTTCACGCGTTACCCCGGCGCCTTCCAGCAGGCGCGCCGAAGGGGTGCTGCGCTCGCTCAGGATCGCCAGGAAGATGTGCTCGGTAGAGATATATTCGTCCTTCAGGCGGTTGGCCTCTTCGTTGGCGAGGTCGATGATGCGCTTCACGCGCGGGGTGATGAAGATCTGCCCGGCGCCTCCGCCGAAGATATTGGCCTTGGGGCTGGTGCGCAGGATATAGTCCAGGCGCTCGGTCAGCGCGCTGGCGTCAACTTTTAAGGTCTCTAAAATCTGCGAGATCACCCCCTGCGGCTGCTCGATCAGCGCCAGCAGGATGTGCTCGGTATCGATCTGATTGTGCCCATAACGCTGGATGATCTCCGCCGATCGCTGTGCAGCTTCCTGGGCGCGCTCCGTAAAGCGGTCAAAACGCATCATAATATTTGCAATCCTTCCTGAGGCAAGTCAGGTTTTGCCACGCGCATTATATCATCGACCAGGTTAATAGAATGAATGTGCGATGTTAGAAATTCGTATGAAGATCAGGTATGACCGAGCACCGGGTGAGGCCGGTAAGGTTGCTGTAAATAGGCTTGTTCCTCCGGGGATAACCGGATCTCGAGAGCGCGAACCGCTTCATCCAGGTGGTGCATTTGGCTGGCGCCGATGATCGGGGCGGTTACCCCGGGTTGATGCAACAACCAGGCCAGGGCAACCTGTGCCGCGGTTACGCCAAGCCGCCCCGCCAGGTCGACGACTCGCTCCACCACTTCAAAATCGCCCTCCTGGTAGTACATCTCGTGAGCGAAATCGTCGATCTGCGAGCGCACCGTCTCTCCCCAACCCTGCCGGGCGCGGTTGCCAACCAGGAAGCCGCGCGCCAGCGGGCTCCAGGGGATCACACCCACGCCCTCGGCCCGGCATAGCGGCAGCATCTCGCGCTCCTCCTCCCGGTACACCAGGTTGTAGTGGTTCTGCATAGATACGAAGCGCGTCCATCCATGCCGGTCAGCCAGGTATATGGCCTGGGCGAACTGCCAGGCGTACATGCTGGAAGCGCCGATGTAGCGCGCCTTGCCAGACTTCACCACGTCATGCAGCGCTTCCAGGGTTTCTTCTATCGGCGTCTCGGGATCGTAGCGGTGGATTTGGTACAGGTCGACATAATCCATTCCCAATCGTTTGAGAGAAGCCTCGATGCTGCCCAGGATATGCACCCGCGACAGGCCGCCCTCGTTTGGGCTTTCTCCCATGGGGAAATAGACTTTTGTGGCGAGGACCACTTCCTCCCGGCGGGTGTATTCGCGCAGCGCCCGGCCCAGAACCGCCTCGCTCTCGCCGCGCGAGTACATATCTGCGGTGTCAAAGAAGTTGACGCCCAGCTCCAGGGCACGCCGTATGAAAGGCCGCGACTGCTCTTCATCCAGTACCCACTTGCGCCACTGTGAGCTGCCGTAGGTCATCGTTCCAAGGCAGAGGCGCGAGATTTTCAGGCCGCTGCGGCCGAGGTTAATATATTCCATGCAAATCCCTCTATCTCATGAACCCGCCTCGAGCGTCTCGATCGTGCGCATGGCCAGGTCGACCGCCTTTTCCAAGGTACCGGCGTCGAAGGCAAACTTAACTCCCGCAGCAACATACAGGTCCGGGATGGTAGCCGAACCACCCAGGGCGAGCGCCCGGCGGTAAGCGGCCACTGCACTCTCCTGGTCCTGCAAAGCCCGCCGCCAGACCTGCATGGCGCCGAGCTGCGCCAGGCCGTATTCTACATAATACAACGGATCAGCGTGGATATGCGGCTTGCGCTGCCAACCGGTGATCTTCTCTAGCTCCAGGCCACTCCAGTCCACCCCGGGCATATAGCGCTCCCACAGCTCAGACCATTTCTCATCGCAGTTGACGGGTTTGCTGGCCGCCACGTGGTGAGTATAGACCCAATGCTGGAAGCTATCGACCACCGCCATATACGGCCAAAAGCGCACAGCCACCTCCAGGTGCTCGACCCGGGCGCGGGCGGCATCTGCGAGGGAGTAAAAACCGCCCTGTTCTGCCGCAAGATAGGGAGCAGACAGGTATTCCATGCTCATCGAAGCCACCTCGGCGAATTCCAGCGGTGGTTCCTGAGCATGGAAGGGTAGCTGGCGGCTCTCGAAGGCATTGAAAGCGTGCCCGCCTTCGTGGACCAGGGTCAGGATGTCATCGTGGATTCCGACGGCGTTCATGAAGATAAACGGGCGCTGGGCAGCCATAAAAGTCGTGCAGTATGCGCCTGGGGCCTTGCCTTTGCGGCTGGCAAGATCGAGCAGGTCTTCCTGCCGCATGGTTTCGAATTGCGTGCCCAGCTGCAGGTCAACCTGGTTGAAGATCTTGCCACCCTTCTCGACCAGTTCATCGATCGTCTGAAAAGGCCGCAGGGGCAGCCTGCCGAGTGAGTCGACCTCCAGGTCCCAGGGTCTCAAAGAATCGACTCCCAGGCGTCGCCGGCGCTTCTCATAGAGTTCCCGGGCGGCCTGGACGACCACGGCTTCGATGGCTGCATGGAACTGAAAGCAGTCCTCTGGGGTATAGTCGAACCTGTGCAGTTCAGTCCAGCGATAGGCCCGGTAATCGGACAACCCGCTGTTGGCGGCCAGCTGGCCGCGCACCTGCATGAATTTTCGCCAGAGCTCGTTGATCGCTCTCCGATCGGCCAGCTGGCGTTCGGCAGCCAGGCGCCAGGCGCGCTCGCGCTTGTCACGGTCCGGGTCCTGGTAAACCGGCAGCAGCTGCGGCAGGGTCAGCTCCCTGCCCTCCCAGACCACGGTCTGGGTTCCCATGACCTTTTCGTACTCCGCGCCCAGTTTCTTCTCCTCGCTGAGCAAGGGCAGGTTGGCCTCCCGGAACAGGGCGGCTTCGGCACGCAGGTTGCGCATGGCGATTTCAAAACCAGAAACCACCAGGCCGCTCGCCAGCAATTTTTCCTTGAGCTGCTGGGCTCCCGCCTTGGCCCTCGGGCGCACCTCGTCCAGGAAGCGATTGTAGGCCTGCTCCGCCTGTGGGTCGGTCGTGTCTAGGGTGTTGGCGACGTACAGCCGCCAGTAGGCTTCGTCCAACAATTTCTCGAGGTCGGACCAGTCCTGCATCCAGCTCGAAAGATGATTCGCGTCGAGCGGTCGATTTTCCAGGTCACGAAAATAGGGTTCGATCTGCGACCAGGGCCAGTCTTTGAATTCAACGGCAGTTTTGGGAAGCGATTCGGACAAAGGTGACCATCCTCTCTGTGATCCATTTTTGGCTCGAAATGAGGCCCGTTCTGGTCATCTTGTAGCTCAGGGCCTTGTATCTGTGTTTACAGGTCCGGCGCCAGCAGGTGCCAGTCGGTCACCTGCTGGTAGGCGTGCGCTGCCTGGAAGAGCAGTTCTTCGCGGAAATGCGGGCCCATCAACTGCATCCCTACCGGCAGCCCCTGGCTGTCGAACCCCACCGGGAAAGTCAACCCGGGCACGCCGGCCAGGTTGGCGGGCAGGGTAAACACATCCTCCAGGTACATCGACAGCGGATCGTCGCCATGCTCGCCGATGCGAAAGGCCGTCGTGGGGGCGACCGGTGCGGCGATCAGGTCCACCTCCTGGAAGGCGGTCTCGAAGTCGCGCTTGATCAACGTGCGCACCTTTTGCGCCTGCCCGTAGTAAGCCTCGTAGTATCCGGCGGAGAGGGCATACGTGCCCAGCATGATGCGCCGCTTGACTTCCGCCCCGAACTTCTCCCCGCGCGTGCGGCGGTAAACCTCCCAGATCTCGTCAGCCGGCAGGCGCGGCCCGTAGCGGATCCCGTCATAACGCGCCAGGTTGGCGGAGGCTTCCGCCGGCGCGATCAGATAGTAGACCGGCAGGGCATACTCGGTGTGCGGCAGGCTCACCGGGTGCGCTTCGGCGCCCAGCGCTTCAAGTGCGGCAATGGCCCGCCTGACGGTCTGCTCCACCTCGGCCTGCATCCCCTCGATAAAATATTCCTGCGGGACGCCGATGCGCAACCCCTTTAATGAAGAGGCTTCCAGGCTGATCTCGGGGACAGGCACGTCGACCGTGGTGGCGTCCAGCGGGTCGCGCCCGGCCATCAGCCTGAATAGCAGCGCGGTTTCGGTCGCCGAGCGGGCGAAAGCTCCCACCACATCCAGCGAGGAGCCGTAAGCCACCAGCCCATAGCGGGAGACCCGCCCGTAAGTGGGCTTTATGCCGGTCACGCCGCAGAAGGAAGCTGGCTGGCGCACGCTGCCGCCCGTGTCGGTGCCCAGGGCGGCCGGCACCAGGCGGGCAGCGACCGCCGCCGCGCTGCCCCCGCTAGAACCGCCCGGGACGCGCGCCGGGTCCCAGGGATTGCGGGTCACCTGATAGGCCGAGTTCTCTGTCGAAGAGCCCATGGCGAACTCGTCGGTGTTGGTCTTGCCCACGATCACGACCCCTGCGGCAATTAGCCGCTCCACGGCGGTCGCATTGAAGGGCGGGACGAAGTTCTCCAGGATGCGCGAGCCGCAGGTGCAGCGCACATCTGCCACGCATAGTACGTCCTTCACTGCAATCGGGATCCCGATTAGAGGGGCAATGGATTGGTCGGGGTCTTTGCGCCAATCGCTCAGCTGCCGGTCGGCCTGCTCCGCCTGCGCCAGGGCTTTTTCGGGGATCAGCGTCAGAAAGGCCTGCAGGCGCGGTTCAATGCTCTGGATGCGCTCCAGGCAGGCCAGCGTCAGCTCTCGGCTGGAGGCTTCGCCCGAACGCAGGACGGCGATCATCTCGAAGAGGCTCAGGTCTGAGTACCCGGTCATGTATGTTGGGTTATGTGAGCAGGGGGTCCGGGCGGAGGGCGTTATTCCAGGATGGGAGGTACGCGAAACTGCCTGTCCTTCACCTGGGGGGCATTGTCCAGCAGGGCTTCCAGGCTTAAGCCGGGACGAGGTTCGTCTTCGCGCAGGACGCTTCGCGCCGGGAGCACGCTGGAGGTGGGCGGGATATCGGTGGTATCCAGTGCCTGCAGCCGGGCGGCGTAGTCCAGGATCGCCGAGAGCTGCTCACTATAGCGCACTTTCTCGTCCTCGGTCAGCTCCAGGCGGGCCAGCTCGGCGATGTGCTCGACTTCTTCTCTAGTCAGGGGCATGGCTGGGATTATATCATGGGGAGTACGGTCGCCGACTTGCACCAGGTGGTTATGGCTGGCTCTGCCAGCCGGTCGCGTACCAGCGCAGATATTCTTCGAGGTGCACCTGCCAGTAGGCCTCCTCATGGTAGCCCGGGTAGAGGTGCCATTCATGAGGGATGTCTTTTTCGGTGAGCAGCGCTTCGAACCAACGGGCGGATTTGGAGATCTGGACGCGATCTTTATCGCCCAGGTCCAGGTAGATGCGGGGCAGCGCCGCGTTGGGGATCGCATCCAGCCACTCTTTCAGGTGGGGTAGATCGGTCCAGAAGACGGGCAGGCTGTGAGCGCCGATCGCCCCGAACGATTCCCACTCGGACAGACCCAGGTGAATCGCCCAGCCTGCCCCGCGCGAGAGCCCGCCTACAGCCCGGTAGCGCCGCTCGGGGAGGGTGCGGTAGGTCTGGTCGATCCACGGCAACAGGGTCTCCATCACCACCCTGCCGAACATATCCTCATCCGGCTGAGCCCAGGAGCGGTCGCGCGGCATGACGACGATGAATGGAGGCAGCTCCCCGGCCGCGACCAGCGCGTCCAGGGTTTCGTCCACGCCCAGCCGGTCCCACTGATCATCGTTGTAGTTCTGCCCGTGTACCAGATACAGGACCGGGTAACTCCGCTCGCTCTGATTGTCATAGCATGGGGGCAAATAAACCCGGTACTCCATCGGCAGCTTCAGGAGATCGCTGCGTACCTGACCGGTCTCGATGCGGCCACCCTGGCCCAGACAGGCTGGGGTGGGCTGCGTTGGAGTGGTCGCCGGCGTCGGCAAGTCTGTTGGCGGCGGAATCTGGGTGGCTGAGGTCGTCGCTTTAAAAGAGGGGGTGGGCGAGGGGTTGCTTTCGCCTGGCGAGACCCGGGTGGAGCGGTCTAGCCCGGTGGGCGTGCTGGCAGGCGCGTCAAAGCCTGGCGCGGGCGAACAGCTCCACAGGGTGATAGCCAGCCAGAGGCAGAGGACGGCAATTAGCGTTGATTTCACGTCACGGATTGATGGCTGCCAGAGTCCGCTGTTATTCCGCTGAGACAGTGGCTGTTTTACGAAGACCACCTTCCGGTCGGTCTGTCCAGTAAAGGAATCGCGCCGAGGATCTGGCGCGATTGAACATGCCGGCGTGCAGCGATGGTCTCTCCACGATAGTTAGCGGAAAGAGGTTATATTCTCTCTAGAGCATTAGCGATCAGCGCGGTTCGACTACAAACTTGATGGCGGTGCGAATTTTGTCGTCGATCTCCACATCCACAAATTCCGGGATGAAGACTACGCTGATGCCATCCTGAGACAGATAGCTTTTTGCCAGAGCCATCGCTTTGACAGCCTGGTTGACAGCGCTGGCTCCTATCGCTTGAACTTCTGCATGTTTGTGTTCCCGAATTACCCCTGCGATGGCGCCCGCAACGGCGGAAGTCCGGGAAGTACCCCTCACTTTGATGATATCAACTCTTGGTCTGCGTTCATTGGAGGCGTCCATGTGCAATCCCTCCTAGGGACTGTTGCATTCTCGGGCGCGTTAGGGTACAGACAATTTTACAGGATTTTGCCGAAGTGGGCAAGCCAATTCCCTTGTTCGAGCTATTTTCGGAAGTCAGGAATATGGGGCTGGAGCTTAACAGCCTGCCAGGTTTGTTGTAAACTAATAGCGAAGAGCAACCTCATTCTGACTTCTCAGGAGCAAAGCATGGAGAACGATCGTTACTCAGATTTGGACCTTTCACCCCGCGTCCTTCTTGGTCCGGGCCCCAGCATGGTGTCGCCGCGCGTGCTGCGCTCGTTGGCAACACCGCTGGTCGGCCACCTGGACCCGGAATTTCTGAAGCTGATGGAGGAAGTCCAGCAGCTGCTGCGCTACGTGTTCCGGACGAAGAACGAGCTGACCGTGCCGATCTCCGGGACCGGCAGCGCGGGTATGGAAGCCGCGTTGTGCAACTTTATCGAGCCGGGAGACAGGGTCTTGATCGCTATCCAGGGTTACTTTGGCGAGCGCCTGTTCGATATTGCCGGCCGCTACGGCGCCGTGGTGGACCGCATCGAGAAACCCTGGGGGCAAGTGTTCGATCCGCAGGAGATCAAGACCGCCCTCAGCCAGGCAAAGTACAAGCTGGTGGCGATCGTACACGCTGAGACCTCCACCGGAGCGCGCCAGCCGGGCATCCCGGAGATCGCCGCCGCCGCCCACCAGTACGGGGCGCTGCTGGTGCTGGATACGGTCACCTCCCTGGGAGGGCTGCCCGTCGAGATCGATGCCTGGGAGGTCGACATCGCCTATAGCGGTACCCAGAAGAATATCTCTGCCCCGCCCGGCCTGGCCCCGCTGACCGTGTCGCCCCGGGCGTGTGACGTTTTGCGCAGCCGCAAAATGCAGGTTCAGAACTGGTATCTCGATCTCTCCATGCTGGAAAAATACTGGGGGAAGGAGCGCACCTACCATCATACCGCCCCGATCAGCATGAACTACGCCCTGCGCGAAGCGCTGCGTATGGTGGCGGAAGAAGGCCTTGAAGCGCGCTTTGCCCGCCACCGGGCGAATGCCGAACTGTTATGGGCCGGCCTGGAGGAAATGGATCTCTCGCTGCTGGTCCCTCTCGAGAACCGCTTACCGACTCTCTCTACCCCGCTGGTCCCACCCGGGGTCGACGAGACAGACGTCCGCCGCCGGCTGTTGAACGACTACAACATCGAGGTGGCCGGTGGGTTTGGCCAGCTGAAAGGCAAAGTCTGGCGCATCGGGCTGATGGGCTTCAGCAGCCGCCGAGAAAACGTGGCCTTGTTGCTGGCTGCAATCCGGCAGATTCTGTCAAACCACGCCTGACCTCACCCAGCCATGCGCCGCTGGTTCTGGTTCTTTCTTACCATCCTGTTCGGCGGGGCTTTGGGCCTGTTCTACGGCTGGGTGATCAACCCCGTCGAGTATGTGGACACGACCCCGGCCACGCTGCGCAGCGATTATCAGACCGATTACGTCCTGATGGTGGCGGAGGTCTACCACGCCGACAACGACATCGAGCAGGCGGTGCGCCGCCTGGCCGTGATGGGCGATCGGCCTCCGCTGGATATCGTCCGCCAGGCGATGGTCTTCGCCGCCCAGGCGCCATTCGCCGATTCGGACCAGGCGCTGCTCAGCCAGCTGGGCGGCGCCCTGCAGATCTATGACCCCCAGCTGGGAGCGCCGCAGCCATGACCGAGGAACGCGGCCGCTGGTATTTGCTGACCGGGTTCGTGATCGGAATACTGCTCGGAGTGGCGATCGCCTGGTTAATCATCCCCCGGGAATATCAGGATACCTCCCCCGCTTCCC
>DATDRQ010000098.1:0-11768 GCA_035291645.1 Anaerolineales bacterium
TATGGAGATTGGACGATGTCCTTCGTGGGGATCTGGGTGATCCTGTGGATGTTCGGGGGGAGGGCTGCCAAGCGGCGCATCACCTTGCCGCGCATGCCCTTGATTGATTATTCACCCTCGCCTGATGCCGCTCGCCGGAGGAGCTATTTAAAACGATATACAATTGGATTGATATTCTTGATATTCATGCTCAGCTTTCTGCTCTTTGCTTTCGGAGACAGGCTTCCCGACCAGTATACGGGCCTGTTGGAAGATAGTTCTGCGCTGGTATTCGGCCTTATCGGACTGGGGGTGGTGGTTTTACTCGGACTGGCAGGTTGGGCGACCGGCGCGCCCCGCCTGCTGGTGTATGCTGGCCTAGGGATCTTGGGTGGGATCGCGGCGGTGTGGTTCGGGGTAAATTCCCCGCTGATCTTAACCGCCCTGGGTGTAGTTATCCTGGCGGTGGGGATCGCTCTCTTGATCCGCTTCTTACAGGATTACTCAATGCCGCAAAGATAGACACCGGAAAGTGACTTTTCTTACGCCTATGTTCAGCGGTTAACCGGGGTCCAGTCCCACAGCCAGTATGCCAGCCCCTTCCACTCCCCCCACCCCTCGAAGGCGGCCTCCACTTCCGCCCGGCCCACCGGCGCACCGCCGTACCACTCGTTCGAGACCATCTTCAGCGCCCACGAATCGACCGGGATGGCGTCGTAGCGCCCGAGGATCATCAGCAGGTTGGCCGCGGCGTAATCCCCGACGCCCTTGAGGCCCAGCAGCCGTTTGCGCAGCTCGGGAGTTGGCAAGTCGCTGTGCTTGAGCGCCTCCAGGTCCAGCTCGCCCGAAGCAACCCGGCGCGCCAGTTCCGCGATGTACGGAGAGCGGTACCCGAGGCGTGTCTGGGCGCGCAGGGTCTCGACCTCTACACTCGCCAGCTGCTGCGGCGTGGGGAAGGTTTTTCGCTGCTGGTCGGTGGACAGGGGATCTCCGAACTGCTCGACCAGGTTGTTATTCATGCGGATGGTCGCCGCCCACAGCGTGTTGGTGGTCAGGATGGTCTTGACCACGTCTTCGAACAGGGTCGGCGAGCGCAGGATGCGCCCCTGGGCGCGGGCGGCTGCCTGGGCCAGCCTGGGTTCCCGGCTGGCAACCCCGTAGAAGCCGGCGAAATCCTGGTCCAGCCCCAGCATCCAATCTACCATGCCGGCAAGTTCCTCTTGCTCGCTCTCTTTCAGGCTTTCGCTGGATTGTACGGAAACACCATCCGGCGCGGCAGTGATTATTATGTCCACCACTTTTCCGGTGCCCAGCCGGGCGGTGTGAGCAAGACCCCGGTTGTCTTCGTCCAGGCGGAAAGGCGCCAGCTGCATCCAGCCGTGGGAGTGGATCACCGAGTGCAGCGAGAAAGGCTGCCTGGCCGGTAGGACGAGCTCCATTCGTGATAAATCCTTTGCGTCGATCGGCTTCGTTCCTTCAGCGCTATACCTCACGCCTGGGGCACATTTCGAAATGTTTCAGTTCCATATCCCGGCTGGTCGTGGCGCAGCGGACCTGGAAGATTCGAACAGACCCAGGAGTTGGTCCAGCTCGTCGCCCCGCTCGGGAGAGTAAAGCAGGTCGATCCGGTCGTCGTGGGGCAGGTGAATCGACAGGACTAGAGATTCTTCCGCGCTCTTCGACAGGGATAAACTTGTGACTTTCTCGCGGGGGAAATAGCTCCAGATCCCGCCGTAGCGCAGGTCGGCCCTCCATTTGACCAGGTTTTCGTCCCGGATCAAGATCAACTCCCGGTCGGTCAATATGAAGAGGTGCGCATGTGCCAGGGTCTGGTAGTAGGATTTGCCGAATAAACTCAGCATCCTACGGCGGATATCCGGCTGCAGAACAGAATACATCACGCAATCCTCAGGGAGTAAGCTCGCCCGGGCGTAATTCATCAGTTTGTAATTCCGGTCAATCAGGTGATCGAATTTCTGCAGCTCCGCTTCGGACGCCCTGCCCCCCGGCTCGCCGCTGGCCCGGCGGATCTGGAGCAGGATCGGGTGGAACAGGATCAGGTTCACCCGGTTGAACACGACCGTGAAGAAGGCCGATTGGCCCTCCTCGGTCATCCCCCGCAGCTTGATCCAGCCCTGGAGCAGCACCATGCCCAAGTCGAAGTAGTTGATATCCTCTATCGGATAACAGGTGGTTGTGACTGTGTTCTTTTCGCTCTCCAGCAGGTAGATGCGCTCGTCCAGGCTGCACAGGATCTTCCCCTGGTCCGAGCGCCTGAAATTTCCGAAGGTGGGGATGAAGATCATGGTTGGATGGGTCTGTGCACGCCAGGCCAGGGTTTCCAGCGACGCCCTGTACATTTCGGGAGCGTCCTCGATGGTGGGAAGGAGCTTGGACCAGGATAGCTGGGTGATCTCGCCGGCGGTGAGCAGCGGGACTGGGTACCCGGACGAAGGGAAGAACCGGGCTCGAAAGCTTCTGTGCATGTGCTTCATGACGACCTGCCTGTATTAGTCAGATGGTAGGCAGGCCGAGCAAGCCGCGCAGGATATCGGCCTGCCCCAGGTGCAGAAAAGCATGCCCAAGGACGGTGTGGGTCAGGGTGAAGGCCTTGCGTTTCCCCGTCCAACGTTGGGGCACAATCTCGCCGTGCGGGCCGAACGCCCCGGCCGCGCGCGCCTGCTGGATAAGGTCGGCGTCGATCACTTCGTCCAGCACCTCGGGGCGCAGATCGCGGAGGATAGCCTGGGTGTGCCGCCCGACCGCGGCGCGATAGGCGAGCAGCGCGGCGATATTAATCCGCTGGCTGAAGTCACCTACTTCCAGGTCGGTCATGCCTGTGGCGCCGTCCCGGAGAGAGACGTTCAGCTGCGCAACCCAATCACCCATATCGAGCACCTGAGTGCTCTGCGTAAGGATGACGTTGACGCCGAGGTCCTCGGCGCGGGTCATGTGCCAGAACAGCCAGGCCTGCGAGTTGGAGCCGGGCAGCGGGCGCAGCCGCATCTGGGCTTCGGTCACGTCGCTAAGAACGTAATCCTGGATTGACAGGTCTGGGCGACCCACCTCGGCGGCATGGAGGCGGGCATGTTGGGTGAGGATGAGTTCATGAAGGTCCATTGAATCGCTAACCTTGCCTCTCTTTGTACTCCTCTTTTATTGGGAGAGACCTGATGGCGTTATATGCTTACCTCATGGTTTAATCATATCTCGAATCATTGGAAACACAAACACCCCCGGGCTGTTCTTCAGGGGTGTTTGTCCTTGGCATGGAGGCGAGTTAAACGAAAAAACCCGCCACCCTTTACAAATTATAACAATTCTGTTATATTGCCGGCATGCAGGGGAGCAATAAGGGCTGGAAGATACTGTTTTACGAGGATCATCGAGGCAACAGCCCTCCCCTGGACTTTATCAATGGTCTGCCTGCTAAGGAGCGGGCAAAAGTAGATTATGGCTTGCGCTTGCTGTGTGAGTTTGGCCTGGCGCTAGGAATGCCCCACGCGCGCCGAATTGAGGACGAGCTGTGGGAGCTCCGGCCAGGGAAAAATCGCTTGCTCTACTGCGTTTATAGTGAGCGTCAGGTTATTGTCTTGCATGGTTTTCGTAAAACAACTCGGGAAACCCCCGAAAAGCACAAGCGTATAGCAAGGGCAAGGATACAAGACATATTCGAGGCATGAGTTAATTAGGAGGAGGTTAGCACAATGCCCCCGATTTCAAAGACTACATTCGAAGATTGGGAAGCTAAGCAACTCCAAGATCCGGAGTTCGTGGAAGCCTTAAAAGAGCTGGAACCCGGATACCAGATTGCCAGGCTGCGGATTCTGCGCGGCATGACCCAAGCGGAATTAGCCGAGATGGTGGGCACCAAACAGCCGGCTATTGCCCGGCTTGAAAGCGGTCAATTTACCCCTAGCTTGTCCTTTTTGCGTCGATTAGCTTGCGCGTTGGATGCAAGCGTGGAAATAAAGCTTGTGCCAGGTCCTTGCCAATGAGCGTTCCTTCTGAGCCGAGCTAGAGAATGGGTATAAGCGTAAAGCCTGGCCCACCTCGGCGGCATGGATACGGGCTTGTTGGGTGAGGATGAGTTTGAGATTCCTCAATCGAGCATGGTATAATCGCTTTACAATTCTTTTTCGATAAAGAGAGGTAAAGCATGAATACAGTTAAAATTTCCTCTAAATATCAGGTGGTAATTCCTCGCCCGATTCGTGAGCAGTTCAATCTCAAGCCCGGGCAAAGAATCATGTTCATTCCCTACAACAACACGTTGCGGGTGGTCATCGTGCCTCCTATTGAGCAGGCAGAAGGAATGTTTGCAGGCATTGACACCGATCCCCAGCGGGAGAAGGAAGATCGCGAACTATGAACGTGGTCGATTCTTCGGGTTGGCTGGAGTATTTTGCCGGAGGCGCAAACGCAAGTCTCTTTGCTCCAGTTGTTAAGGAGTCCGATACCCTGGTTGTGCCGACAGTTTGTATGTACGAAGTGTTCAAGCGTCTGTTATCCCGGCGCGGAGAAGAAAGCGCACTGCAAGCCATGGGGATCATGTCATTGGGTATTATCGCCGATTTGACCCGGGAAATCGCCGTCCAGGCTGCACAGATTTCACTAGAGTTCAAGATTGCCATGGCAGGCAGCATTATTCTGGCAACCACGCACGCCTATGATGCCACCCTGTGGACGCAAGATGCAGATTTTGAGGGTATGGGGGGAGTGCAGTATATCGAGAATAAGTAAGGGATGCTGCAATACATACTACCTAAATCGAACTCGCCCCGTCGGAAGACGAGGGCGAGTATTCTTATACCTACGGCGTGTGCCCCCACGGGGATTCGAACCCCGGTCTTGGCCTTGAAAGGGCCACGTCCTGGTCCCCTAGACGATGGGGGCGGGCAGCGCTTTTTACGCGGCGGGATTGTACCATTCCGCGCCAGTCGGGTCAAGCAACTCGCCGCTCGCCTGGGTGGGAGGAAACTGGTAAATATCTTGAGCGCCGCAAAATCCCCTTCTCATTTCTCGAAAGGCCGTGGTATAATCTCAGACCGTGCCGCCTCCC
Organism: Anaerolineales bacterium; assembly: GCA_035291645.1. Taxonomy (GTDB): domain Bacteria; phylum Chloroflexota; class Anaerolineae; order Anaerolineales; family UBA4823; genus DATDRQ01. The sequence continues at coordinate 5,042 of DATDRQ010000098.1, forward strand.
GGCGGCGTTGTCTTGTCTGCAATCATTCGGAAAAAGTAAGGATTAAGACCATGAGCGAACTCCTCAAGGCCGTGGAGGCCTCCGATAACCCCAACATCCCGGAGCTCAACGCGGGCGACACGGTCAGCGTTTTCCTGCGCATCAAGGAAGGCAACACCGAGCGCACCCAGGAATTCCGCGGCACCGTGCTGGGCGTGCGCGGCGGCGGCAACAACGCCAGTTTCACCGTGCGGCGGGTCGCCAGCAACGGCATCGGCGTCGAGCGCACCTTCCTGCTGCGCTCCCCGCGCCTGGAACGGGTAGTCGTGCACCGCAGCGCGTACGTGCGCCGCGCCAAGCTCTTCTTCCTGCGCGAACGCACCGGCAAGAGCGCCCGCCTCAAGCAAAAATACACCCAATAATTGCCCATCTTCTGATTTAGGGAGTGGATAACTTGGTGGGCTTAGGCACCGATTTCGAGCGGAAAATCCTTAATAAACCCACGAAACGATCCACTCCTTAAGGCGCAGCCCCGCATGGCGCTGCGCCTTTTCGTATTTTATCTCAGTCATCGAGGGCGAGGTCTATGTTTATTCCACTGATCGGCGTCACCACCTGGCGCACCACAAGCCCGAGCGGCTACCCGCAGGTCTCCATTTCGGAAGCCTACGTGCGCGCCCTGGACCAAGCCGGCGCCTGCCCGCTGCTGCTCCCAACCGGTCTTGATATCGAATCCCTGCAGGCGATCCTGCCGCGCCTGGATGGGGTGCTCTTCACCGGCGGCGGGGATATCGCCCCGGCCTTCTACAACGCGCCGGACCACCCCAAAGTCGAGGGCGTAGACCTGGAGCGCGACCGGCTCGAGCTGGACCTTCTGGAAAGAGCTGCAGGCGAGGGGCTGCCCTATTTCGGCATCTGCCGCGGCTTGCAGCTGGTCAACGTCGGGTTGGGCGGGACGCTGTACGCCGACATCCTAGCGCAGCGCCCCGGCGCCATGAACCACGACTGGGATGCAGATCATCCCCGCGATTACCTGTCGCATACCATCGAAGTCCAGCCGGATAGCCGCCTGGCGGGGATCCTGGGCCAGTCGAGCGTCCGGGTGAACAGCCTGCACCACCAGGGCATCGACCGCCTGGCGCCCGGGTTGCTGCCCGCCGCCTGCGCGCCGGACGGATTGATCGAAGCCGTCGAGCAGCCCGATCACCCGTTTGGGCTGGCCGTGCAGTGGCACCCCGAGAATCTGACCGCGCACGAACCGATGCGGGGATTGTTCAAGGCCTTCGCCGCGGCGGCTGCCAGGCGCCGCCAGGATTCGCTTTCAGAATGAGCAGCATGGGCAAAGCGCAGCCGGGCGACCCGATCGGGATCTTCGATTCCGGGGTAGGGGGTCTCTCCGTTCTGCGGGCGATCCGCCAGCAGCTGCCCACCGAATCGATTATCTACTTCGCCGACCAGGCGCACGTCCCCTATGGGCCTCTCCCGCTGGAAGAGGTGCGCGCCTTCGCCGAGGGCATCACCCGCACCCTGCTCGGGCAGGGCGCCAAGCTGATCGTGGTGGCCTGCAACACGGCCTCGGCCGCCGCCCTGCACTACCTGCGCAAGACCTTTCCTGATGTGCCCTTCGTCGGGATGGAGCCGGCGGTCAAACCGGCCGCCGAACACACCCGCAGCGGCGTGGTCGGCGTGCTGGCCACCCCGGCTACCTTCCAGGGGGCGCTGTACGCTTCCGTGGTCGAGCGCTTCGCTAATGGAGTGACTGTGCTGCAGGATACCTGCCCCGGCCTGGTCATGCAGATCGAGGCCGGACGGACCGATTCGCCTGAGGTGCGCGCCATTTTGGAAAAAGCATTAGTGCCGATGCTGGCGCAGGGCATCGACACGGTCGTGCTGGGCTGCACCCACTACCCGTTCGTCATTCCGGCCATCGAAGCCATCGCCGGGCCGGGCGTGCGGGTGATCGACCCGGCCCCGGCGGTCGCCCGCCAGGCCGGGCGCCTGCTTGAGGCCGGGGGGCTGCTGAACCGGGGCGCGCAACCCGGCGAGGTGCGCTATCTGACCAGCAGCGAGCCGGGGCCGCTGGAAGCGCTGCTGCCCGCGCTGGTGGGGGAGACAGGGCCGGTCGGCCGGGCTGTCTGGGATGGGTTGGCTCTACAACTAGTAGACTGTCAAATGTGAACAAATGGAAGACGTATGCGTAAGCGGCGCAAGGCGGAAGTTCACACTTAATCTGACATTGTCAAAATAGACAAGATCTCTTCCCGGTGTCTCGAGCTCTGCTTATGTGCCTCGATGACATCCTGTTCGTCGCTCATTATTGAACCGAGCTGCTTAAGTGGTGCGTATTCGCCGGGTTCCTTGGACAACTTGGTTTATTTTCTTCACGATCAAGATTTTAGCACTCTGGTCCTCACACCCCCAGGATCAGCATCAGCGCGACGACCACCAGCAGGACAATAATCACTCGCTCGAAGGTCTCCTTGTTCACTTTGCTGGCAGCCCACTTGCCCACCCACACCCCCAGCGGCACGAACGGCAGCAGCCAGGCGATCTGCCAAAGCAGTCCGAAATTGAACAGACCGGCGTACCAGTAGTAGGGCACCTTGATCCAGTTCAGGATCAGGAAGAAGATGGCCGAGGTGGCGATGAAGACGCGCGGCGCCACGTCCTGCATGAGCAAGTAGATGCTGACCGGCGGGCCGCCGGTGTGGGCCAGGGCGGAGGAGAAGCCGGTGATCGTTCCCGCCACCAGCCCGTGCCAGTCATGCGGCCGGTAGGTAAAGGCGCGCAAGATGCGGCCCTCGAAGATCTTGTAGACGGCGAAGAGCAGGATGATCACCCCCAGGGCGACCTGCAAGGCGCGGGTGGGCGCGTTCGTTATGAAGTAGGTGCCGATGGTCACCCCGAGCACGGAGCCGGGAATCAGCAGCCAGACCAGCCGCCCGTTCCAGCGCCGCCAGTGCAGGGCGACGGCGAAGACATCCGCCAGCATCAGGATCGGCAGGACCAACCCAATGACCTGGTCGGCGGGCATGACCAGCGCCATGAGCGGGGTAGCTAAGGCGCCCAGCGTGCCGCCCAGCCCGCCTTTGGCCAGGCCGATGATGAAGGCGACCAGGGCGGTCATGGCGTAGAACAGCAGGGGGGAGGGGGTGTTGGGGGGCATGGGTGTGGGCGGCGGCGATCCCCGGGGAAGGGTAACGAGTACCGAGTAATCCGTAACCTGTGTTCGGTCAGGATATTTCGAGCAAACTTTCCAGTCCTAACTCGTAAAGGCGCTGAGGGGTGGGCACGCCGTTCTCGTCCCAGCCCATCAGGCGGTAGTACTCGTCCAGCATGGGGGCCAGCTCGACTACCTGCCCGTCGGCGGGTCCGCCGGACATGGGATGGACCAGGTTGCGCGCCGGCAGGGTGTCCTGGGCGCGATTAAAGCCCTCCCGCATGTTGAACAGGCGCGCCAGGGTCGATACGCGCTCGCCCAGGCGCTCCAGGTCTGTCACGGTGGGGTAATCGAAGCCGGTGGCGGCGGTGACCAGCTGCCACAGCTCCTTGAGCTTCATGCCGTAGCCGGGGAAGTAGCACAGGCAGGCGCTGTTCCAGACCGCCTTATCGGCCTGGTTGTCGCGGAAGAGCTGCGGCTTGCCCTCGATCGCCAGCGGGTCGGCTGCGCCGCTGAACAGCTCGCCAAGCGGCGCGCCGCGCAGGTGGCAGGCGCCGCGCTCCGAGACGGCGTAGCCCAGGGCGGTGCCCTTGGCGGCATTGGGATGGTAGGCGGGCATCTCCAGGCCTTTGACCTGCATGGCGAAGGGTGCCGCCTGGGGGTACTGGCGGGCGATATCCGCCACGCCTTGACCCAGCCACTCGCCGCAGCCCTCGACTCTGGCGATCTTCTCCGCCAGGGCCAGGGCAGCCTGTGCGTCGCCGAAGCGCGGCTCGATCCCGTCCAGGTCGGCGGCGGTCAGCAGGCCGCGCTCGAACATCTCCATGATGAAGCCGATCACCCCGCCGGTGCTGATCGTGTCCAGCCCGTACTCGTCGCACCACCAGTTCAGGCGGATGATGGTCTCGCGGTCGCCGATCCCGCAGTTGGGGCCCATGGCGAAGGTGGTCTCGTACTCAGGTCCTTCGATGAAGACGCCGTCGGCGAAAGGGCGGGTGTACTTGCCGCAGCCGATCGGGCAGCCAAAGCATGCATACTCCTTGACCCAGTTGTGCTCTCGGAAGGCTGCCCCGGAGATCTGCTCGGCGGCCTCGAACTGGCCGCGCTGGAAGTTGCGCGTCGGCAGGGCACCCATCACGTTGATGATCTCGAGGATGTTAATGGTGCCTTCCCGGCTGAGCAGGGTCACCTCGCTGGACATGCGCACGGCGCGGAAGGCCAGCTGCAGGGCGCGCTGGTATTTCTCCTGGTCGTAGACCTTCACTCCCCCGCTGCCGCGCGCCACGATCGCCTTCAGGTGCTTGGAACCCATCACTGCCCCGACCCCGCCGCGCGCCAGGGCGCGCGAGTCGTTGAAGATGCCCGCCAGGTTGCGGCGCTGCTCGCCCGGCGGGCCGATCACCAGGCTCTGCCATTCGTGGCCGAATGCCTGGCGTAGCTGCTGGGAGGTAGTGGCGACATTTTGGCCCCACAGGTGAGCGGCGGGTCGCAGCTCGGCGCGCCCGTTGTCGATCACCAGCATGACCGGTTCGCTGGCCGCGCCGGTCACCACCAGGGCGTCGAAGCCGGCATACTTGAGCGTCTGCCCCCAGTAGCCGCCGCAGTAGGAGTCGCTGTAAGTCCCAGTCGCCGGGCTGCGCGTGGTCACACCGAAGCGCCCGGCGGTAGGGGCGGTGGTGCCGGTCAGCGGGCCGTTGTGGAAGATCAGCTGGTTCTCGGGCGAGAGCGGGTCGACCCCGGGCAGCTGCTCCTTATACAGTAAGTAGGCGCCCAGACCCTTGCCGCCCAACAGGAGCGGCATGGCTTCCTCAGGCAAGGGAGTCGAGTGGATCTCCCCGCTCGACAGGTCCACACGCAGGATGCGGTCGCAGTAGGCGCGTTCTCTCAGGTCCATCAGGCCAGCTCCTTCCGCTCGTCGACAAAGATCGCCCCCGTAGGACAGATGGCGGCGCATTCCGGCTCGCCGCCGCACAGGTCGCACACCACCGGGTACCAGTCCAGGGACTCGCCGGTGGCGATCTGGATGCCGGTGTCGCTGTGCACGATCACCTGGGTGGGGCAGATCTCGACGCACTTGTCGCAGGCGGTACACTTGTCCACCAGTAATTCGACCGCCCCACTCTCGGCGTGCCAGCGCAGGGCTTCGGTCGGGCAGACGTCCAGGCACTTCTTACACAGCGTGCAGAACATGACCTTGTGGTGCCCGGCCCGGACCCCCGGGTCGATGCGCAGGCGGGACAGGTTGACGCCGTAATCGCCGCTGTCGTGGCTGGCGACGCAGGCTACCACGCACAGCTGGCAGCCGGTGCACTTGGCGGGGTGGGCCTTCAGGCGCAGGAAATCCCAATCCTCGGTGCGCATGGCGCGCTCGACCGACCAGCCCTGGTGAGCGATGCCGCACAGCTGCTCGACCAGGCGGGCCGGGTCGGGCGACTTGGTCACGTTGCGGCCCATCAGGCAGCCGCTGGCGCCGGCCTCTATCCCCTCGGCGAACAGCTCCAGGGCGTCGCGCTCGTTGTCGGAGCGCGCCCCGCCCAATACCAGCACTGGGACGCCGGCTACGTCCACCAGGTGGCGGAAGGTGTCCACGTCCCCGGTGTAGGGGATTTTGAGGGCGTCCGCGCCCAGCTCGACCGCCATGCGCGCCCCCAGGGTCAGAATCTCGACGATGTTGGCCCCGGTCACCTGCCCGCCGTAAGCCAGCGGCTCGATGATGCAGGGCAGCCCAACCTGGCGGCACTCGGAGACAAAGCGGGAGCAAACATCGATCCCGGTGGTCTCAACCCGGTCGTTGTAGCCCAGGAAGAGATAAATTGTGATGGCGGAGGCGCCCAGGTCGAGGGCCTGCCGGGCGGTGACTACCTTCTGGTGGGCCAGCAGGCGCTGCGGGACGGCGTTGGCGACGTTGGAGGTGCCCAGGCGGGGCATGTTCATCCAATCGGCGCGCAAGATCAGCGCCGGGCCGTCACGTCCCTGGAAGTAAGGCGCCAGGCGCACCGCCTGCCCGGGGCTGAGCAGGATGCCGTCGACGCCGCCGCGGATGACCGCCTCGGTGATCGGGCGCAGGTTGGTCACGTTGGGGGTGACGTCGCTCATGTAGCCGTGGTCGGCGGCGACGCACACCGCCCGGCCGTCGCCGTGGCGGTTGAACAGACGGTCCATACGGGCTTGCAGTCCTGTATTCATAGGCTCACCTCCTCCTAGCCGGCCGGGACCGGCTGGTGGACCTGGGCGCGGAACCTGTCGAACAGCACGGCAGGTTCTGGCCCGGCGAAGGCGCGCTCGTCCAGCCACAGGCCGGCGGCGCCCAGGCTGAGGGCCTCGGCCAGCTCGGCTTCGGCTTCGGCCAGGGAAGTGGGCCTGATCCACACCGGCAGCCCGGCTGCCAGCTTGAGGATCATCTCGAGGGAAGCCCGCCCGGGCCAGGGCACTGCTACCCCGTCCGCCCCGCCCTCGACCGCGTAGGAGACGCCCAGCTCGATGGCCTTGCCGCGCAGCACGACGCGCGGACCGACCGGCTGCACGTCGACCAGCAGCGGCAGGCCGACCTGGGACCCCTGCAAGGCGAGCTGCACGGTATTTCGCAGG
>DATDRQ010000099.1:0-5150 GCA_035291645.1 Anaerolineales bacterium
GGGCAAACGCCGGGAAGTACTCCACGAAGCGCCGGGATTGAAAGAACATCCATCCGAACAGGACCGCCAGGAGAAAGGCGGTCGCCGTGCGGGTGTCCATGCGCTTCTCCTGCAAACCCAGTGCCAGCGCCCCGCTCAAGAAGGCCACCAGCGCCAGCGGAGAGTTACGCAGCAGTGTGGCAGTGCGATAGGGGTACCACTCGTTGCCCACGTCTACCGCGGTCGCGTCCCCGACCTTGGGCAGGATGTGGCGGGCCGCAAAGATCACGTCTTGTGGGAAATACGGGTTGACCAGCAGGCCCAGCGCCGCCCCGGCGCCGGTATAGACCAGCGGTCTTAGATCCAGCCGCCGTTCGACCAGCAGCGCCGCCAGCACGTAGACGCCGCTGAGCGCTAAGATCAACGGGAACCCATCGTACATCCAGACATAGACAAATGAAAGCGGCAGCAGCCACTTCGGCCTCCCGGTCAGAAGGAGGTGCAGGCCTAAAACGAGCACGGCCAGGGACAGCGACTGCGCCCGGACCATGCTCATGCGGTATAGGAAGGCCGCCGATACCGCCAGCAGCTCCAGCGCCCACAGTCCCGCAAAGGGGACACCCTGGCCGCGCAGCAGCCACCAGACGCTGAGAAACGCCAGGCTGGGGAAGATCACCCCGGCCCACTTGCCTCCCTGGATCAGGTCTGCGGCGGTGAAGGGTATCAGCGCCACATGGAACAAGAAATGGTGGTCGTAGAACTCGCGCTGGTTGAGGATAGTCAACGGGAGCCAGGGGAAAGCTGGTCGCAAGCCTTCGCTGCGCATCAGCTCGGCGAAACGGATGTGGTAATGATCGTCGGTGCCCGCCAGGCTTGGGGAGGAGAACTGGACCAGTGATAGAAGCAGGATAAAGCTCGCCAGCAGCAGGCAGCTCGTGAGAAAAGTGGATAGCCAGGAGCGAGAGGCAGTTATCTGGTAGAAGCTGGTCATCGTAAGTGAGGAAACCACGCTGCGTGAGCCGCCGGTCATTGCGCCATCAAGAAAACTGCTCAGGTTGAGGGAGAGATGGCTCTCATTCAACCTGAGCTTGGATTATCCTGATTTTCTGTTTGCAAGTGTAACCGATAACGTCACGAATGGAACAAGCAGTGACTCTCTTGGGGTAGATTAGTCGTCGCCGCCATCATCATCGTCGTTGCCGTTGTCGTCATCGTCGTTGCCGTTGTCGTCGTCATCGTTCCCGTTGTCGTCGTCGTTCCCGTTGTCATCGTCGTCGATAACATCGTCATCTTCGAGCTCGATTTCCCGGGCTGTCAAAGTCCCATCGGCAGCTTTCGAAGCATGGATTTTTACGGTATCCCCTACCTCGATAGAGTCTTCGATTTCTGTGCCGCCAGAAATGTTGATCACCTGCCCTGAGACTGTCCAGGCCGTGGCTCCCATCGCTTCCACCACGCCGGTGATTTCGACTTCTCCAGCATCATCATCCAGGTCGTCGGAATCGGTCCCGAACTCAGAGGTGTGGATCATGCGCTCGAGCGGGGGGCGCGCCTCGGAGGGAACGTTCACCCAGGTGGATTTCAAGATTTGTGCGTAGCTGAGCAGGGTCTGGTTGACCTGAGCGCTGAGCTGCGCCCCGAGCGCCGGGTCGCTGGCCATGACGGTTTGCATGGATTTAAGCGCGGCCTGCACGTGGTTCTCGAACTCCCGGGCAGCCTGGTCGATGTCGCCGTAGCGCCCTTCATCGATGAGCGCGGCGAGCTCTTCCAGCCTGAGCTCGGCATAGCCCAGGTTGAGCTGTGCCTGGTTATAGGCGCTGCCCGCCAACATCACCCGGGTCTGCTCTAACCCGGTCTTGACCGGATAAAGGGCATCGCCAGGCAAGGCGGAGCGGGCTGCGAAAGCGGTGGCGCCTGCTCCCCCGAACAGGAATACCAGGATAACCATAACTGCCAGAATTGAGGTAAAAGCGAGCCTGGTGCGTGTGTTCATTGGGTTTCTCTCCAGTTTTGTCGATTTTGGGTTAAACCAACCAGCCAACCTGACGAAGGGGCTGCTGGCTTTGAGCTCCGGGATGGAGTCCAGTTCCGCCAGGAAACTCTCCCGCCCCTGCTTTGCGACTCGTTCATCGCGCGGGGGTGTCTCGCGCAGCTGCGCCAGCAGGTTCTTCAGGCGTGGATCGATCAAAGGTTGTGTTGGATCAATGTGTGTCATTTTTTCCATCCTCCTCCTGCCCGAGGAGTATTTTTCGTAAGGAGGCCAGTGCCCGGTGCTGGAGTGCCCGGGTAGCTTCGACCGTCTTCCCCAACAGGCTCGCAACTTCTTCGTGCGACCAGTCTTCGATAAACCTCAGCTGGACTACCTGCTGCTGCTCCGCAGGCAGCCGGAACATGGCTGCCCGTACCCGCTCCCGTTCCCATTCCCGGGAAACCAGATGCGAGGGGTTTCCCAGAGGGTCTGCCATATCATCTTCTTCACCCAGCGGGTGGTCTGGCTTCCGGCGGTAGTAATCGACCACCCAATTATGCGCCACCCGGAACAGGTAAGCCCGGACATTTTCGGTCGGCCCGCCCCCGCTGCGCACCGCCTGCAGCAGGCGGCTGAATGTGTCTGCGACGCAGTCCTCCGCCGCGTCCCGATCGCCCAGCATGCGCGCAGCATACCGGTAGATCTCGGGGTTGTAGCGCTCGTAGATCCCGACCAGGTCATCCCGGGTAAGTGGCCTGGCGTCTGTCAGGGTAACTGTATCGACGCTCATCTAGATTCACCTGTTATGACGTACGTAATGCGAAAACGTTACGCAATCCAGTGAAAACCCATCAAGTTCTCACCCCCGGTTCATTCTCACCAAATTATACATCCCCCGAGTAGCAAGCCGCCCAGTGACCGGGACTCTTCTCCTCCAGCGGTGGGTGGTCGTTCTCCTCGCACACCCTGGCTGTCAATGTACAGCGCTCGATGAACCGGCAGGGCGGCAGCGGATCGATCGCCCTGGCAATGCTGCCCTCGATCTACGGTTCCGGACGCCTGACCGCCGGGTCTGGCTCCGCCACGGCCTTGAGCAGCGCCAGGGTATAGGGGTGCTGCGGGTTGGCCAGGAGGTCCCCGGTATCGCCGATCTCGACGATCTTGCCCAGGTACATCACCGCCAGACGCCGGGTCATGTAGCGGGCCACCGCCAGGTCGTGGGTGATGTATAAATATGCCAAACCCACCTGGTCGGCCAGGTTCTACATCAGGTTCATGACGCCTGTGCGGAATGAGCAATCATTCATAGGCCAGTACTTCATTGATCGTCAACCGGGCGGCGTTGCGGGCTGGCAGGATGGCAGTATGGCTCTCTCTACGCGCGTGATAGGATAAGGTTGGTTGAAATTTATGGTGACATCCCCCATGAAGTGCTGCGCTAACTTGTCCATAAATTGAGTCATGGATGCGCGCACATTAAAAACGGCGATGAAGACTGCCCCTGCAATGGTGAGTGTAAAGATTGTCAGCAACAGGCGTCCTCTCTGGCGAAATGTGTTGCGGATCGAGAGCAGGATCGGCCGCGAGATCCAGGGGATCCATCTGGCAAATTGATTCAACCAACCGAGCCTGGCAGGCTGCCCCCCGGATCTGTCATTGCTGATCGCCCGGCGCACGTTAATTTTTGAACCTCTGTTAACGGGGAAAAAGCCGGCTCCCAGGGGGATAAGGAAAGCGATCAGGGTCTGGAGAACGATCGCCAATGGGATGATCCTGAACCCCTATAATTCCACGTTCATCATATAGGCAATAAATCTGGAAAAGGCATACCCGGCAGCCGCGCCGCTGGGAACGGCGATGATCAACGCGATCACGCCATATGCAAAGATCAAGAGCAGGTACATGCCCAGGATCTGGTAGCTGCGCCCGCCCACTAAATTCACATCTTCTGTATAATCTATCTCAGACATGGCGTGACTGGACGCCCCTCCGCTTATCCCTGTTCCCGGAGACGGCCCGCAAGTCCACCCCCTCGTATCTTGGAGGTATACCGATGAACTGGCATCCTCAGTTAAACGGCGATCCCCTTCCCTGGCTGCTAGAGGCTAACGATCCTGGGGTACGCTACCTGGCGCTGCGCGACCTGCTCGACCCCCCGGCGGAAGATGCGGACTTCCAGACCGCCAGGCAAGCAGCCCACAAAGAGGGTCCCATCCACATTATCCTGGAAGCGATGGAAACTGAAGGATACTGGATGGAACCGGGTCCCGGTTACAACCCCAAGTACTTTTCAACAGTCTGGGCGATTATTTTGCTTGCGCAGCTGGGCGCCTCTGCCGGCCAGGATGAGCGCATTGCCCGCGCCTGCGCCTACCTTTTGGATCACGGGCTGGCGCCGGGAGGCCAGTTCACCGCTTCAGGCGCCCCCTCGGGCACCGTCGACTGCCTGCAGGGCAACCTGTGCTGGGCAATGCTGGCCCTGGAATTCGACGATCCGCGCCTGGACACAGCCTTCGACTGGATGGCGCGCAGCGTGACCGGGGACGGCCTGGCGCCCGCCGCGGATCGCCAGGCCGCACGGCGCTATTACGCCGGCAAATGCGGGCCGACCTTCGCCTGCGGCTCGAACAACCAGCTGCCCTGCGCCTGGGGCGCGGCCAAAGTGATGCAGGCCTTCGCCCGCTTGCCGCTCGACCGGCGCACGCAACGCATCCAGGCGGCAATCCAGCACGGGATCGATTACCTGTTCAGCGTCGATCCGGCATCGGCGGACTACCCGAACGGTTTCAGCGACAAACCCAGCGGGAACTGGTGGAAGTTCGGCTTCCCGGTGTTTTACGTGGCCGACCTGCTGCTTATCGTCGAAGCGTTGACCGGATTGGGTTACGGCCAGGACCCGCGCCTGCAGAACGCCTGGCAGGTCGTGCTCGATAAGCAGGACGCCCAGGGGCGCTGGCCGCTCGAGTACGGCTATTCCGGCAAGACCTGGGTGGATTTCGGGCCGAAGAAACAACCCAGCAAATGGGTCACGCTGCGCGCCCTGCGGGCGTTGAAAGCCGCTTATGGAAATTAGCCTGCAACCATCCCAGGTGTTGCGGCGGCATATCGCCCTGCCCTCCGACCATGGTTCGTGGGTTTTCCTGTTCAGCCCGCTGCTGATAGGGCTGTTCGCCGGGCGCAGCTGGTCAATCGCTTCGCTTTA
>DATDRQ010000100.1:0-3710 GCA_035291645.1 Anaerolineales bacterium
GCCGGCCGCGACCAGGAAAGCGGCCATCAGTACGCCAGCCTGGATGCCGGAGAACAGCCCTTCGACAGCCGCCTCGCCCAGATCGGCAGGGGCCTGGAGGGGTGGACGAGAGTCTACCAGAGGTTTTCCTTGACCCATAACGGGATTCTCCTTTGAAGCAGCGTCTATCTCCCCTAAATATACTCCGAATTCGTCCTTAAATCGTTACGAGAACCGTTACGGAATTCTCCAATAAGGTCCACAAACAAGCCGTGTCAAAACCGTCTTATAATACCAACAGGATGAACGCCCGCTATCGATTTCTTCTCTTGATCCAGCTGGTCTTCCTGCTGGCCTGGCTGACTCCGGCTTCCGCCCAGGAAAGCCCCGCGCCGGTGATCGTGCTGACCTTCGAAGGGCCGCTGACCCCGGCCATGCAGCAGTACCTGGCGCGCGGCATCCAGACCGCCGGACGCCAGGGAGCGCAGGCGGTGATCATCCAGCTGGATACCCCCGGAGGCAGCGTCGACCTGATGAACCAGCTGGTGCAGGTGATGCGCGCCAGCCCGGTGCCGGTGGTGGTTTTTATCGCACCACCGGGGGCCATCGCCGGCAGCGCCGGGACGATCCTGACCCTGGCAGGACATGCCGCCGCCATGGCCCCGGAGACCGCCATCGGGGCCGCCAGCCCGGTCGGTCCGCAGGGCGAGGACCTGGGCGAGACCATGCAGGCCAAGGAAAAGAACATCCTGAAGGCCACCGCCCGCTCCCTGGCAGAGCGGCGCGGCCCGCAGGCGGTGCAGATCGCCGAACAGACGATCGAATCCGCCCAGGCAGTCTCCGCCAGCGAGGCGTTACAGGCAGGATTGGTAGACTTTATAGCCCGGGACATTGGCGACCTGCTGGAACAGCTGGATGGATTCACCGTCACCACCCCCCGGGGGGAGGTCACCTTGCAGACAAGCGGCGCAATTGCAGAACCGCTGATCCCCTCCTGGATCGAGCAATTGCTCGGGATACTGACCAATCCGAACCTGGTCTTCCTGCTGCTGACGATCGGCGTGCAGGCGATCATCATCGAGCTCTCCAGCCCGGGCGGTTGGGTTTCTGGCTTTATCGGCGTGGTCTGCCTCGGCCTGGCGGCTTACGGGTTGGGCGTGCTGCCGGTCAACTGGTTCGGGCTGCTCTTCCTGGGGACCGCCTTCGTCCTGTTCATCCTGGATATCAAAGCTCCCACGCACGGGGCGCTGACCCTGGCGGGTGTTGGCTCGTTGGTCGTCGGCGCGCTGGTGTTGTTCAACTCGCCGGGCACGCCTACCTTCCAGCGCGTCTCGGTGCCCCTGGTGATCATCGTCTCCCTGATCACCGCCGGGGTATTCTTCGGCATTCTGACTTTCGCCCTGCGCGCCCGGAAGTTGCCGGTCCGTATGGGGCAGGAGTCGTTGATCGGGCGCACGGGCGTGGTGCGGGCGGAGCTTTCCCCGGTGGGCACCGTGCAGCTGGGTGGGGAGCTGTGGACCGCGGAGCTGGCTGTCAGGGAAACAGGGCCGATCGCGGCGGGGACGCGGGTACAGGTGGTCTCGGCGAAGGGGGTCAGGTTGTTCGTGCGCAGGGCGGATGGTTCAGCAGATTCTTCGCTTCGCTCAGAATGACGAGAGAATTAAAGGGTGGCCTCGAAGAAATTCGCCAAGTGGCGGTACAGGCGCGCCTGGTTACCCTGCCGGTAAATGCCGTGGCCTTCGTCGAGAAAAACGAGCAGCTCGTAGGGGATGGCATGTTCCGCCAGCCGGTGTCGGACCTGGCGCACGTTCTCGGGGGTCACGTTAGGATCCTGCCCGCCCTGCACGATCAGCAACTTGCCGTGAATATTTTGTACGTAGTTGATGGGCGAGCGCTCGGCGTACTTTTCAGGGATCTGGTCGGGCCGCCCGCCGATCATCTCCTCGCTGTAGGGACGCAGGTCGGGACGGGTGGTCTCGTAATCCACCACCAGGTCGGTCATCCCGCAGACCGGCGCGCTGGCCGCGATCACCTCGGGCGGGTAATGGGTGATCAGGTGCCAGCAGCTGTAGCCGCCATAGGAAGTGCCGGTGACGCCTACCCGCCCAGCGTCCGCCAGACCTTCCTTGATCAGCGCCTGCGCCCCGCTGGCGATGTCGGCCTGCTCACGCCCGCCCCAGCCGTCTTCTTTGATGGCCTCGCGGAACTTCAAGCCGTAACCGGTGCTGCCGCGGTAATTCACGTCCAGCACGTTGAAACCGCGTGAAACCAGGTACTGTATCTGAGCATTCAGCTTGTTTTCGGAGTGGTGGGTAGGGCCGCCGTGGAGGTAGATCACCACCCGGCGCGGGTTAGGCCGGGCGCGGTACAGCCAGCCCCAGATCTCTGTACCATCCGCCGAGCTCCAGTAGATCGGCTCCGCCGGGGTCAGGGCACCTTTATCCATGGCGGTCAGTTCCCAAGCCCTGGTCAATGAAACGAGGTCGTCCTGGCTGCTCGCCTGCGGATCGAAGCGCACCAGCTCGGCGGGCTGGTCCGCGGCGTAGTAGATGGCGATCCAGGCGCCATCTGCCGAGCGCCCGAGCGGGAGCAGGTTACCCGGCAGGCGCGGGAAGGGTTTTAATTCGATGCTGCCCGGGTCAATATATCCAGCCGCGTGACTGCCCCGCACGATCTCGTCGACGATAATGGTTCCATCCGGAGAGACCCAGGCGCCTTCGATGGAGCGCGCCGGATCATCGACCAGCCAGCGCAGCCGGCGGCTGGCCCGGTTGTAGACGCCCAGGCTGAGGTGCTCCTGCGGGCGCGCGCCGGTGGATTCAGACAGCACCAGGATGTTCTCGCCATCGGGGAACCAGCGGGCGAAGGTCTTGACCTGATCGCCAAAGTTGAGGAATTCCTGGTCCACCTCCCCGTCCACGTCGACCAGGTGGAACTGCCGCCCGGAGGGGTGGCGGTCCTTGCGACAGTAGAGCAGGTGCGTGCCCTGCCGGTTCAGGCTGACCTCCATGTTGACCGGCTTCTCAGGGCGGGCGAGAGCAATCCGCTCGCCGGTCGACAGGTCATGCCGGTAGATCCAGGTCGGTTCTAAAACCTGCCCGCTCGAAAAATCGAAGTTCGCGCCGTAGAACAGGCAGCGCCCATCCGGAGACAGACTCCCACCGCGGATGAAATACGGCGGGCAATCCCCGGTCAAAGGAACCAATTCGCCGGGCCGTTCCAGGTCCACCCGGAACAGCTGCACGCGTTCGTCGCCGTCGTGGTCCTGCTCGACGATCACGGCGCGCGAGCCGGGCGTCCAGCCGACCAGCCAGGTGTATTCCGGGGTGTCGGTCAGCGCAAGCGGCGAGGTAGAACCATCCGTTGGCATGACGAAAACGTCCATGTTCTCGTGGCGGTGATACCAGACGAAGGCCACCCAACGCCCGTCCGGCGAGAGCAGGGCGTAGACGACTGCCGGCAGGTTTAACAACTGGTGGAGATATCGATCGGCTGGGTCCGATTTATTTTTCACCATATCAACCCTTTTCCGTGCTCGAGATGCAGTTGATGCGGCGCTCATCCCCTGCGGTCTCTTCTGCGGTAGAATTATACCTGTGTGTTTATTGATAGGAACTTATGATAACAGGCGGTTAATCTAGGGATGGCTCATACCCCCACGCGCGACCGCGTCGATCCGGAAGAACTGAACACCGCCCCATTACGCCGCCCGGAATGGATCCGGGTGCGCG
>DATDRQ010000101.1:0-3415 GCA_035291645.1 Anaerolineales bacterium
TCGCTTCTCATTTTCAAGAGTTTAGCCGGGACTCCGGCTGCGATACCTAACGGAGGGATGTCTTTGGTGATGACTGCACCGGCTGCGACGATGGCGTCGTGGCCAATGTTCACCCCGTCTAGAACGGTCACTCCCGCCCCCAGCCAGACATTGTCGCCTATCCGGCTGCCCCCCTGCGTGTTTACTCCCTGCTCGTACAGTGGGATATCCGTACGCTCGAAGTTATAGGATACGCCACCTATGTAGACATAAGGCGCAATCATCACATGGTTCCCGATTTCGAGCCGGTTGCCAGAAACCGCGCTTAGCATGCAGTTCGCGCCAATCCCTACATCGTTTCCGATGCGGATATCACCGTCCTTGCAAACGATAGAAGTGTTCCGCCCAATGATCACGTTATCCCCGATGACGATCCCCTGGTTTGAGGTCCCTTTCGCATCCAGCAAGCAGGCGTAGGACATGGCAACACCTCTGCCGAGGGCGATCTTGCGCGGGTGGTGGAAGGTCGTCCCTTCCCCAAAGATCGCGCCGCGACCAACCTTATTTAACAATCCAGGGTAGAACTTCCCGCGCAGCCAGAGTCCTGCAGCTCCGGGGAAATTCCGGCACAGAAGATTGACGATCTCGTAGTGCAGGGTGTATCCCAAACTGTTCGAGCCGACGATCACCTGCTGGTATCTGCGAAGCGCAGACTGTGACTCATCCGTCACCTGGGCTTGCAGGCGGGTTTGTTTCATACCATTTCCTTTATGTATGTGAGTGAGGAAAGTAAGTTCAGCGATTGCCCCTCTCCCTGAGATCAGCTCACCAACGGATCAGTCGCCGCTCTCTACCGGATTTGAATCAGGCTTTGCGGTCAGCTTGACGACCGGGTAGAGCAACCCACCACTGATCGCCACCACCAGTTCCTTGGCCCGGATGAGCACGATGGTAGACAGACCGACTGAGGGGGGCAGACCGATCCAGGTAAACAGCACCACGTAAGCCCACTCCTGTATCCCCAGACCATTGAAGGTGAGAGGCACCATCGACACGACCAGGATGATCGGGACGATGATGGCGATTTGTAGGAGCGAGACCGGCTGGTAAAACGCACTCGAGCTGGCAAACACATTGAAGATAGCCAGTAACATGAATATAAGTGACCAGACCAGGGACAGGAGGATGGCCCGCTTATTCTCCCGGTAAGCCACCAGGCTGGTGTGGAATTTCCGCAGCTTGGGGATATATTTCTGGACGAAGGAGATCCGGGCATACTTCTCAAACAGGTCCAGAGGACGAGGGTCCAGGATCGCCCAGAAGATGCCGAGCAGCCCGAACGTAGCCAGCCCCATGGCGAGCGTGAGTCTCCAGTCCTGGATAAACCTCAGGTTCGAAAGAAAGGAGAAGATGGCGAACACGATCAATACGATCAGGCCGGTGAACCGTTCCATGAAGACGGAAGCCATCGAATCAACGCCGCTGTCGATCGACTTGCCCAGCTCGTAGCCGCGCACCACATCCCCGCCCACGTTGGAAGGCAGGAAATTGTTAAAGAATTTGCCGACCATATACAGGGCGTATAGCCTCCACAAAGACACGTGAAATCCCTGCGATTTCAGCAGGATCTTCCACTTTGCGACGCCGGTAAAAATCAGCAAGGGTGTAAGTAAGAATGACACCGCCACCCAGCGCAGATCAGCCTGGGTGAGGGTCTGCACCAGATCTGCCACTCCGACCTTGCGAAACACCAGAATCAACAAGAAGGCGGTCAGCAGGAGCACGGCATACGGCCGGATACGATTAATCACAACAATCCCTCACGATCCACGCCCACCCCGGTACTATCCCAAAACAACTAAAGTTAATCATCTTAAAATAAGTGCTCGCAACCTAGATTTTCCCACTGCTGAGCAGCCAGTCATGCGTGCGCTGCAAGCCTTCTTCGAGGTCAACTGCGGGATCGAATCCGAGCATATCCCTGGCTTTCTGGATGCTGAAAGCGGTATTGCCGGTGTAGAACTTCAGGCTGCGGCGGGTGAAAGGCGGTTTGTACTTAAAGACCTTCGCCCCGCCCTCCAGCAAGACGCAGACCAGCCAGACCGGCGCTTTGGGCAGCTTTAACGTTGGCTCCTTGACCCCCATCACATGAGCGATGGCGTTTGCCAACTCTTCCAGGGTGACAGCGGGCGGACCAGCCATGATAAACACCTCGCCAGGGGCCCGCGGGTGGGTGGCGGCGATCTCAAAACCGGCAACCATATCCTCGATATAAATCGGGTGCCGCATGGTCCCGCCATTCCCGACAAAGAAAAAACGCCCCTTCTTGATTGTGCGGAACAGGCGGGCTGTGCGCGGGCAGCGCGGCCCATAAACCCAGGCCGGGCGGATCACCACGACCGGGTAGTTCGCACCCCGGGCGAAATCCATCACGGCTTTTTCCCCCGCCAGCTTGGAGCGTTCGTAGGGCACGTCTGGACGGCATTCAGACTGCTCATTAGCGGGCGGGTTCTCGATATCGCCGTAAACTCCCACACTGCTACAGTGCACGAAGCGTCCCACACCGGCCTCGCAGCAGCGTTGGACGAAATCGCGCGCCTCCTGGACGTTTACTTTAAAGAAGTACTGCTCGTCTACGTCTGTCTCCAGGTGGGCGCTCGCCAGGTGAAAACAGACGTCCTGGCCTTTTAGGTGTGCATCGGTCAGCGCCCGGTCGGCGAAATCTCCTTTGAGAATGGTGAGGTCCGGGTGGGTGGACAGATGTTCCAATGCGTCTACGTGCAAGTCGAGCGCGGTCACCTGGCGCCCTTGCCGCAGCTGCTGTTCGACCAGGTGGCTGCCGATGAAACCTCCGGCGCCTGTGATCAAGACCCGCATGGCCTAATCCTTCCTGGCTGCCACGATGACGGCATATCCGCGCTTCGAACGGTCCAGGAAATCCAGCTTGGATAAGACGGCCATCACGGGGTAGATCAGCGAATACAGTTTAAGGGTCTTCTCGACGGATTTGACCTGGTCAATGTTCTGCGGCGCGATCTGGCCTTTTTCCACCCTGGCCTGGCTGCGCTTCGAGAGCACTTTTACATACAGAAAATTGATCGCCAGCTCGAGCATCTCGGTGAAGAAACGCGAGTAGCTGCTGCTGGCGTAAGGTTTCAGTCCGGCCTGGCGCAGCTGGCCATCCAGATCAGGAACATCATATCCCATCACAACGTGACCGTAATCCTCCGGGCGCATCCCAATCGCCAGTTTAATCCGGTTGGCCAGCTTCTGGCGGTCGCCGTTGGGTGTCGTCACGATCACCCGTCCACCCGGTTTCACCAGCCGGGCCAATTCCGCGTTTACCACCTGCGGTCTCTGCAGGTGTTCGTGGACGTCAATCGTCATGACAGTGTCGAACGATGCGGAGGGAAAGGGCAGCGCCGGGTTCTCTTTG
>DATDRQ010000102.1:0-5828 GCA_035291645.1 Anaerolineales bacterium
CGGGCTGCTGGAAGCGGCCAATTTGAGTACTTTCGCGGATAATATCGGCATTCCGCTTTTTATCAGCCTGGGGCACGCGGTAGCCGGGTTCATCGGCGGGCTGGCTACCTTCGCAGTTTGGTTTAGCCTGGAAAAAGCGAAGGACTGAAGTCGTCACTACGGGGAGATCAATCGTAGTAACGACTTTAGTCGTTACTACAGACGATTCGACCGTTGTAACGACTTTAGTCGATTATTTCGAGTAGTATAATTCATCACAAGTTCACCTCAATCTATCCCATATCATCGTTCCGGAGGTTTGCATGGAACTTCCCGATTACATCCCCACCGCCGAAGTGCAGCGCGTCTGCCGCCAGCTATCCCTGCGCGATTGGACCGGGTTGGGCGACAGCCAGGTTGACGGATCGGAGGCCTACCGCATCCAGCAGGAGGTCGGCGGGGAAGCCCAGCTGGTCTCCACCGCCGAGTTCCGCAAAGGGCTGGAGGTCGAGCTCGAACACGGCCTGCGTTTCCCCGACACCAACGTCACCAACAACCATCCCATCCTGACCGGCAAGATCGTCGCCGCCCACCTGAAAGAATCGCTGGACTACTACAAGCGGCTGGAGATCGCCGAGCTGGAAGGGGACCTGCTGAAGGCGTTCAAGTCCCAGGATTTGGAAAAAGCCAGCGCCAAATACCGCGCCCTGGTCGCCGCCCGCCAGGCTCTGGCCCAGGGGGAATGGTCGCAGCTGCAGTAAGTGTGGGCGCGGTCTCCGGACCACAGATCCTTCATCCGTTTGAACAAATTACCAGCTTCGTAGATGAATAATCGACGCGCCGCATATCTCAGGTACATGCTTACCGCTGCCCTCGGCTATGGCCTGGGCGCCATAGCGGGGGCCGCGCTATTCAGCCTGCTAATGCGCCTGCATGTGATCGGATCGCTGGTCCCGCAGGGCCAGCCGCTGGTGCGCTTATATGCAGCCATCCTCGAGGTGCTGATCGGCCTGGCAGCCAGTGGCGCCGTCACCGGGGCGGCCGGCGGCTGGGCGCTCGCCCGGATCGATCCGCTCTACCTGCGCCGGCGCTACCTGTGGCGCAGCGGGATCGCCTTCGCCGTTGCCCAGGTGCTCTTCCTGCTGTACCTGCTGCTCGCCGCCCTGCTGGCGCTGTATAACAACGGTACGACCCGCGCACCGTGGGGGGCGATCGCCCTGTTCGGCCTGTACGGGCTGGTCTACGGGCTGGTCGCCGGGTTGATCCTGGGATTATCGACGACCCGCTTGCGGGAAAGCTGGCGTGCCATCCTGGCCTCGGCGGCCGGTTTCGCCCTGGGCGGCGGCCTGCTGGGCTACCTGCTCTGGCTGGCCTTCCTGCCTACCAGACGGGAGGCGCGTCCCTTCGGCGGCCTGGGATTGGCCTTCGGGTTGCTCTTCCTGCTGCACGCCGTGGGGGGCGCCTGGTTGGGGGCGGCTTACACCTCGATCGCCGGGCGGCGCGCCATCCCAGAAGGGGAGTCTAAGCCGGCGCCGCGCTGGCTGCGGGTCGCCGGGTTCGCCGCCCTGATCCTGTTGGTACTGGCGCTTGTCTCCAACCTGCGCCAGATCGCCGATTTCCTGACCATCCACCCGGGCTCGCTCTCCGAGCAGCTGACCAGCCTCACCGTGGGCGTCCAGTGGCAGGACGCAATCGACCTGGCTACTGAGCCGGCCGAAGAGCAGGACCCGGGTTACGGTTATACACTGGCAGCCGGCCCGCAGCCTGGATCGGCCGTGGCAGCCTGGTCGCAGGGCAACCCGCCGGAGATCGCCCTGGCTGAGGTCGAGGCGCAGGCGGGCACGGCTCCCACCCCGGGAGAACAGCGCAACCTGTCGCAGACCCCGGGGATTGGCTCGATCTCTCCCGACCTGGTCGTGGATCCGTCCGGTGCAGGCCACGCGGTCTGGGTGGAGCAGACCGCGGCCGGCGGGCAGGTCGTCTACAGCCGCTGCGCCTTGGATGAGTGCACCGCGCCGGTGACGCTGTCCGACCCGGAGCAGCCCGCCTGTCCAGGCGCTGCTCCCACCGGGGCGGCGCGGCCTACAATCGCCAGCGACAGCGACGGCAACCTGCTGGTGGCCTGGGAGGCGGGTGGCGCGCTGGTTTACTCGGCCTGGTTGGCAGGCGACGCGCCGCCCGGCGAACCATCCGGCTGCCTGGCCGGTTTGCCCGGCCCGGACGCCCCGCAGGGCGGTTTCCAGCCGCAACTGGCGGGCGGCGGACCGGATTCCTTCGTGGTCGCCTATACCCTTCCGGCCGGGGCCGGTGGGACGCGCGTGGCGGCGCAGACCTACTCTGCCGGTCTTTGGTCGCAGCCGGTCGATCTGGGCGCCGGGGCATACCCGACTGTCACCGGCGGGCAGGGGGGCCAGTTCCACCTGGCCTGGTGCAATGCCCAGGCCCGGCTCGTCGTGCAGACGCTGGGCGGGGAAGCGGAAAGCCTGGCCTTCCCGCCCTGCCTGGCCCGCCCGGCGCTGGCTCAGGATGGGGATGGCGCCTTGCACGTCTTGTGGGGGTCGGACCGGGTGATCAATACCGCGGGCGTGGAGAACCCCGGCCTGTTCCTGTACGAGAGCATCCGTCTGCCAGATGGCTGGTCCGAGCCGGCCATCATCGCCGGCCCGCACACGGTGGCCTCCCCGCTCGCCGCCAGCCAGCCCGGCGTAGGCCTGTACGCGGCCTGGCTGAGCGCCCGGCAGGACGCCCCGGTGCTGTCCTTCGCAACCCAGCCGGTCTACACCTGCTCGCCGGAGACGCTCTCCCCGGCCGGCAGGGTCGTCCTGGAAGCGCTCTCCCAGCCGGAATTCCGCCCGGCGGGGGATCCGATCCCCTTCTGCCAGAACCGCTTCGCCGGATTCGTCTACATGCCCAATCCCGAACCGGCCTTCAGTCCCCTGCCGGCCAGTGAGAACGGCGGTTTCGATACGGTCGCCCAGATCGCCGGCCGGGTCGAGTACGAGCTGCTCTTCGCCACCATGGAGTACGCCCCGGACGAAGACGACCTGAACCCGGGCAGCGTCCTGGCGCAGGAGATCGCCCAGCTCTACCAGCAGGTCAAGGCCGACCCGGCGCGCTATCCGAAAGGCCTGACGGTGCGCATCCTGCTGGGGAATTACCCCGAGCTGTCGAATTTTGTGTGGGGAGAGCAAATCTGGGATGCGCTGGCGGACCTGCGCGAGGCGGGCGTGGAGGAGATGGTTAACCCGGAGATCGGCTGGAAGTTGGAAGTCGCCAATTTCGACGGGACTTTTCCGCACAGCCATACCAAATTTTTCGTCATCGACGGGGAGCTGCTCATGGCGGCCGGCTTTAATTACGGCTACCTGCACTACCCGCGCCAGCACCCTTCTCAGAAAGGCGATGACCTGACCGACCTGGGGTTGATCGTCGATGGGCCGGTTGCCCAGGAAGCCATGCAGGCTTTCGACGATATGTGGGAGGGCGGTCGCCAGATCCATTGCCCGGACTTCTACCCTGCCATTCCGGACCTGTGGACGCTGACCTGCCAGGAGAGGACTGCCCAGGTTAGCCATATCCCGGAGGTGTTGCGATACGCCCCCTTTGGAGCGGCGGGGGGGAATTCCTTCTCGCTTTTCCGCAACACCAACTACCATGCTGCGGATGAAGCCATCCGTCAGGTGATCGCCTCTGCCCAGAGCAGCCTGGACATCTTCGAGGTTAATTTCTCGCTGAAGATTTACTGCATTCTCGATCTGCTGAACGATCAGATCTGTACCTACGAAAACCACCTGCCTTTCATGGAATCGATCGTGCAGGCGGTCGAACAGAACGGCGTGAAGGTGCGGGTGCTGGTCGAGAAGATGAACATGAACGGCATGGAGAACAAGGTCGCTGGCAGGGAGCTTTTGCGCGAGCTGGATCGACGCGGGCTGAGCGACAATGTTGAAATCCGTTTCTTTGGGGGGCGCATGCACACCAAGGCGTTTCTGATCGACCAGGAGCTGGTCTTCGTTGGCAGCCAGAATTTCCATTACAGCGCCTGGGGCGAGGGCGGCCTGGCGGAATACAGCCTGGCTTCGGATGATCCCCAGGCGATCGAGCGCTTGCAGGACGAGTTCAATTATTACTGGGAGCAGGGTATCCCGTTTGAGGAATACCTGCAGCAGTAGGGCGAGTTTCCAACCCGCCGAACAGAAGGCTTCCGGAGTCCAGGTTTTAGGCGATTACCAAGTTTTCGATCCAACCTTGACGACTGCTCGAATCCTGGGTAAACTAATCTCCGGTTAATCAATAACCTATCTTTGAAGGAAGGAGGCGCATCAATTTATGGAAGCCATCTCGACAGCTGAACTGCGATGCTTGAACGCGTCTCCTGATGGAGGGACGGGCTAACCCCGTTCACCCCTCGACCGGAATTCTCAGCCGCAGGCGCGCGTTCGCCTGCGGTTTTTTTATTTCCTGGCGGAGCATATGCCGCCGGTCGAGCTGGCCGGCCTCCCCGCAAGGTTTGCCAGAAGATCAATACCATTCATATCGGTTTAAAAAAACCGGTTAATCACTACAGGACAAACCGACGATGTTTTCTGAGGACGAACTCAACGAATACGCGGGCCTGCCCCGCATCAAGAACATGCCTCCGGCAAATGGCCGGGCGAACAAGAAGAAAGCCAATCCCGCCGCCCGCCAGGCGGCTGTGCAGATCCAAGCCAGCCTGGCGGAACAGGACGAAGAGCAGCGCGACTACGCCTTCACCTACGACGCCTCCCGCCACGAGCGCCTGTGGATCATGGACTCGCTGGGCGCCTTCTATGAGCTACGCTGGTTCTCGGACGTGCTGCGCCTGGTCAAAGGCGGCAAGGAAGCTTCCGTGTACCAGTGCCAGGTGCCGCCCGGCTCCCCAGTCAGGGACAGCTACCTGGCCGCCAAGGTGTACCGCCCTCGCCAGTTCCGCAGCCTGAAGAATGACTTCCTGTACCGCGAGGGCCGCGCCGACCTGGACATCAACGGCAACGTGGTGCTGGACGACGGCATGCTGCACGCCATGCGTAAGCGCACCGCCTACGGGCGCGAGCTGCTGCACACCTCCTGGATCGGGCACGAGTACAAGACACTGCAGGCGCTGCACGCCGCCGGTTGCGATGTGCCCCAGCCCTTTGCCAGCGGCGACAATGCCATCCTGATGGGCTATATCGGCGGCGACGAGCTGGCCGCGCCGACTCTCAATACCGTAGAGCTGGACCCGGTGGAAGCCCTGCAGCTCTACCAGCGCGCCCTGTACAATATCGAGCTGATGCTGGCCCACGGGCGGGTCCACGGCGACCTGTCGGCCTTCAACATCCTGTACTGGGAGGGCGAGATCACCCTGATCGACTTTCCCCAGGCGATTGTGCCAGGCGAGAACCGCAGCGCTTACCCGATCTTCGAACGTGACGTGACGCGGGTGTGCGAGTACTTCGCCCGCCAGGGCATCCGCAGCCAGCCGCAGCAGGTGGCGGAGAAGCTGTGGAAGGCGCACCACTTGCGCCACAGACCGGAGATCGACCTGCGCCTGTTGGACGCCGGAGACGAGCGCGACCGGCGGCTGTGGCAAAGCCAGCGTGAGGAGGAGTAGGGGTGGGGCAAGAGGATTCTGTTACGTCTGGAAGGAATCCTTTAGCCCCGCCCCTACTCCTTTTCCGATTTGTAATCTACTCAGGTGGGAACTAATATCCATTTTTTTTCGTTTTGTATTAAAATAACATAAGCAAAGCATTTTGCTGGAGTTGGGAACAATTGTTTGATAGAAATGCAGAAACAAGGAGCAAGGCGCTGATGCAACTCACCCAGTCACAGCGTACAAATGTACG
>DATDRQ010000103.1:0-5036 GCA_035291645.1 Anaerolineales bacterium
TCGTAGCCCACCAGGCGCAGCGCGCTGATCATGTCCTTCCAGGCCTTGGCGTCGTGCCCGTAGCCGATGCTGCGAAAGGTCCACGCCCGCCCCGGGATCTGCGCGTAGGGCTTGGCGTCGTTGCAGCCGTTGACCGCCAGGTTGTATGGGTCGATGGATACGTCCTTGCCATGCACGTGCACGATGGCGTCTCCCAATTTGCGGACCGCCGCCACCGGGTCGACCCCGTTCCAGAACAGGTGGCTGGGGTCGAAGTTGCAGCCCAGGGCCGGGCCGCAGGCCTCCCGCAGGCGCAGCAAGCTCTCCACGTTGTAGACCAGCATGCCGGGGTGCATCTCGACCGCGATCTTGACGCCGTGCTGTTCGGCGAACTGCGCTGCGCCGCGCCAGTAGGGGATGCCGACCTGGTTCCACTGATAATCCAGGATGTGGGTGAAGTGGTCCGGCCAGGGGCAGGTCACCCAGTTGGGCATGCTGTCGCCGGGGGCGCCGGCCGGCAGACCGGAGAGCACGTTGACCACCGGCACGCCCAGCTGCTCCGCCAGGCGGGCAGACTTGCGGAAGACCTCGTCAGATTTCCGGGCGAGGGCCTGGTCCGGGTGCAGCGGCTCGTAGTGGCAGCTCAGTGCGCTCAGGATCAGGCCGCGCGATTCGATCGCCTGCAGGTATCCCTTGCGCTTTTCGGCGCTCGCCAGCAGCTCGTCGACCGGGCAGTGCTGGCTGCCGGGGTAGCCGCCCGAGCCGATCTCGACCGCCGTGACCCCGGCGGCGCAGGCTTTATCCAAGGCCTGCTCGAAGGGCAGGTCCTGGAAGAGGACCAGGAAGACTCCAATGCGCATAGGTTACTCCTTGTCTGTAATTCCCCTCTCCCTTAAGGGAGAGGGGTCAGGGGTGAGGGGATTTTCGGCCCACAACCGCTCCTGCTGGCGGCGCAGCCGCACGACCGTGCTGCTCTCGTCCAGGCGCACGTCCGCCCAGGTGACGACCTCGCCGGCGCGCACCGGGCGAGCCACCTGCGCCCCCGGCGCCAGCCCGACCGGCAAAGCGTTCAAGGCGCGGGCCGTCTCGGCCAGCTCGATAGCCCCATAGAAGGTGTAACCGCCGAAGTCGTCCAGTCGCTCGCCCGCCTGGAGATCGCGCTTGGCGATCGTCAATACCTCCGCCACCGGGCGCTCCAGCGGAACCAGGGTAGTCTGGTGATATAGAGCTGCGCGGGCGACCGAGAGCGGCGCCTCCAGGAACCACAGGTGGTAGGGCCGGAAGAAGGTGTAATATTTACCCCGGCCGACCTTCAGGTATTCCAGGTCGGCGCGGATGCGCTCGTCTGCGATGCGCACCGTGACGAACACCCCGCCCGCCATGGCGCTGCCCTGCACGAAGTCGACCGCCCCGGGGAATCGGGTGATGCCGCCGTCCTCTTCCAGCGCGAAGACCCGCGAGACCGTCTCCAGGTCGGCGGAGGGGCCGCACATGCCGCGCCGCATCGGGCGGCAGCCGGTAGCGTTGGCGGCGCAGGTCATCTCGAACATGGTCTTGGTGCCGTCCACGTAGGAGGCCACCGTGTAGGGGTCTTTCCCAGCTCGGCGGGCGGATTCCGCCACCGTCTCGGGCGTCGCCCGCGGGTCGAGCGGGTTGTTCTTGCCCTTGCCGATGGCGACCGGCTCGTAGCCCAGGGCGGTGACGAAGTCCCACAGTTCCATCAGGCAGCCGGGCTCGTCGCCGGATGAGACCGTGTAGAGCACGCCTGCCTGCTGGGCCAGCCGGTGCAGGACGTGCCCTACGGTCACGTCGGCCTCGATGTTGACCAGCACGATGTCCTTGCCGTGCTGGATGCAGGCGAAGGCGGTCTCGGCGCCGCTGGCCGGCGAGGGGGTCACGTCGGCGACGACGTCGACCGATTCGAGCTGTGCAGCCAATGAATAAGAGCCGGTGATCACGCGTTTTCCGGCGCGCAGGGCATCCTCCGCCGGGCCGGTAGCCTCGGCTTCGACGATCGCCTCAGCGGGTAAGCCTGTCGCCTGGAAGGCCTGCCGGGCCAGCCCGGTGTCCGGGTCGGCCAGCACGCTCACAAGCATGCCTTTCATCAGGCTCACCTGGGCGACGAAACCGCTGCCGATCCAGCCGGCCCCGCTCACCCCGACCCGGATCGGCCTGCCGTCCGCCTCCCGGCGGGCTAATTCTTCATGGAGCATAGAATCGTCCTTGGTTTGATTTTCTTACCACAGATAGACACAGATGAACACAGATGCATTTATAAATCTGTGTTCATCTGTGTGCATCCGTGGTCATTATTTTTGATTTCGGTTGTCACGCGCCGCGACTTTCGCCTGGAAGGCTTCCCTCGCCGCCTGGGCGATGTCGGCCGCGGTCAGGTGGTACTTGACCAACAGCTCGTCCGGGTCGGCGCTCTCGGCGTAGGCGTCGGCCAGCCCGACGAAGCGCATCGGCACCGGGCAAGCCTCGCCGAGCAGGCGTGCCACGTTGCTGCCCATGCCGCCCTGCAGCAGGTGTTCCTCGGCGGTGACCACCGCCCCGGTCTGGCTCGCCGCGGCGACCAGTGTCTCGCGGTCGAGCGGGCGCAGCGTGTGCAGGTCGATCACGCGCGCCTGTATGCCCTGCTCGGCCAGGGTGGCGGCTGCATCCAGCGCCATCCCCACCATCAGCCCGCAGGCGACGATCGCCAGGTCGTCCCCCTGGCGGATAACGTTAGCCTTGCCGATCTCGAACGGTGTGTTCTCTGCCGGGTAGATGTGCGGCATGGCTACCCGGCTGGATCGCAGGAATACCGGCCCGACGTGCTCGGTGGCGGCCCGTACCGCCGCGTGCATGGAAGCCTGGTCGCTTGGGACCAGGATGGTCATCGTGGGCAAGCCGCCCATCAGCGCCAGGTCCTCGATCCCCATCTGGGTTGGGCCGTCCTGGCCCAGGGTAATGCCGCCGTGGCTGCCCAGGATCTTGGCGTTCAGGTTCGATATGGCGACCGCCAGGCGGATCTGGTCGTAGGCGTTGCACAGCAGGAAGGACGAGAAGCTGGTGATCCAGGGGATGAAGCCGCAGGCCGCCAGCCCGGCGCCCACCCCCACCAGGTTGCTCTCGGCGATGCCCAGGTTGAAGAAGCGCTCGGGGAAGGCCATCCGCACCGTCTCGGCCTTGGTCGAGTTGCCCAGGTCGCCATCCAGCACGACCACGCGCGGGTTCTCCCGGCAGACCGCCAGCAGAGCCTCGCCGAAGACGTCGCGCATGGGTTTGCCGGGCCTCAGCCCGGCCTTTTCACCGGGTACCATACAGGATCTCCTCTCGGGCCAGGGCAGCCTGCTCGGGCTTCAGCGCCCGCCCGTGGAAGGTGAAGTCGGCCTCCACGAACGAGACGCCTTTGCCCTTGACCGTGTGGGCGATCAAGATCGAAGGCCGCCCGGTTTCCTGGGGGAAGGACCTCAGGGCTGAGATCAGGGCGGGGATGTCGTGCCCGTCCGCCTGGCTCACCTGCCAGCCGAAGCTGCGCCACTTCTCCGCCAGCGGCTCCAGGCCCATCTCCCGGCTGATCGGGCCGGTCTCCTGGTACTTGTTGTAGTCCAGGATGGCGGTCAGGCGGTCGGCTTTGAAATGGGCGGCGGCCATGGCGGCTTCCCAGACCTGCCCGGCCTGGCACTCGCCGTCGCCGATCAGGACGTAAACCCGGTAGTCGAGCTTGTTCAGCCTCCCGCCCAGCACGTGCCCCAGCCCGACTGAGAGGCCCTGCCCCAGTGAGCCGGTGGTGGCTTCCACGCCCGGCAGCAGACCCTGGATGGGGTGTCCCTGGACGGGGCTGTCGATCTGGCGCAGGCGCCACAGCTCCTGGCGCGGGAAGTATCCGGCCGCGGCGAGCACGGCGTACAGCAGCGGGGCGGCGTGTCCTTTGCTCATGATGAAGCGATCGCGCCCCGGCCACCACGGGTCGCCGGGCCGGTGGCGCAGGATGCCGCCGAAGAACAGCGCCACCAGGATCTCGACCGCCGAGAAGCTGCTGGAGGGATGCCCCGAGCCGGCCTGGGTGGTCATGTCCAGGATGTCCAGGCGCAGCTGGCGTGCTTTTTCGGCCAGGTTAGGAATATCGATTGTCTGTCGTGTATCTACCATAAGTCGTTCTCAGAATTGCTGTCGCTGCAGGAAATCGCCCACCTGGGCGGCGGTCGGCAGGGCCGGGATCACGCCCAGGGTCTGGGCGGTCAGGGCGCCCACAGCGTTGGCGTAGCGCAGGGCGCTTTCCAGGTCAGAAGGCGAAAGCTTATCCAGCTGCGCTCCGCTGCGCACCAGTTGGATGAGCAGCCCGGCGATGAAGGCGTCCCCGCAGCCAGTGGAATCGACCGTCTTTACCTGGAATGGTGGCACGAACCTACCTCCCGTTCTCGATTGGAAGTAGCTGCCCTTCGACCCGAGAGTGATCACGCACAGGGACGGCCCGTGGTCCATCAGCGAACGCGCCCCGGCCTCCAACTCCTCGCTCCCGGTTAGCAGGACCAGCTCAGTCTCGTTCAATTTGACCAGGTCGACCTCCGGCAGGATTGCTTCGACCTGCCGGACGGCTTCCTCCCCGCCGGGCCACAGGCTGGGACGGTAATTCACGTCGAAGGAGACCAGGGCGCCGCCGGACTTAGCCAGGCGCACCGCTTCCCGGCTTGCGCCCCGGATCGGCTCGCCGGTCAGGCTGAGCGAACCGAAGTGCAGGCACTTCGTGGATTGCAGCAAATCCCGATCTAGATCTTCGACTGACAGGAGCAGGTCGGCGCCGGGGTTGCGGTAAAAAATGTATTCGTTGGTGTTCTCGTCCGGCTTGGCGATGAAGACCAACGTGGTGCGGGCCTGCGGGTCGAAACGCACGGCGCGCGTGTCGACCCCCTCGCCTTTCAGGACCTCTGCAAGCATGTGCCCGAATAAATCCTCGCCGACCTTGCCGATGAAACCGCTCTGCGCGCCCAGCCGGGCCGCGGCTACAGCCGCGTTGGCGGGCGCTCCGCCCGGAACGGGGCGGAAAGTAGAAACCTCCACCAGCCGCCGGC
>DATDRQ010000104.1:0-5745 GCA_035291645.1 Anaerolineales bacterium
TCCGATGAACCTCCAGAGAAGTAGGCTAAAATGCAAGGCTTAGATAGTATCGCTGAACAGATCCACGACGACTTCGAGACCCGCACGAAGACCCGCGACCACACCCTGTCACAGGCCCGCACCCTCACCCGTCACTGTGCCAATGCGATCCGCGCCGTTCACCGCGACGAACGCGACCTGGCTCTTCAAAATCTAGAACAAGCCAGAACGATCGTGCGGGAATTACGCGTGGACCTGGCAGGACTGCCTGACCTGTACTTTGCCGGATACACACAGGACGCGCTCAAAGAGTTTGCGGAAGCTTCCATCGTCAGCGCGCTGGTCGGGAACGAAGCGCTTCCCACCCCACAAGAGCTGGAGCTGGAGAACGCAACTTACTTGAACGGTCTGGCCGAATCGACCGGGGAACTACGCCGCCGCTGCCTGGACATCTTACGCCACGGGTACTCCCAGGAGGCAGAACGCCTTCTGGGACTGATGGAGGATATTTACGCCATTCTCATTACCATGGATTATCCGGATGCGATCACCGGGGGATTGCGGCGCCAAACCGATCTCGTCCGCAGCATCACCGAACGGACCCGGGGAGATTTAACTATCAGCCTGCGCCAGGAACATCTGGAGCATACCATGCGGCGCCTGGAGTCGCGCCTGGATCAATGAGAACCCTGAGAGCCTCAGAAATAGGCACCTACCTGTACTGCCAGCGCGCCTGGTGGTACCAGCTGCAGGGCTATACCCCAGGAAACCAGGAAGAGCTGGCCGGAGGCACTGAACTGCATTATCGCCACAGCCGAACGATCCTGATCAGCGGTTGCGTGCGCATCCTGGCATACGCCTTGCTCCTGCTCGCCTTGGTCCTTCTGGCGATCTTCGGCACGCAGCAGCTACTCTGAATCGACTCTAAAGGGGTAATAAAGACCTCCCCCAAGTCCCCGAAAAATATCGGTACTGCGAAGATCGATGGAAACCATCATGGATTTTTACAGGTAGCCAGCCTTAATGTTATATCTCATCGTTTTAATTATTTTATTGGCCTCAGGTCTTCTTTGGTTATCCGCTCGCCAGCGAAAAGCTGCCGGACTGCCTGCCGGGCGGGTGATCTACACGGATACCAACCGGTGGGGACCGCTGGAGAAGCCCTTATACGATGCACAATTTGGCTTGACCGGCAAACCGGATTACCTGGTCTATCAAAAAGACCAGATCATCCCAGTCGAAGTTAAATCAAGGCGCGTCAAACAGGCTGCGCCGGATGGTCATATCTTTCAACTGGCTGCATACTGCCTGCTGGTCGAGCGGATTTTCGGAAAACGCCCTCCCTATGGCATCCTCCACTATCCGAACCGCACAATGGCTGTCGATTTCACCCCTGAATTGGAGGCTGCGGTGATCGAGCTGATCGGCGACATGCACGCCCAGGAGCGCCGCCAGGAGCTGGATCGATCGCACGACTCGGCAGCCCGCTGCGCGCGATGCGGCTACCGCTCGAT
Source organism: Anaerolineales bacterium (assembly GCA_035291645.1). Taxonomy (GTDB): domain Bacteria; phylum Chloroflexota; class Anaerolineae; order Anaerolineales; family UBA4823; genus DATDRQ01. The sequence goes on from DATDRQ010000104.1 coordinate 1,494, forward strand.
CTGCGACCAGGCTATACGCTGAGGATGGCTTGCAGGCTGGCAGGCCGGTAAACTGGTTTATAATTGCCGCGATATGCAGCAGACTGGCCGGTTCCGGCGGATTGCCGTCGTCGCCCACCCACAAATCCCGGAAGCCATAAAACAAGCTTCGAGTGTCGCCGCATACCTGCAGCAACACGGAGCTGAGGTGGCTTACGGGCTGTTAAACGATGAAGACATCCGCACCCGGATCGAGGCAAAGGCGTTTGACCTGCTGGTCGCGCTGGGCGGGGATGGCACGATGCTGCGCTCCGGGCACCTGTGCGGACCGAGCGGTATCCCAATCCTTGGGATTAATATGGGCCGCTTCGGTTTCTTAATGGAGGTTCGCGAGAATCAGTGGAAGGAGCTGATCCCGCGCCTGTTCAGCGGGGACTATTGGATCGAGAATAGGATGATGCTGTGCGCCGAACAAGAGCGCCAGGGAGAACATCTCGGTTCCTGGGATGTCGTAAACGAGGTTGTGGTGAGCCGGGGGAGCTACGTACGCCCGGTGCATCTCGAGACCAGCGTGGACAACCGCTTCCTGGCGACCTACGTCGCCGATGGCTTGATCGCTTCGACCCCCACCGGCTCCACAGCTTACGCCCTGGCAGTTGGAGGCCCGATCCTGCCACCCGAACTGCGTACCATCCTGCTCGTCCCCATCGCTCCGCACCTCTCGATCGACCGGGCTATCGTGCTCGCCGAGGGCTCCTCGCTAAGCATCACCGTGCATACCTCTCACCAGGCCGTACTTAGCGTGGATGGGCAGCCACCAGTCGACCTCGCGGATGGAGATTGTGTGAACGTGTTCGCCAGCAATCACACGTTGATGTTTGTCCGCTTTCAAGACCCGGGATATTTCTATCGTAACCTGACTCCCCACATGAGTCACAACCCATCCATTGGAAATCAACGATGACATCTGAACCTTCGACTCTCTATTGTGCCAACCATCCTCAGGTAGAAACCAATTTACGCTGTAACCGCTGCGAAAAGCCGATCTGCACGAAGTGTGCGGTGCTCACCCCAACGGGTTACCGGTGTAAAGACTGCGTGCGCAGCCAGCAAAAAACTTTTGAAACTGCGGAGTGGTACGATTATATTCTTGCCGTTGGGATCGCAGTGGTTCTCGCTTTCATCGGGAGCCGGATTACCGCCTTTATCGGTTTTTTCACCATCTTCGTCGCCCCCATCGCGGGAATGATCATCGCCGAAGCGGTCCGGGCAGCCATCCGCCGGCGCCGCTCGAAGGTGCTTTTCCTGTCAGCTGCAATCGCAGCGGCGGTCGGAAGTCTGATCCCGCTCTTATTAAATCTATCCTCTGGTTTCCTGGTCCTCTTCCCCCTTATCTGGCAAGGCGCTTACGCTTTCCTGGTGACATCCACAGTCTACTATCGCCTGCGCGGCATCCGGATGTGAACCAGGCTTGAAAGTTGAGTAGAATGCTCGTCGAATTGCGAATAGAAAACTTTGCCATCATCGACCGGCTTGAGCTCCAGTTCAAGCCGGGCTTGATCACCTTTACCGGCGAAACGGGAGCAGGAAAATCGATCATTATCGATGCAGTGGAGACCCTCCTGGGAGGCAAGGCCGATCAAACGATGATCCGCGTGGGAGCCGATCGAGCCAGCATCGAAGCCACCTTCCGGATCTCGCAAGAAATTGGTCAAGAAATCCAAGCGCTCCTGGAAAAAGAAGAACTGTCCGAAGATCCTGAGTACCTCACCCTAAACCGGGAAATCCGTTCCGGGGGGCGCAGCATAGCGCGCATCAATGGTCGAGCTGCCAACCTGGGGCTGGTTCGGGAGCTGGGCGAATATCTCTTGGATGTGCACGGCCAATCCGAACATCTCTCCTTGTTGCGCGTGCGGGAGCACCTCGGCCTGCTCGACCGGTATGCAGGCTGCGACGACCTGTTCGAGGCTTACCGCGCCTGCTACCAACAGTGGAATACAGTTCGGCACGAGCTCAAAGAACTGCGTTTACTGGAGAGCGAGGCAGCTCGCCGGATCGATCTGCTCAACTTCCAAATCAATGAAATCGAATCTGCCCGGCTCCAGCTTGGAGAAGAAGAGGAGCTAAAGTCAGAACGCACCCGCCTGGCGAATGCAGAGAACCTCGCCTCTCTCGCACAACAAAGCCTGACGATCCTCGAAGATGAGGACCCCGAAACTCCTTCCGTGAGCGAGTTGCTCGGTCGGGTGGTGGGTGCTCTCTCCAGCCTGGCACGCATCGATCCGTCCCAGGCCAGTCTGTCGGATAATGCCCAGGGAATCCTCACCAGCCTCACCGATATTTCCGTGGAGCTACGGGCTTATCTCGAAGGAATCGAATACAACCCGAAACGTCTCGACCAGGTCGAGGAGCGTTTAGGATTGATCCACAATCTGAAGCGCAAGTATGGAGATTCGATCGAAGCGATCCGTGAGTTCGGCGAGAAGGCGCGCCAACAGCTGGAGACTATCACCCGGGCGGGTGAGCGGATCGCCGATCTCGAGCTTCAAGAGAAGGACCTGCTGATCGAACTCGGAAGGCGCGGCCAGGCCCTCTCGAAAACCCGTCACAGCGCGGCGGGAAAGCTCAAACGGGAGATCGAAGGTGAACTCACCGATCTGAACATGTCCGGAGCTCAGTTCGACGTAGACTTCGTGCAGCAGGAAAGCCTGGACGGCGCACCGCTGGAAGACGGGCGGCGGGTAGTTTTCGATTCCACCGGGTTGGAGCGAGTGGAGTTCTTAATCGCCCCCAATCCCGGCGAAGGACTCAAGCCGCTGGTCAAGATCGCCTCCGGGGGTGAGACTTCCCGCTTGATGCTGGCCTTGAAGAATGTCCTGGCGCGCGCAGATCACGTCCCAACCCTGATCTTCGACGAGATCGACCAGGGAATCGGCGGGCGAGTCGGGACGATCGTGGGTTATAAGTTATGGCGCCTGGCGCGCCACCACCAGGTGTTGTGCGTAACTCACTTGCCCCAATTGGCCGCATTCGGCGAGCAGCACTATCAGGTTCAAAAGCAGGTCGAGGATGGTCGCACCCACACCCAGGTGAAAGATTTACTTCCAGAAGATCGGGTACCGGAGCTGGCGATGATGCTCGGCGAGACCAGCGACGGCACACTTCAGTCCGCCCGAGAGATGCTCGCCAATGCCCGTGAATATACAAGTAACAAGGAAGCCTGATAGCCTGGTTCCAAGCCTTTCAGCAACTCTGACTAACGGTCCGTTGAGCACATCAGCCGGGCCGTTTGTGTATTCACCCCCCTACCAGACCCGTTAGCCACACCCAGGCAGGTTGAGATCGAAGTAAAATAGAACGAATGCTAGGCGTCCCGCACCTCGTCCAGATCCGGCAAAGACGGCTGACGCAGGAGGAGAATAATCCTGCCCGGCGAGTAGGCCGGCTTTCGGTTGGCTGCCTGGCCTTCCTTACTGTCCTCGCGTCTCTCGCCGGAATCGCTTTGGCAATCGGTGATGCCAGTGTGCTTGCCCTGCTACCGAACCCAGAACAGATCCCGGCATTGGTAGAACCCCAAAATTTTCAGTTTGCGACGCCCACCAGGCTCTACGATCGTACCGGAAAACACCTTCTTCTATCCCTCGAAAATCCCGCAGCTGCAAACCGCATTTACCTGCCCAGCGATCCATACCAGAGCCGGCATCTGCCCCAGGCACTGATCGACGCAACAGTAGCGTCAGCCGATCCCGATTTTTGGAGTCACCCCGGATTCTCGCTCAACGGTTTACTTAAGGAAACCAAACCAACCATCGCCCAGCGCCTGGTCGCCGAACTTCTCCTTTGGAAAGAGCCTTCTTCCCCTACGCGGTCGTTGCGTGAACGCCTGCTCGCCGCCCAAATTACCGCCCGATATGGCAGGGAAAAGGTGATCGAGTGGTACCTGAACAGCGCGGATTACGGCAATCTTGCGTACGGTGTGGATGCGGCCGCGCGCGTCTACTTCGGAAAGCCCGCCTATCAATTAAGTCTGGCTGAATCGGCAGCACTTACCGCCATAGCCGAAGCTCCAGCGATAAACCCGGCGGTTGCTCCACAGGCTGTGAACGAAGAAAAGGATCGCATCCTGAAGCGAATGCTCGATCAGGGGGCGATTAACCAGGCGGAATTTACCGCGGCTTCACAAGAGAAACTCATCTATCAGCAGGTCCGCCTGCCAGAGCCCAATCTGGCGCCTGCGTTTAATCACCTTGTAGTCGAGCATCTAAACCATTAT
>DATDRQ010000105.1:0-15872 GCA_035291645.1 Anaerolineales bacterium
AAATCCAGTCCCCAGACCGCCCAGTTGCGGCTGCCCGAGATCTTCTGGCCCTCCAGGTTCATAAACTCGTTGGCGGGCACGTCGTAAGGCAGGACCAGGCGAGGCCCGTCCAGACCTTCGAAGAGGTGGGCAAACCACTCACCGGCTCCGATCAGCTCGCCCGGCCAGAAGATGGCATGGAAGGGGATATTATCCTTGCCGATGAAGTAGTAGCTGCGCGCCCCCTGGTCGTACCACCAGTCGTGCCAGGCCTCGGGAGATCCGTGAATCTGAGCCCATTCTACTGAAGCGGAGAGATAACCGATCACCGCCTCGAACCAGACGTACAGGCATTTGCCCTGCCAGCCCTCGACCGGCACCGGGATGCCCCAATCCAGGTCGCGGGTGATGGCGCGGCCGTGCAGGTCCTCCGCCTGGATCTGGCCGAGGGATTGGCGCAGCACGTTCGGCCGCCAGTAGCTCTCCCGCTGGCGCAGGAAGTCGAGGATGGCGGGCTGCAGCCGGCCGAAATCGAGGAAGAAATGCTCGGTCTCGCGCAGCTCGGGCTTCGATCCGTCGATCTTGGAACGCGGCTCGATCAGCAGGGTGGCGTCCAGCAGGCTGCCGCACTGGTCGCACTGGTCGCCGCGGGCGTTGGTGTAGCCGCAAATGTAGCAGGTGCCCTCGATGTAGCGGTCCGGCAGGAAGCGGGACTGGGCCGGCGAGTACCATTGAAGCTGCCGTTCCGTATACAGGCAGCCGTTCTTCTCCAGCGCCAGGAAGATCGATTGGGAGACCTTGAAGTGGTTTTCCGTGTGCGTGCTGGTGAAAAGGTCATAGGTCAGGCCCAGCTTTTGGAAGAGCTCCAGGAAGCCGGCATGGTATTTCTGGTAAACCTGGAGCGGGGTGAGTTCTTCCGCATCGGCGCGCACGGTGACCGGGGTGCCGTGAGCGTCCGATCCGGAGACCACCAGCACCCGGTTGCCTTTCAGCCGCTGGTAGCGGGCGAAGATATCGGCTGGCAGGTACGAGCCGGTGATATTGCCCACGTGGATGGCGGAATTCGCATAAGGCCAGGCGACGGATACCAGGATGTTTTCGGTCATGGTCTGTCTCCAGAAAAGAGGATGAAGATTGTGGCGATAGGATGATTATCTCCTGAAAATGGAGATGAATCCCAGTTTTTCCAATTTGTCTCATTATTTCAAAGAAAAGGGCTGTCCAGGTCCGGACAGCCCGAGAATATCCTAAAGAGGCAATGAAGGGTTAAAGCCCCTTCTCCCTGGCGAATGTCCGAACCTGGCGGCGCGTTTGCATGCCCATTTTGAGCATGGGAGACATTTGCACAACAAGGGGAAATACTAGGTCCACGACGAGAAGTCTCCTCACAGTGCAGGTGAGTTTATACGCGCCCCCGAGATTTGTCAAGGTAAACCGTCCCCGGTTGCCTACAGGTATTCACGCAGCCGGCGAGAGCGGCGGGGATGGCGTAAGCGGCGCAAGGCCTTGCCTTCTATCTGGCGGATGCGCTCACGGGTTAGGCCAAACTTCCTGCCAACCTCTTCAAGGGTATAGGGGCGGTCCTCACCCAAACCGAAGCGCAGTTTAAGCACACGGGCTTCGCGTGGCGAAAGGGTGGAGAGCACTTCGCTCACCCGCTCCTGCAGCATTTCATGATAAACGTACTGTGCAGGCGAAGGTGTAGTCTCGTCTTCTACGAACATGCCCAACTCGGATTCTTCGTCATCGCCGACGGGGCTCTCCAGGGAAAGGGGTGTCCAGGAGATTTTCATCATCCAGCGCACCTTGCCCTGCTCCACGCCGACCTGCTCGGCAAGCTCCCCGGTGGTAGGTGGGCGGCCGAGCGCCTGTTCCAGATCGTTGGCGGCGCGGTACATCACGCGGATGCGGTCGGTCATGTGGACCGGGATGCGGATGGTGCGCCCATGGTCGGCGACGGCGCGGGTGATCGCCTGGCGGATCCACCAGGTGGCGTAAGTCGAAAACCGGAATCCCCGCTGTGGTTCGAACTTCTCTACCGCCTTCATCAGTCCCAGGTTTCCCTCCTGGATCAAATCCAGGAAGGGAACACCCTGCCCGACGTAACGCTTCGCCACGCTGACGACCAGGCGGGTATTCGACTTGATCAGGTGCTCACGGGCCTGCCTGCCATCCTGGATCAGGCGCTCCAATTCCGAGCGTCGGGAGGAATCGGATCTCTTGAGCTGGATCAGGTGGATGGCAGCCTCCCGGCCGCGTTCGATGCGCTGGGCGATCGATTTTTCCTCTTCGAGAGAAAGCAGGGGGAAAGAGGACATCTCCCGGAAGTAAAGGGAGAGAATATCCTCGGCGGCAGCCGGGTCGGGGCAGGGCAAGGGAGAGCGGTGTCCCGCGAATTGGTCTGTCTCGCTCTCGAATTCGGGATCGGCCTCTCGATCCAAATCATCCGCCAGGATCTCAACCCCCAACTTGCGCAGGGCCTGCATGACAGTTTCCAGCTGATCACGGTCCTCCCCTGGGTAGACTTCGGCAATGTCTTCAGAAGTCAAGAACCCTTGTGATTCGGCCCTGCGGCGCAACAGGTTCACCGCTTCACCGACCGGACGTGTTTGGCTCGAATAGACCATGCAGGGCCCTCCTGGGGATGGTATGGCCGGGGTGGGTAGGACGGAATAAGTTCGTCAGGGTCTCCGGACCAACCGTAAGGCAACGGAAACCTTCGAATCAAATTAAAACGCTGGCTATTCTTCTAGGCCTTTTTCCTTATACAGCAACGACTTTAATTGGTCGAGTCTGGGATCGGTAGTATCCTTTGCATGACTATGCGGGTTTTCAGTCAGGCTTTCTCCGCACACTGGACAGAGACCGGCACAATCTTCCCTGCAGAGAGGATTGATCGGCACTTCGAGGAACATATACTCGCGCAGAATCGGGGCCAGGTCGATAATGCCTTCTTCGGGTAGAATCAGGCCTGATTCGCTGACGGAACGAGTCGTGAAAGCGTATAACTCGGTAAATTCTGTCTCGAGGGTATGATCGATCGGTGTCAAGCAGCGTGCACACTCAGCTGGCAAGGATGCCTGCATCCTGACTTGAAGGAGAATGCCTTGGGCTGTACGGGTCAGGCGAGTGGTACCGAGGATATCGTTAAGCGCCAGATCGGGTTCCAGGAAGACTGTGGGGAGGTCGAAAGAGAATTCCCGGCTGGAGCCGACTGGTTGGTTGAGGAGAAACCCAACGTTTAGCCGAAGAGCCTGGCGAGTGGGGTTCATGTGCAATTATTCCGAAAAAGATTGGCTAAACACTCAAATCGCTTGCATTATAACATACATAGAACCCCGTAATCAAGTAGAAGATATTGTTTGACATAATATACAGATAAAGACCGGAATTGACATATTATCAGGGCGTCCAGCAAGGCCAGATCCGGCCACACTGCTGTGACCGGATCGGAGGAGAAGATGGCGCGTTTGCTGCTGGCAACCGGTAATCCAGGAAAGTTGCGCGAGATGCAGGCCTTATTGGCGGATCTGGGAAAAGTCGATCTGCTCACCCCGGCTATGATCGGAATTACACTCGACGTGCAGGAAGACGGGGCTTCCTACGCAGAAAACGCAGCGCTCAAAGCGCGCGCCTACGCCGACGCCTCCGGGCTGCTGACCCTGGCGGATGACTCCGGGTTAGAAGTGCAGGCGTTGGGAGGCGCCCCGGGACTCCGCTCGGCCCGCTACGCCCCGCAGCCAGCCCCCACCGACGCCGACCGCCGGGCTTACCTGCTCCACCGGCTGCAGGACTATCCCCGCCCCTGGAAAGCGCGTTTCCGCAGCACGGTTGCCATCGCCCTGCCAGGGGAGGGGATGCGCTTCTTCGAAGGGATATGCCTGGGGGAGATCATTCCTGAAGAACGGGGCAAAAATGGCTTCGGGTACGACCCGATCTTTTTCCTTCCAGAAATAGGCCAGACCATCGCAGAACTCAGCATGGACGAGAAGAATCGCCTCAGCCACCGGGCGCGGGCGGTCCACGCCGCTGTTCCGTATCTCCAAACCCTTTTGTAAATCTTCAGCCTACCGGTTTTCGAGTATGATCGGTGCATGCATCCCTCCAAACTACAACTAGCAGAGCAGAACCGGCGCTGGCAAGCCCTCTACCAGGCTATCGCTGCGCTCAACGAGACATTAGACCCTCAGCGGGTGCTTGAAATTGCCCTGGAGGTGAGCGCAGCAGTGTTATCCAGCCGCGGTGAACGGCCAGAACTGCTGATACGAGCGGCCCTCCTTTTTCGTGAAGATCCTGACCGACCACGCGAGCTCAGGATAAGCGCGATGCGCGGGTTTTCACCCGAGGACTGTGCGGTCGATTTAACCGGGGCCGAGGGCCTGATCGGGCAGGTGATCCAGGAGGGGAAACCAAGCATCTCCCGGGGGGCCGAGCGCGATCCCGACTTGAGCAGATTGGCGTCGATCCGCTCTGCCGGGGAAATTTACTGCATACCCCTCGGGAAATCCATTCCGGACGGTGTCTTGCTTTACGGGCACCCCGATCCCGGGTATTTCTCTGCCGACCGTCGCCAGATCCTAGATCTCCTCGCCAGGCAGACCTCGACCGCGCTCTCCAATGCAAGGCGGTTACGCGAATACCAGCTGCAGGTCGAGCGCATCCTGGATCTGCAGGACATGAACCGTAAGCAGCTGGCCCGGGAACTGCATGACGGCCCGACCCAATCGGTGGCAGCCCTGGCGATGCGGGTGAATATCGCCCGGCGATTGGCCGCCCGCGAATCTCAGCACGTAGTCGCAGAGCTGGCGAAGATCGAGTCGATCGCGCGCCAGGCGACCAGCGAGCTCCGCCATGTCCTATTCCAGCTAAACCCGCAAGTGCTCGAATCTCAGGGACTGGCCCCGGCGCTCCAGGCGCTTGGGGACAAGTTCAGCCAGGCGCACGGTCAGCGGGTCGTGGTTCAGGTCGAACCTGAGATCGTGACTAGGCTCGAAATGGGCAAGCAGACGGCCATTTTCGACCTGGTCGACCAGGCGCTGCGGGCAACCTGCAGGAAAGAGGAGCTGGAAAATATTTGGGTGCGCTTGCAGAGCGACAGCCAGGGTCGCGCCTTATTGGAAATCGAAGACGATGGATTGGCGGTTAGTGCGACAGGAGGATCCACTGCCGATCCGGCTGAAACGTGGATGGACGCCATCCGGGAGCAGGTCGATTTATTGGAAGGGGTATACGAGGCCAGTTCCAGTGGAGGCCATGGCAGCTGCCTGAGGATCACGATCCCGCTGGGAAGCGAACCGGACGGTCACCTGGCTGAGAGATCGTGAACGTTCAAAGGCCAAGCGGAGACTCTTTCTGGTGGCGAAGGCTGGGATTGGGGCTGGGCGCGGCGATCCTGGTATGGCTGCCGTTCGAAGAGAGCAGCGAGATAATCCCCATCCTGCTGGCAGCTGGCCTGTGCGGCTGGGCAGCCATGCGCCTGCTGGCGGAAGCGGAGGCCACACCGAACCGCCTGGTCCTGCGCAGCATCGCAGCTGGCGCGCTGGCTGGCCTGCTCGTCTCGCCGGCAGCCTTCTCCCTGATGAGTATCAAGAGCGGTCTGCACGCCCACCCGCAGCCGGACTACACGGTGGCCCAAATCCAGGAGGTTTTTTTTCGCACGCAGTACTTTGCTGCCAGCGGATTTCTTCTCGGGCTGGCGAGCGCGCTTTACCGGCTTGCCAGGCAGGAAGAATAGGAAGCCAAATTCCTTGCCATTCGCGCTCGAGCTTTATTATTCCGCACACGCGGGCGATCGGGCGAAGGATCCTCCCGTCGTGTTGATCCACGGCGCCGGGGGAAATCATCTTTCCTGGCCCGCCCAGCTGCGCCGCCTGCCCGGCTATACGGTCTATGCCCTCGACCTCCCCGGCCATGGCAAATCCGGTGGGAAGGGCCTGGCGTCCATCCCTGAGTATGGCCGGATCGTCTGTGAGTGGCTTGGCCTGGCCGGCTTGACCAAAGTGGTGATCGCCGGTCACTCGATGGGCAGCGCGATCGCCCTTTGGCTGGCACTGGAGCACCCCGATCAAGTCACCGCGCTGATCCTGATCGGCGCCGGAGCAAGGATGCACGTCCATCCAGAATTGTTACAGGGAAGTGGGGAGCCTGCGTCCTTCCTCTCCGTAGTTTCCCAGGTGACGGACTGGTCTTATGCGGAGCAAGCGCCGGAAAACATGGTGCGCCTGGCCCGCCAGCGCATGGCTGAGATCCCCCCGCAAGTGCTATCCGGGGACTTCCTGGCGTGCGACGGCTTCGACGTCATGGACCGGCTGGAACGGGTCGGCCAGCCAGCCCTGGTGATCTGCGGCGAGGTAGACCGCCTGACCCCTTTGAAGCATGCCCGCTTCCTGGCGAGCCAGCTGCCCAATGCCCGCCTGGTGGTCGTCCCGGGGGCGGGCCACATGGTCATGCTGGAGAAACCGGGAGAAGTCGCCGCGGCGGTGACCGGCTTCCTGACCGGATAGGCAGAAAAACTCGCCGGGAGGGGTTGAGCTTGCCTTATTACATGTGAATGGGTATAATTCGCCTCGCTCGGGCGGTTAGCTCAGTTGGTTAGAGCGTTGCGTTGACATCGCAAAGGTCGTAGGTTCGAGTCCTATACCGCCCACAGGAAGACGAACGTCTTTTGCCCCCTTCGGAAGAGGGGGCTTTTTTGTAGCAGGTTGACAATTCCCCTGTTACCCTTTAACATTCATTCCAGCACAAATTTTCTAAAACTTAACGGATTGTGGCGATTTATCCGCCTGGAGATCATACCGGTTCGATTAGGAACCGGACGCGGGAGTTGCACATGGAGATTGGGCTGGTTCGGAAGATCGATATCGATCAAGAGATGCAGCAGGCTTACCTGGATTACGCCATGAGCGTGATCGTGGCGCGCGCCTTGCCGGACGCGCGCGATGGGCTCAAGCCAGTCCACCGGCGCATCCTGTACGCCATGCATGATATGGGTCTGCGCCCGGATTCGCCTTATAAGAAATCGGCGCGCATCGTGGGAGAGGTGTTGGGGAAGTACCACCCGCATGGGGATATGGCGGTCTACGAGGCCATGGCGCGCATGGCTCAGGATTTCTCGATGCGCGCCATGCTGGTCGATGGGCAGGGCAATTTCGGCAGCGTGGACGGGGACCCGCCCGCAGCCATGCGCTATACCGAAGCCCGCCTGGCCTCCATCGCCACCCACGTGCTGGCGGACATCCAAAAGAACACGGTCGACTTCGCCGAGAACTTCGACGGCACGCTGACCGAACCGAAGGTGCTGCCGTGCGCGTTCCCCAACCTGCTGGTGAACGGGACCACCGGGATCGCGGTCGGTATGGCGACCAGCATCCCGCCGCACAACCTGAACGAAGTCATCGACGCGCTGGTTTACCTGCTGGAAAATTGGGAGAAACTGGAGGACATCTCGGTCGAGGACCTGATGCGTTATGTCAAGGGCCCGGACTTTCCGACCGGCGGAGTGATCATCCAGGATGCGGAGGTTGATAACCTGGCGGGCGCGTACGCCACCGGGCGCGGCGCGATCACGGTACAGGCGCGAGCGCACCTGGAGGAAATGACGCGCGGGCGCAACCGCATCATCGTGACCGAGTTGCCTTATATGACCAACAAGTCCTCGCTGATCGAACGCATTGCCAGCCTGGCGCGCGAGGAAAGGATCGAGGGCATCGCCGACCTGCGGGATGAATCGGACCGCCAGGGCATGCGCATCGTGATCGAGCTCAACAAAGCCGCCGATCCGGACGCCGTGCTGCGCGACCTGTACAAAAGCACCCAGATGCGCAGCACCTTCAGTATCATCTTGCTGGCCCTGGTGGAGGGTGAGCCACGGATGCTCGGTTTGAAACAGGCCTTGCGGGTATACGTCGAGCACCGCCTGACCGTTATCCGGCGGCGGAGCGAGTACGACCTGGAGCGGGCCCGCCAGCGCGCCCACATCCTGGAAGGACTGCGCATCGCGCTGAAGAACCTGGACGAGGTGATCGCCATGATCCGCCGTTCTCCGGACGCCGATTCGGCGCGCCTGCGGTTGATCAAGCGCTTCAAGCTTACTGAAAGCCAGGCTCAGGCGATCCTGGATATGCCGCTACGCCGGCTGGCCAGCCTGGAGCGCAAGAAGATCGAGGATGAGTACCGCGAGGTGGTTGCCCAGATCAAGGAGCTGGAAACCCTGCTGCGATCACAAAGAAAAATGCGCCAGGTAGCCAGCGGTGAACTCCTGGCGATCAAACAGGTTTATGGCGAGCCACGCCGCACCCGCATCGTCCAACTGGGTAAGGGCGAAACGCGCGCCACCAAACTGACTACCACCGACCTTGTCCCGGAACATGCCGTGTGGGTGATGGTCAGCCCAACAGGCCTGGTCTCCCGCACCGCCGACGAGAAGCTGCCGCGGCTGAGCGGGGGGGAGGCAGCTACCAACCTGGTATTGGCGAACTCCCGGGATACGGTCTACCTGGCGGCAACGAACGGGGAGACTGCCGCGATCCCGGTGCACACCTTACCCGAAATGGCGAAGCCATCAGAGGGCGTGCCTTTCCAGCGGGTGTCTGCGCTGACTGACAGGCACGATCTGGCGGCAGTCTTCACCCTGCCTGGAAAGGATGACCGGGCGGGGGACTGGTTCCTGGTCACGTTTACCCGCCAGGGGATGGTCAAGAAGTCCCTGCTCTCAGATCTACCTGGCCCTTCAGCCCAGACCTTTACCCTGGTGAGAGTGAACCAGGGGGACAGGCTGGGATGGGTCCACATGACCGACGGCGAGGCCGATGTGTTGCTCGTGTCTGCCAGCGGTATGGCGATCCGTTTCAATGAAGAAGAGATCCGCCCGATGGGACTGGTTGCGGGAGGGGTGATAGGCATCAAGCTGCCAAATAAGGAAGAGCTGGTTGGCGCCGAGGTGATACCGGCGCGGGGCGAGGTATTCCTGGCGGCGTCAGACGCCACCGCCAAGCGGGTAACCGTCGACCAGTTCCCCCGACAGGGGCGGAATGGCCAGGGCGTGATCGCCTGGAAGCTGCCCGGCGGGGTGCGCGTGGCTGGATTTGCCATCGGGAAGGCGGCCTCCAGGGCAGTCCTTTGCCTGATGATCGCCGCGCCGAAGTCCGTTCGCTTCGACGAGGCGCCCCAGCAGGGCCGCTCGGCGCGCGGCAAGCGCCTGTTCGAATTGAAGTCGAAAGATGAAGTAACCAGCCTGGTGGTGCCGCGCGAAGCGGCCCGCCCCCCCAACGTCAAAGCCTCTGGGGATGGCGAGCCCGCGCCCAAGGCCGTCCGCGGCAGGAGCTCAGTCCCGGTGAAAGCTTCCACCGAAAAGAAACCTGCCCGAAAAATAAGCGGCAGTAAGAGCACGACCCTTGCAATAACCTCTAGCGCGACGAAGCCGGCTGCGAAGACTCCTGTCAGGCGTGGATCTAGATCGACAAAAACCCCTGGCAGCGCCAAGCCCGCACCGCAGCCCTCCCGTCGCAAGCCATCCAAACCGGCGAAAACCGAAGAATAGGTCTGGTAGAAGTTACGCATTTGAGGGTGAAAATGGGGGTTTTTGGGCGGGCGGAGCCTGCCCAAAAACCCCCATTCTCCTACCAACTGCGTAAGTCCTATCTGGATTAATTTAGAAAAGAACGGCCCGGGCATCTCCGGGCCGTTCTTCGTCAGGGAGTGACCGAAAAGAAGGAGTAGTGGTAGGCGATCCGGCCGTTCTGCAAACCGAAGGTATCCTTCCCATCATGGACGCTGCCCCCGGAAGAGACGGCTGTCCAGGTGAAGTGGCGGGAATTAGCCGTGCCTGAGTAGCCAGTCAGGGTGAAGACGGCGTTGGGCAGCAAGGAATTGAACATGCTCTGGTACCAGACTCGCAAGGCAGTCTGTCCCTGGACCACACGAGCTGCGGTGACGTGTACCGCAACCGGGATATACAGGTTGATCACCGAGTCCGGGAGATGGCTGTTAAGGGAGCTTATGTAGCGGGCGGTGATGTCCTGCTCCGGTGGTTGCCCATCCCAGCTATACCCGGCGATGGCGTCCCACACCTCGGGTAGGGAGGCGCGCGAGGAATCCCAGCTGTAGAAACTGGCGGAGGGCAGGTTTAGATCTTTGGCCGTGTCGAGGAAATCCAGGACTTCAGCCGAGCTCGATTGCCAGCCGGATTGCTGGAAGGCCGACCCGACCGGGTGGATCGGCCGGGTAGGGGTCATCGCCTGGAACTCCTGCACGCAGCGGGCCAGCTGCTCGCCGGCGTTGTGAGCGTGCATCCAGTAGACCTGCGGCATGTTCAGGTCGGATTTCTCCAGGAACTCGCGCCAGGGAAGCTGCGGGTGGTAGGAGGGGAAGCGGTACGAGCACAGGGCGACAGGAGTCTTCGGTAAACCATGACGCAGACGGCTCATGAATTTCTTGGCGGCCTCGGCCTTGCCGGGCTCCTTGTACTCGCCTTCGGCGTCGATCACGTAACCGTCCAATCCGAGCTCCTGGACGCGTTGGATGGCTTTATCGGCCTCGCCGGTTGGGTTGTATCCCCGCACGTAGTGCCAGCCCCAGACCTGGATGTTACGGGCGCGCAGCGCGGCAGCGACTGCCGGGACGAGGTCAACGCCGTTCACCACGTTGTAGGCGTAATTCGTGTCGGCGATCTTAATCAGGACGTAGCTGAGCTGGGCCTGCCTGGCGAGGGAGGCGATCAAGTGCGCCAGGCCCTCCTCGCAGTTTGGAATTTTCCAGATAAAAAAGCCCTTCCCTTCAAGAGTCATTGGTTCTCCAGTGTTGTGCGGTAAGGGAATGGCTCTTTATTCACTTCTTTAGTCACTCTTGAGGGCTTTGCGCATCATCTCCAGGATAGCCTCCCGATCAGGGAGCAGCACCATGGCGCCTTCCGGGGTGATCCAGTTGGTCACATTACCCTTGCTGATGTAGTAGTGTTTGATTTCCGAAGTATCGATGCGGGCGGCAAGCGGCAGGAAGGGCAGGATATCGATCAGGTGGATATTGGTCGTCACGCTGTCCTCGTTGTCCTGGTAAAGCTGGGGCGCTTTTGCAATAGTATCCAGCGTGAATAAGCGCTCGAAGATGGCCTGCAGAACCTCCTGCTGGCGTCGGTTGCGCTCGAAATCGCTGGTGGTCTTGCGCGAGCGGGCGTACCACAGGGCGGTTTGGCCGTTCATGTGGGTAACCCCTTTCTCAAACGTGACCCACTGGTTACCGCGCAGATCGGTCAGCTCGGTGCCGACGTTTACATCCAGGCCGCCCAGTTTATCGATCATCTTCACAAACTTGCGGAAGTCGATGAGGATGAAGTATTCCGGCCTGACCCCGAAGTTGTACTCGATGGTCTTAGCCAGCATTTCGAATCCACCCTGCCCGTAGGCGGTGTTGATGCGCTGCATGGCATATCCGGGGATATAGACATACAGATCCCGCGGAAAAGAGGTGACGGTGATACGCTCCTTCTTGGGGCTAATGGTCACCAGGATGATCGTATCGGTGCGGAAGCTGTTGCCGAAACTGAAGCGGTGGTCCGAGCCGAGCAGCAGGATGTTGACCTGCCCGTCCGGCTGTTTCAGGCGCCCGACCGGGGGCGGGACACCCAGGTAGGAGAACGCGCTGGGCGGTGGGAAGTAACCGGGCTTGCGCCAGTTTGGGAAGGGGGTGCGCGCCACTTCGGTGGGCGGCAGGGGAGTTGGGGTGGCGGTTGGCAGGGTGGGCAGGTAGGTCGGTGTCGGCGCCAACGGTTGGAAGGGGGTGGGGGTCGCGGTGGCGTTCGCCGGGGGCGTATACAGGGCGCCGAAGACGGCTTGCCCGGCGACTGGCAGCGCCATGGGAGCCATGAGCGGGGTTCCACAGGCGGAGAGCAGGATCGATAGCAGAATGATGGCGGGGATAATGCGGTACTGTTTCATAACCTGTTCTTTTTTCCTTCGGATGCTGTGTCCCACTCCTTAACGCTATGTGAACTTATGGTGTTCCGGGTGGCGTAGGCAGATCCAGGGTAGGCGCGGGCGGGATTGGCGTGCGCTCGGGGATGACCTCGGTTGGCGTTGGCGGCTCCGGCGTATCCGTGGGTGGCGGGCTGGTCTGGCTGGGCAGCTCGATCTCAGTCGGGGTGCGGGTCGGCGCGGGTGGCGGCTCAATCGGAACGGGCAGGGACAGCTTCTGTCCCACTCGGATGCTGTCCGAGGACAGGCAGTTGGCCTGTTTGAGCTGCGCCACGCTTACCCCTGCCCGCTTGCTGATGGAGAACAAGGTGTCGCCCGGCTGGACGATGTAAGTATAAGCCCATCCGGCCGGCGGGCCGCAGGGAACCGGGGTCGGGGGAGCTTTTGCAGGGACGTACAGGGTCATGCCGGGTTCCAGCTGGGATTTTACCAGGCAGTTAGCCTCGATCAGCTCCTCCGGGGAGACGCCGTAGTCCTGAGCCAGTTTGTTCAGCGTGTCACCCCGGGCGATCGTGATCGGCTTCCAGCCGTTGGGAGGTGGGCAGGCGGCCTGGGTGGGGGGCGGTGCGCCTGTAACTGAAAGGGTGGTGGAGGGCAGCGGCGAGAGCGTGAAAGTTGGCGTGGGGGAGGCCAGCGCGGTCGGGAAAGGCGTGGGCAGGGACTGAGAGGCCAGGGGGAACAGCGTGGCAGCCTGCTCCGGGAGGGCTGGGGTGGCTGTGGGGGAGGGCAGCAGCGCCAGTGGGATTCCCCCTTCGGTGAAGGAAAGCACCAGCCCTCCGGCGACGAGCACGACCGCCAGCCCGGCTGCCAGCAGTCCGTAGAGACTTCCTCCCAACCCCGAGAAACCCGTATCCATTTCGATTATTCCCGCTTTCGTTCCTTGGGACTGGCAGGCAGTTCGTCGAGAAGGTGAGCGTGATCTCCTCCCGATGCCTCACTCTGGCTTTGGGCGAAGTCTTGCAGGGCGGTGCGCAACTGGGCGCGCAGATCGTCCGCTTCTTGAGCGGTGTTTTTTTCCTTACTAATAGAATCTTGAAGTGCCCGAGCCAGGCGGTCATTCTCGGTCTGCAGCCGCTGCATGTTGCGGTTTGCCCGGGTGAGTTCGTCGCCGAGCACCAGGCGCTCCTGCGAGCGTTGCAGCACCGGCGGCAAGGCCCGGGCGATCTCCGCCAGATAGTTCTGGTCTGAGGCCGACCAGGAGCGCTTCGACCGGTTCGAAATCACCACGATCGCCAGCAGGGGGTCTCCAACCGGGCTGGCGACCGGCGCGGCTAACAGCGCTCCGAAGAGAGGCAGATTGAGGACCTGGCTCAATCCGGTCAGATCGGGAAGATTGCCGTTGGCGGGCAGGTGCAGCGGGCGGCCCTGGCGCAGTGCTTCCGAAAGTACGGGGACCAGACCGCCGTCGAAGGTGGCGCTGCCCAGCCATTCCGTTTTCTCCAGCTGGTAACCGCAGTGGATCGATATGTTCTTCTGCCCATCTGGTGGGGAGAGCAGCAAACACAGATCCGCCGGGAGGGCGCGGGCGATCGCCAGAGTCAGGGAGCGGCAGATCTCCTGGCTGCCGGTCGCGCCGGCCAGGAGCAGGAATGCCTGGAAGTTATCAGGCTGGATACCTGCCCGCCAGGCCCGGTCGCTTGCTCCAGCCTCGTCAGCTTCATGTGAGAACCGGAACGGCAGGGTGAGCAGCAGGGGGTAGGCCGCCATCTGGGCCAGGCGGATGGCGCCGGGGTAATCGCCCTGTGGGAGCGGCGCCAGGAGATAGAGGGCAAGACCGAGTGATATCAGGACGAACTGGGCCAGGCCGATTTCGAAGCCTGCCGGCCGGCGCACCAGCAGCACCAGCCCGCCGGCGAGGGCCAGCAGCAGGGTGAAGCTGGTCCACAGGACGTCCGGCAGGGAACCATTGAAGTAGACCAACGCGGTCTGGCTGGTCCACCAGACCCCAGTCAGCAGGAAGAGTACCAGCACCAGCAAGGTCAATAGAAGTGTTGCAAAGTCTGGCATGCGGTTAGGCTGAGGAAAGGCCCATAGCCAGATGAAGAGGATCAGGCTGAGGGCGGTCACGGCCCGGTCGAGCGGCGGCAGCCAGCCGTCCAGCCCGAAGAAGAACTGGGCCAGCCCGGCGGTTGCCATCAGGACTAGCTGGGCGAGCAGCAGCAGGGCCAGGCCGGCCAGCATGCGGCGGCCCGCCGTGGAACCGTTCCGCCACAGGTTGAGCGCGCCCGGAAGAGCACCTGCGATCGAAAAGGCCAGCACCAGGTGGTAAGCCAGGTTGCCGGGCGGCGTCGTGAGAAGTCCGATCACTTGCTGGTAAAAAGATTCCATGGTCGCTCGAACTTAAGGGCGATTATAGCATGGGGGAAGATCATCGCTGGCAAAGGTTGACAAAACCTTGATTCAGAGTAAAATATCGTGCGCAAGCCGAAGTGGCGGAATTGGCAGACGCGCTACGTTCAGGGCGTAGTGGGCGTACGCCCGTGTGGGTTCGACTCCCACCTTCGGCATTCCGCAAACGCGATCCAAGCAAATATCCCTGTGGTCTTCCACGGGGATTTTTGTTGCAAGTAGGCTGCCAACTTCCCCAAGGAAGCAGAGATCTCCCCGCCCGATAGCATCCACGGACGGTCGAACTTTATTAAGCGAAAGAGCTGTTCGGATCCTAACATTTACGACAGGCGGCGCTCCTTGCGCGGAACGGCAGGCTGCGGTAAGATGCACCTATGAGACGCCAGTGGCTTGGTTGGAAGTACGCCCTGCTCGTGATCGGCCTGGTGATCCTGGCCCTGTTGGTGATGGATTTCAACAACCGGATGGCCGACCTGCGCCGCTTGAGCGACCAGCGCGAATTGGTCGCGGCGCAGGTCACCGAGCTGGAGCAGACCAGGACATCGCTGGAAACCCAGATTGCCTACGCCACCTCCGAGGCGGCCGTGCGGCAGTGGGCTTACCAGGAGGGGCGCTGGGTGCAGCAGGGCGACGTGCTGGTCATGCCGGTCTCCCCAGGGGAGAGCACCCCGGCGCCGCAGGTGAGCGTCACCCCGACGCCGCAACCGGAGAGCAATTGGAAGATCTGGCTGTCCTTGTTCTTCGACACAGCCGCGGCGCAGGAAGTGTCTGCTCCTTGACGCTGGCAGGGGGGCGTGCTATAATGCCAGTCCCTTAACAGGGACCGCACAAACACTGCGGGGTGGAGCAGAGGCAGCTCGTCGGGCTCATAACCCGAAGGTCGTAGGTTCGAATCCTACCCCCGCTACTGAAAGCGCTAATCTGCGCCCATACCGCGAACCGCAGATCACAAGGTCTGCGGTTTTTGGTTTAAAGGAACACGTGGGGAGGGGTGCAAGAAGTGGGCCAGGGGAGGGCGTTGGCGCCGCTTCGCTTAGGTTGAAAAGCAAGGGGTTAAGGGATAGGGGCTAGGGGCAAGGGCAAGGGGAAGGGGGAGTTAGGGTTGTATTTTTCGAACTTGCGTGCTAGATTCAAGGGGTGAATGAGAATCAACGGGCGGGCGATTGATGAGCGATGAAAAGCAGAAGTCCTACGAATTAATCGAACTGCTCGAACGGGCTGAGTTTGAGGATGAAGCGATCCGGGGGGCGCGGATGCGGCGGTGGGCGGAGGCGTTCGAGGCGTGGCTGGAGGAACGGAGGAGCCGGTTCAGCCGGAATGTGGGCGAGGATTCGTTCACTGCGTGGAGGGAATTCCTGGCTTACCTGCGAAAGCCACCGTGGGAGGCTCGGGCAGAAGACGTGGAAGCCTACGTCGCAACGCTGCAAGAAAGGGGAGCGAGCACGGGGACGATCCAAAAGCGGCTGACGGGACTGGCAAAGTTCTACGCGTATTGCCAGAAAGAGGGGATCGACCCGGAGTGCGGGGAGGGGTTCAACCCGGCGGCGAAGGCGCGCCGGCCGTCGATCCAGCGATACG
>DATDRQ010000106.1:0-16733 GCA_035291645.1 Anaerolineales bacterium
GTCGGCGTTCGCACCGAGAACCGGAACGCCGGTGCAGCGGTCGATGATAACAATGCCCAGACCCAGGAAGTGATCGCGGCATTGCGGGGCATGGGCGTGGCGGAGCGAGACATCCAGACCACCAACTTCAGCATCTATCCACAACAGCAGTACGATGACCAGGGGCAGCTAACCGGCACGACTTACGTGGTCGAGAACACCGTTCAGGTGACGATCCGCGACCTGGATCAGCTGGGCGACCTTCTGGGCGCCTCCGTCGATGCCGGCGCTAACTCGGTTTACGGCATCCAGTTCGACGTCGAGAACAAGGAGGAGGCTCTTTCAGAAGCTCGCCAGAATGCTGTTGACAATGCCGCAGCCCAGGCGCAGGACCTGGCCCAGGCAGCCGGCGTTACCCTGGGAGAGATCCAGTCGCTCAGTACGGCTAGCAGCTTCCCATCGCCGATCTTCGATGGTCGGGGCGGCGGGGCAGAAGCCGCCGCTTCGCAGGTGCCGATAGCGCCCGGTCAACTGACCGTTAATGTGGACGTCACCGTCGTCTATACGATCGAGTAAGCCGAATTTCTGATAATCCCCCCTTGAAAAGGTAGCGAACCTTCCCCGGTTCGCTACCTTTTTTCGTGCGATCGTTTAGAATTACGCCCGGTGAACGACGCCTACCAGTTTCGTCCTCCAATACGCACCGGGTTGGTCTTCCACGCCATGGCCGGGATCGTTTTGATCGCCGCAGGTGCCTGGTGTCTGTGGAAAGCTGCCCAGGCGGAGGTGGGACCGCTATTCCTGCTCTACCTGCTCCCCATCCTGGCGGTCATCGCAATACTACCCTTGCTCGGTTACCGGGCGTACGCGTTATTAAGAGCCTCCTATCTGCTGGAACGAAATGGTCTCCGCCTGCGCTGGGGCCTGCGCGAGGAAGATATCCCCATGGATCGCGTGCAATGGGTCCGTCCTGCCAGGGATCGGGACGCGCTACCGCTGCCGCGGGTGCGCTGGCCAGGAGCAGTGGTCGGAGTACGCCACATGCCGGACGGCCTTCCGGTGGAGTTCCTGGCAGCCCATTCCCGGCCGCTGATTCTGATCGCCGCCTCCCGTCGGGTTTATGCAATCGCCCCGGCAGATCCGGCCAGGTTCCTGGAGGTCTACCAGGATTTTGCCGAATTGGGCTCTCTTTCGCCGCTGCCGGCGCGCTCGGTTTTTCCCTCTTTCCTGCTGGCCCGGGTTTGGTCAGCCCCGCTTGCCCGCTACTTGCTGGTCGCCGGGTTTGCGCTGGCGATGCTCTTGTTGGCTATCGTCAGTTTTATCATCCCTGCTCGTCCAACGATCTCGCTGGGGTTGCAGCTGGAGGGCGCTCAGTCTGAACCTGTACCATCGATCCAGCTGCTGCTGCTCCCGCTCTTGAACACTTTCTTCTTCCTGGCAGATGGGCTCGCCGGGCTGTTCTTCTTTCGCCGGGATGAAAAGCACCTGCTGGCCTACCTGCTCTGGGGCGGCAGCATTTTCGCGGGCTTGCTCTTTCTGGTAGGGGTGTACTTCATCGCTGTAACGGCGTGATTTTCCACAGAAAAGCATTCGTTATCCACCCTCAACCGGAGCTTTTCCACCGAAGATTGTTCTTTATCCACAGACCTATCCACCGCTCGAAATTCTTTCTCCGTCCAGGCTAAACCATGCAGCTACCCATCGGATTTGCAGCCGCCGCCCTGATCGGATTTCTCTCTTTCCGGGCAGGCGCTCTCGACCGCAGCGGGGCCTGGGCGGCAACCCTCACCGGAGGCCTGGTCTTCGGATTGGGAGGTCTGCCCTGGGCGGCCTTGCTGTTGGCGTTTTTCGCCTCTTCAAGCGTACTTTCCCGGGCATTCCGCAGAAGCAAATTAACGTTGGACGAGAAGTTTTCTAAGGGCAGCCGGCGCGATGCCGGACAGGTGCTCGCCAATGGAGGCCTGGGGGCCCTGCTCGCGGCTGTCTCTGTCCTGTTTCCCCAGGGAGATTGGTTCTGGATCGCTTATATCGGCGCGATGGCGGCGGTGAACGCCGACACCTGGGCGACCGAACTGGGCGTGCTCGGCAAAAGCGAGCCGCGCTCGATCATCTCTTACAGGCGGGTGGAAAAAGGCACTTCAGGAGGGGTAAGCCCGGCCGGTTATCTGGCGGCCCTGGCAGGGGCAGCGCTGATCGGGCTGGTTGCAGCGCTCTTCTCGCCCACTTTGCCGGCCCTGTCTTTGATGGCAGTATCGATCTTGGGCGGTCTGTTTGGTTCTACCCTGGATTCCCTGCTGGGGGCCACGCTGCAGGCCATCTACTGGTGCCCGCAGTGCCGGAAGGAGACCGAACGCCACCTACTGCATACCTGCGGTACGCCAACGACCCGGCTGCGCGGCTTGCGCTGGCTGGACAACGACCTGGTGAACTTCGCCTGCTCGCTGGCTGGGGCTGCCGTCGCAACGTTAGTCGGCTGGGTACTCTTCTAAAACGGTCCCCATTCCATTCGGAGAAAACAAGAACTCTAGCCGCCGATCTCGCTCATCACCCGGTTGAGCGGGATGAGGCCATCGGCCAATCCGTGCCCCCAGGGTTTGTGCCAGATCCCCTCCAAAAGCAGCTGGCGCAGGTCAGCCTGGCTGGCGCCCGAGCGCAGTGGCGCCAGCAAGTCGACCTCATTCTCGCGCAGCAGGCACAGGCGCAGGCGCCCATCGGCGGTCAGGCGGGCCCGGTTGCACTGAGCGCAGAAGGGCTGGGTTACCGACGAGATGAATCCCACATCTCCCTTAGCGCCGGGCAGGTGGTACAGGCGGGTTTCCCCATCCAATTTTCCGCCATCGACCAGATCGAGAGGCCCCAGATGGGCTTCGATGCGCGCCAGCATCTCTTCGGCGGTGACCACCTGGTTGCGTTGCAGGTCGGTGGCGCCGGCGAAAGGCATCATTTCGATAAAGCGCACCTGCCAGGGGTGCTCGTTCGTCAGGTTAGCCAGGGGAATAACATCGTTCTCGTTATAGCCCTTAACGATGACGGCATTGATCTTGATCGGGGTCAGCCCGGCCTGTTCGGCGGCCAGGATGCCCTCCCAGACGTCTTCCACCTTGCCCCAACGGGTGAGCCGGCGGAACTTATCCGGATCCAGCGTATCCACGCTCACATTGACGCGCTGCAATCCGGCTGCCGCCAGAGGGCGAGCCAGACGAGAGAGCAATACACCGTTGGTCGTCATGGATACCGAATGCACGCCGGGGGTGAGGGCGATGCCGCGCACCAGGTCGACGATGTGGGCCCGCACGGTTGGCTCCCCGCCGGTCAGGCGAAACTTGTGAAAGCCCAGGCTGGCGAACAGGCGCACGAAAAACAGCACCTCTTCGTCCTGCATCAGCTCTGCGTTGGGGCGGAAGGTCATATCCTCCGGCATGCAGTAAACGCAGCGCAGATTGCAGTGATCGGTCAGGCTTATTCGTAAGTAGGAGATCGAGCGTCCGAAGCGGTCGAGGGCCATTGAGGAAGAATACCGTTAAGAGGAATTTTTAAGATAAAACTCGTCAAAATTATACCCCGATAATGCCCAATTGTGAGGAGGGGTCCTTACCAGTCGAATCATCCCCCGGTTAGCTTCCGGATGTGCAAGGTGTGATCGCGCTCGTGCCAGACGGCGCGGCGCAGCAGCTTGCGCGGGCTCCAGAATTCGCCATCCATGCCAATCACCAGCCGAGAGTCCGCCAGGGAGGGGAGCTGCTCGACGAGCAACTGGCGGACGGCCTCCAGGCGCTCGAAGGGCTCTTCGAGCACCTTGGCGCGCGGGAAGGCCAGCCCCAGGCGGTCCAGGTACCACCATTCGGCTCCGCCCACGTGCCCCAGGATGCCGGAGATGCTCCAGCGTTCGCCGGGCTGTCTGGCGTTCAACTCTTGCGGGCTGAGGTGGGTGACTTCCGCCAGCAGGTCGGCCCGGCTCCAGGCGAGCAGATTCAGCCCGCGCTGGATGTCCACCTCGCTAAGGGGTTTCCAGTCGTGACGGAACCAGGCGTTGACTTCGTACCCTTCAGAAGCCAGATCGTAGGCCTTATCGATGGAATACACTTCCCAGGTCTCCTCAACCTGCATCTCTGGTTCCAGCGGCTCGAGCCAGGGGCTGGGTTCGTGGCGGGCGATCCAATCCACGTATTCGGAGAATGCTGCGGACAGGCCTGTAAAGGCCTGGTCTGCGTCTGCTCCGTAGGCGAAGCAGCCGGGGTGCTCGAGCGCCCAGGCGACCGCCCTGCCCTCGTAACCGCTTTCGATGCCGACCCTCAGGATCGTATCCATTTCCCTTTTTTGATACGACGGTTTTCGAATCCTTACGCGTGGTCCGGAAACCGCACCCAACTTATTATGGATGACTTAATTACGAATTTAGGACAGGCCTTCTCGGACCCATCCGCTCCTAAGAGCTGACTACATCCAGCCCCGCCGCTGGATCCACGTATACATACCAATCGGCGTCGCCACGATGATCGCCATGGTAATGATCAGTGCAGTCCGGTCGGTCCAGATGTCCAACGGCGCGGCCGGTCCGAAGAAGTTCATGCCGAAGAAGCCGGTGATGAAGGTCAATGGCATGAACAGGACCGTGATCACCGTCAGGGTTCTCATGATCTCGTTCATGCGGTTGTTGATAACCGACAGGTAAGTGTCGAGCGCGCCGCTGACCAGGTCGCGGATGCTCTCGGTGATGTCGTGCAGCCGGACCAGGTGGTCGTAAACATCCCGGTAGTAGATGCGCGCCTTGACGTCGATCACCTTGTAGTCGTCGCGGGCCAGTTTGTTGAGCACCTCGCGCTGCGGACCGATGATGCGGCGCAGGTGCAGGGCAGTTCGCTTGAGCTGGAAAATTTGCTCCAGCGTGTTTGGGGAGGGTTGGCTGAAGACCTGGTCCTCGGCTTCGTCGATTGCTGCGTCCAGGTCCTCGACCACCGGCATGTAGCTGGCGACCACCTCGTCGACCAGCCGGTAAAGCAGGTGATCCGCTCCGTTGAGCAGGTGACGCTCGTCGCGGTGGGAGAGATCCCAGACGCGCTCGATGGCAACCAGCTCTTCGTCGTGGTGGGTAACCATGTAGTTCTGTCCAAGGAAAACATCCAGTTCATCGGTTTCCAGGTGCCCGCCTCCGTCTGTTTCGAAGTGCACCGCGTGAAAAACGATATACAAGTAATCTCCCCAGTCGTCGATCTTGGGCACGTGGGATTCCTGCAAGGCGTCGTCGATCGCCAGCGGGTGGAAGTGAAACACCTCCCGCAGGATCGGTTCGTCTTGCTCGGGGGGATTGCCCTGGAAGTCTACCCATAGCAGACCTTCCACGTCCTGCAGGACGTCCTGGAATTGATCCACCCGAATGTCGGTTTTTAACTCTCCGGTGGAGGAGAAATAAAGCGTTCGGATCATGGATGTGCTCCATTTGGGTAGGATTCGATTGCGCCGCGCAGCGCGGCGATCAGGCTGGGGTAATCCAGCCCGGAAAAATCGGTGGTGTCGACCTCGAAGAGTGGCCCCTCGATCGCGAGAGCCGCATAATCACCCCTTTCCAGCGAAGCCTGGATATCCGTATACGTCAGATGATCCAGGTGGCCGGGGTGGCGTCCAGGGCTCTCCCCCCGGCGCTTAAAGCGCTCCAGGAGCGCCTCCCGGCTGGCATGGCAGTGGATTTGAAGCAGCTGCACACCGTAGCGCTGCTGAATATCCTGGAATTTGGCGCTGTCGACCTGTATCTTAAAGTTGGCCTCCACAGCCAGGGAACGGCCCGCTTCTAACTGGGATTGTACGCAGTAATACAGGATGTCGTAGGTTGCCAGGCTGAGCAGCCTGGAGAACGCCACGTCCTTGCTCCCCAGACGGTCGAATAGTCGCTCCTTGATCCCGTCCTTATAGATAAACGGCAGGCCCAGGTCCGCCGCCAGGCGCGCGCCCAGGGTGGTCTTACCGGTGCAAGGGGCACCGCTGATCAGGAGCAGGATCGGCGCTGGCATGTCCCTGGATATTCTATCACTTCAAGAGACGGCTTGCTCGCCGGCCTCATGAAGTGGGTCTGGGCGGTGATAAAATGGAACCCGGTCCACTCCCCTGTTTTCGGCCTTCCGAGGCTGTTTAATTGCTCCTAGAAATGCTTAAGAGTGCTGCCTTGCTTCCAGACCGCGACTCACATTGGCGAATCACCGGACTCGTGCGAGCCATGGTCGGCCACCCGGCTTTTCCAATCCTGATCATCCTGCTGCTTAACCTGGGGATTGCCGCTTGCATCGTCCCAGATTATGGGGAATCCTGGGATGAAGCCTTCCGCTACCGGTACGGCGACCGGTCGTTGCGAGCCTATTCCCAGCCGATGGAGCGCCTGGAAAGAGATGAAAAAGGACCCTTCTATGTCATGGCTGCCCTCCTGGCGGCCGATGCGTTCAAACCGGTTTCCCCGGACATGCCCAGGGTCGATCGCCTTCATCTGGTAAATTTTATTTCCTTCGAGTTGAGTTTGATCTTCATTTACGCGATCTGTCTCCGGCTGATGGATAAGCTGGCCGCGGTAGGTGCGGTGCTGTTATTCAACACCCAGCCTTTGCTGTGGGGACACGCCTTCGTCAACCCGAAAGACATTCCCTTTATGGCGTTTTTCTTGGGAAGCCTCGCGTTGGGTATCTGGATGGCCGACTCCTTCTCGGACATCGGCTTTTCACCGGAAGGATCTCCGGAGAAGGGGGTCCGCATCTATCCCCAGGAATTCAAGAGAATATTAACGGGGGGCCTGGCGCGAGTGTTTGCCCTGACCGTACTGGCTGGATTGGTCCTCTATTTTTCTCGGGGGATCGTGGGGGACTGGATCGCCCTACTGGTCGGCAATGCCTATGCGGCTGCTCCCGGCAGCGGGTTGGGCCAGGTATTTTCTTTGCTCGCCGAGAACAGGGATACCATTCCAGCGGGTGACTATATCCGCAAAGGGATGGCCCTGTTCGACCAGGTCGAATCTCTCCTGGGTTGGTGTGCGGTTTTCCTGGCCCTGATCCTATCCTACCAAATCCTTGTAAGTGGCGTGGTGATCACTTCGCACGACCGCCGCGTGTCTTTACCTGGATTATTGGGCAAGGTCGTCCTGGCCGGGATGTTCGTGGGGTTCAGCTCATCCATCCGGGTATTAGGGCCTGCCGCGGGGGTCCTGGTTGGCGCCTATTTTTGGCTGAAGAACGGGCGCAAGGCGTTCCTGGTGCTGCCCCTGTACTGCGCCTTCGCCCTCCTGGCAACCTATCTCACCTGGCCTGGTTTGTGGGGGGATGCGTTCCAAAGATACATCGGGTTCGTTACAAAAGCCTCTGATTTTCCCTTCGAAGGGAAATCCTTTTTCTTCGGCGCGGAATATCCCGCCGCCGACCTGCCTCGCCAGTATCTCCCGGTTTTGCTTTCGCTTCAATTCACAGAAGCCGTGCTCATCCTCTCCGGGCTGGGCCTGATCTCAGGCATCCTTCTTTTCGTCAAGGGGAAAAAGGATAGGGGTTTGCTGGCTGTCATTGCAGCCTGGTTCTTGATTCCGCTCCTCCTGGCGATGCTCGTCAGACCTGCCATGTACGACAACTTTCGCCATTTCCTGTTCATTGTCCCGCCTGTGTTTGTGTTCGCCGGCTTAGGGCTGGCTGCCATATTCGATCGGCTCAAGACCCCCGCCTGGAAGCTCGTTGTCCTGGCTGTTGCCCTTCTGCCGGGGATTTACTGGCTCGTTCATCTCCATCCTTACCAGTATGTTTATTACAATGAGCTGGTTGGCGGGCCGGGCGGCGCCTTCCGCAGGTTCGAAATGGATTATTGGGCCCTCTCCTACCGGGAGGCCACCGATTTTCTCAACCAGGTTGCCCCAGCCGGGGCCAGGGTGGTGGTGTGGGGGCCGGATCACGTCGTACAAAGATACGCCCGCGAAGACCTGGAGATATTGGAGTTCAAGGAGGGGGACAGCCAGGAGGGACAGGCGCCGGATTATGCCATCTTGTCTTCCAGGTGGAATAACGACCAGCTTCTTTTTCCAGATGCAGTCACTCTCTTTAGGGTGGGCAGAGATGGGGCCATCTTCGCAGTCGTCAAACAGGTCTCCTCACCTCCAGTAGTAACTCCTTGAGAAAAGCTTCTGCCATTGTAGATGGGAGGGGATTCATTGCGCATTTGATGCTTGACTCCGATAGTTAAATTTGCTACAATCCTCCTAGAATAAGCACAATCAAGCATAAAGCAAGCATATATGCTCACAAACGAAACCCCCCTGAAGGCCGAAAGACACACCCGTATCCGCAAGCTGGTCGAGCAGAAAGGACAGGTGCTGGTCGGCGAGCTGAGCCAGCATTTCGAGGTCAGCGAAGCCACCATCCGCCGGGACCTGGAAGAGTTGGCCAGCCAGGGCTGGATTCAGCGTACCCACGGCGGCGCCGTGCGGGTCGAGCGAGCCGGCAAGGAGCCGCCCATGCTGCAACGCATCGGCGAGCAGCGCACGGAGAAAGAGCGCATCGGCCAGGCAGCCGCCCGGTTGGTCCAGGACGGCGAGACTATTTTCCTGGGCAGCGGCACCACGGTGCTCGAGATCGCCCGACACCTGACGCGCGACCTGAACCTGACCGTGATCACCAACTCTCTGCCGGTCGTCAACGAGTTGGCTGATCGGCCCAACATCGACCTGATCGTGATCGGAGGAATGCTGCGCCCGAGCGAGCTTTCCATGGTCGGGCACATCGCCGAGAACGCCGTGCGCGAGTTCCGCGCCGACCGGGTCTTCATGGGGATGCGCGCCGTTGACGCCCGCCACGGCTTCACCAACGATTACCTGCCGGAGACCATGACCGACCGGGCCATCCTGGCCATCGCACCGCATATTGTCGTGGTAGCGGACCACCGCAAGTTTGGCCGGGTCAGCTCGGTGCTGGTCGGCCCGGTCACGCTCGCAGATCTGCTGATCACCGACATAGCGACCTCCCCGGAGTGCCTGGTCGAGCTGCGCGAGCTGGGCATCGAAGTGATGCAGGTGTGAGGCCTATGCCCGGGTCTGAGCACCCCTCTCCCGATCTGCGCCTGAGGGACTTTGCCCCCCGCTCCTGCCTGATTCGCCAGGAAACCCGGGTTCTCTCGCCGCGCTTCCCGGTCATCGACGCCCACAACCACCTGGGCGAGACC
The DNA here is from genome assembly GCA_035291645.1 of Anaerolineales bacterium. Classification (GTDB taxonomy): domain Bacteria; phylum Chloroflexota; class Anaerolineae; order Anaerolineales; family UBA4823; genus DATDRQ01. Next base: position 9,151 of record DATDRQ010000106.1, read on the forward strand.
TTCGGCGGCGGCTGGTGTAACCGCCCGGTCAGGCAGCTGCTGGACGTGTTGGACGAGGCCGGCCTGAGGGTGCTGGTCGATCTGGATGGGGGCTGGGGTGAGGCCATCCTGCAGCAGCGCCTGGACAAATACAAGTCAGCCGCACCGGAGCGGTTTGCCTTCTTTGGCGGGGTAGACTGGTCCGCCTGGGCCGGGCAAGGCCGGCGCTTCCCCGAATGGGCGGCGGCGCAACTGCGCGCCCAGGCTGCCTGGGGGGCGCAAGGGCTGAAGATCTGGAAACCCTTCGGCTTGCAGGTGCGCGATCACCACGGGGCACGGGTTGCAGTCGATGACCCGCGCCTTGATTCGATATGGGCGACTGCCGGGGAGCTGGGCCTGCCAGTAATGATCCATGTGGCAGACCCGGTGGCCTTCTTCGAGCCGCTAGACGCGCACAACGAACGCTGGGAGGAGCTGCTGGCCCATCCCGACTGGCACTTCCCCAGCCCGTCGTTCCCGCCCTTCCTCCAGATCGTGGGCGAGCTGGCCAACCTGGTCGCCCGCCACCCGGAGACGACCTTTATCGGCGCTCATGTCGGCTGCTACGCGGAAAACCTGGACTGGGTCGGCGCCCTGCTCGATCACTGCCCGAATTTCTACGTGGATATCTCCGCCCGGCTGGGCGAGCTGGGCCGCCAGCCCTATACCGCCCGGCGGTTTTTCCTCCAGTATTCAGATCGGATCCTGTTCGGCGCCGACGTCCCGCCCGGAATCGATGAGTACCGCCTGTACTACCGCTTCCTGGAGATGGACGACGAGTACTTCAACTACAATTCGGGCGAGGTCCCGGGGCAGGGGCGCTGGTTTATCTACGGCATCTTCTTACCTGACGAGGTCCTCGAGAAAATCTACCATCAAAATGCCTGCAAGGTACTGCATCTCAACTCAAACACGTGAAGGTCGATTACTTCAGCACCGCGGTCATCCATGCAGATAACAAAGGAGCCAAGTAATCCAGCGGGAAATCGAATTAGGAGGTGGCTCTAAAAAATGACCCTCTTCGTTATCCGGAAAAATCGTCACGATCTCTCAACCTATTTTCAATAAGAGGCCAAGATGAAGAGAAAAACTCTATTTACCCTGTTTAGCCTGCTGATCGGCGCTGCGCTCCTGCTGGCCGCCTGCGCCCCGCAGCCGCAGGCCCCTCAGCCGGCCGCGACGGAGGCTCCCCCGGCCCAGGTTACCGAGGCTCCCGTCGCCACCGAAGCGCCGGCCCCCGGCGGTGAGACCATCACCGTGATCTTCCCCAAGCACGAGGCCGACCTGGAAGGCGCCTTCGAAGCGCGCATCCGTGAGTTCGAAAAGGAGAGCGGCGTCAAGGTCGAGCTGATTCAGAGCGACTGGGATTCGGTCGCCGACCGCGTGGTGCCTGAGCTGGCGACCGGCGGCAGCGCCTATGACGTGGTCGAGTTCGATAACGGCTGGGTCGCCGAATGGTGCGGCGCCGGCTGGACCACCCCGCTGGACGACTTCATGCCAGCTGGCTATTCGGATGGCATGATCCCCGGCCTGGTCGACCTGTTCTCCTGTCCCGACGGCACCCTGCATGGCATCGTCTGGAACAATGATACCCGCTTCTTCTACTACAACGCCGCCAAATTATCCGAGGCCGGTTTCGAGAACCCGCCCACCACCTGGGACGAATTGAGCCAGCAAAGCCTGGCAGCCCAGGAAAAGGGCGTGGTCGATTTCGGTATGGCGCCCTTCTGGAACCAGGAATGGTCGCTGGGCAACGAGTTCCACTTCTGGACTTATGCCTTCGGAGGCCAGATCGTGGACGATCAGGGCTGCTTCCTGTTCAACAAGGATCCCAACACCCTAGCTGCCCTGCAGTATATGATCGACAGCCTCGAGACCGGTGTGTCCGACCCGGCCGGACTGACCTACGATCAGGCCGCCTCGCAGGATGTTTTCTTCAAAGGCGGCTCGCTCTTCATGCCGCAGGGCATCGCCGGCCTGCTGTCCTATGCCAATGACCCGTCTGTTTCGAGCGTGGTCGACCAGATCAAGGTCGGGCTGGTGCCAGGCGTCCAGGCCGGTCAAAGCGCCGCCTTGACCTTGCCGGAAGCCTACGCCATCCCGGCCAACTCTCAGCACAAGGAAGCCGCCTGGAAGTTCATCGAATACATGACCAGCCAGGATACCAACAGGTTCCTCGCCCAGGAGATCGGCCTGTTGCCGATCTGGGTCGACCTGTACACCGATGCGGAGCTCACCGGGCTTTACCCGTTTTGGGCCGACTTTTCGGAACAGCTGCCCACCGCCCGCGGCCTTTCCACGCTCACCTGGTATGGCGACTTTGTGGATGTGGCCACCGCCGAGGTCCACAAGGCGCTGGCTGGAGAGCAGACTGCCCAGGAGGCGCTCGACGTCTCCGCCGCCGGACTGGCGGATTTCGAGTGCACCCCGTAACCCAACTGCGGAGACCTTACCCTTCCCCTCTCATCCTGAGGGGAAGGGTGCCTCAGGCGAGATCAGGGACTTTGCCCTGCCGTGATGTAAGGGTGTTGAAATTGAAGCCCGCTTGAACCCACCGTCGAACCGTCTGGGTGAGCCGTCTTCTCGTAGAAAATTACCGCGGCTCAATCTTAACGATCGCCGTCGGCTGGGGTTGTTCCTGATCATCCCCAGCCTAGCAGCCATCTTCGGCGTCATTCTGGTGCCCTTTATCAATTCCTTGATTCTCAGCCTGTTGCGGCGCGATCTGTCTCGCCCGCAGATGAACGCCTTCGTCGGTTTGGAGAACTACCTCAACCTGCTGCAAGACCCGCGCTACCTGAACTCCTTCCAGGTCACCCTGACCTTCAGCCTGATCTCGGTGTTGCTGGAGATCGCCCTGGGGGTTGGTTTTGCCCTGGTGCTCAACCAGCATTTCAAGGGACAGGGCTTCGTGCGCGGCCTGATGATCCTGCCCTGGGCGATGCCTGCCATCGTCAATGCCGCCATGTGGAAGTGGATCTACAATGCCGATTACGGCGCCCTGAACGCCCTGCTGACCCAGTTACGGTTGCTGGACGCTTACCAGGTCTGGCTGGCTGACCCAAATATGGCGATGGCTTTGATCATCCTGGCGAACGTTTGGAAAGAGACCCCGTTCACCACCATCCTGGTGCTGGCCGCGTTGCAGGGGATTCCCACCGATCTCAGCGAGGCCGCCATCGTCGATGGCGCCTCTGCCTGGCAGCGATTCTTCTACATTACCTTGAGGCTCTTGCTGCCGGTGATCCTGGTGGCTGGCCTGCTGCAGTTTATCTGGGGTTTCCAGACCTTTGAGCTGGCTTACATCATCACCGGAGGCGGGCCATTCAGCTCGACCGAGCTGGTCTCGCTGCGCGTTTACGCCATCACGTTTCGATCGCTGCGCTTTGGTTACGGAGCCGCCCTGGCTTACCTGACCGCCCTGATCCTGCTGGTGCCGGCGATCGCCTATATCCGCGCCGCTTACCGGTCGATCGTCGAGTATTGATCCGAGCCATGCGAAGGAAGTACCTGGTCGGTCGAATCCTCTTGTACGCGTGTGTCCTGGGCATCGTGCTATGGACGGTCGCGCCTTATTTGTGGTTGATCGTCTCTTCGCTATCGTATAAAATCGACCTGCTGACCGTCCCGCTGCAGTGGATTCCCAAACGTTTGACCTTTGAGAACTACCAGAACCTGTTCTTCGACCGGGGCAGCGCCACCGCTAATGTCTCCCTATTCATCCATTCCTTGCGCAACTCGGCGATCATCGCTACTTCAGCCATGCTGATCGCCATGTTCCTGGGGGTGCTCTCGGCCTATGCCCTGGCGCGCCTGAAGTTTCCAGGGAATAACCTGTTTATGCTCCTGATGATGATGGGGTATATGCTGCCCCCGATCGCCATCGTCGTACCCCTGTATGTCATCCTGAGACGGTACGATCTGCTGGACAAGCACCTGGGTTTGATCCTGGTCTATATGAGTTTCATCCTCCCGCTGGTGATCTGGCTGATGCGCAGCTACTTCGCCACCATCCCCTCCGAGCTGGAGGACGCAGCCATGATCGACGGCTGCACTCCACTGGGAGCCTTGTTTCGAGTAATTTTACCGCTCTCGCTGCCCGGTCTGGTCAGTGTGGCGGTCTTCGCTTTCATCGCGGCCTGGAACGAGTACCTGTACGCCTTTATTTATACCAACGTGGATGCCAAGACTCTTCCGGTGCTGATCGGCGAATTCAGCACCAAGCTCGGGCTGGAGTACCTGCGCATTGCCGCGGCCGGGGTGCTGGCGAGTCTCCCACCGGTGATCCTGGCGCTGGTCTTTCAGCGTTTCATCATCCGTGGCCTGACCGCCGGCGCCGTGAAATAGGAGTATCCGGAAGAGCGCTACCATTTCTATGCCATTCGACGCCGGCGACCACAGACGCTGGCGACCGCAGAAGCAGGCTGGCCGGCTGGAACTGGAAGGAGCAATCGATGCATCTAAAAGGGGCTTACACTCACGAAGAAATCCTCTCCCAACCCGAAGCCTGGGAGGCCGCCTTGCAGGTGCTGGCTGGCTTGCGCCAGGAAATCCTTGCTCTGTATACCGGCAACCAGCCCGAGCAGATCATATTCACCGGCTGCGGCTCGACCTACTACCTAAGTCTGGCTGCGGCAGCCCTGACCCAGGAGCTCACCGGACGGACGGCGCGCGGCCTCCCCGGCTCGGAGCTGTGGCTGTACCCCAGCGCCTCCTACCCGCGCACGGGCCGGGCCCTGCTGGTGGCGGTCAGCCGCTCCGGAGCGACCACGGAGACGCTGAGAGCCTGCCAGGCTTTCAAAGACAGCGGGCGAGGCGCGCTGCTGACCATCTCCTGCTACGGCGACGAGCCGTTGGCTGCGCTGGGCGACCTGAACATCGTCCTGCCCTCTGGGGCGGAGCGCAGCGTGGCCCAGACGCGCGCCTTCAGCACCCTGTACCTGGCGACCGTGGCGCTGGCCGCTATCTGGGGGAAGCAGGGGCAGGTCTACGACCAGCTGGCAGCCCTGCCCCTGGCCTGCCGCCGGCTGCTCGAGCGCTACGCCGGTCAGGCTCGTTCCTTGGCCCAGGACCCGAGCTATGGGCGCTTCTACTTCCTCGGCTCCGGGCCACGTTACGGCCTGGCCTGCGAGCTGAGCCTGAAGATGAAAGAGATGTCGCTCAGCCACAGCGAGCCTTTCCACTTCATGGAATTCCGCCATGGGCCCAAGTCGATGGTCAACCCGGACACGCTGGTGATCGGCCTGGTCTCGGAACAGAATTTCTCTTCTGAAAACAAGGTGCTCGAGGAGATGCAGGCGATGGGCGCCGGGATTTTCTCGATGGGCGAAATGGCGAGCACGGTTGTCTTCGAAGCGGGCCTGCTCGAGGCGGCGCGCAATATCCTGTTCCTCCCGATCGGCCAGCTGCTGGCTTTTGAACGCGCCATCGCTAAGGGGCTGGACCCGGACCTCCCGGAAAACCTGCAGGCCGTCATCCGGTTGTGACCATGGCATTAAACAAAGATGAGGCTTTTTGTCTCTCCACATAATCGAGTTGAACATGAACCACAAGGAGAAATGAAATGAAGAGAAACTTCACCCACCCACTATTGGTCTGGTTGGTCGCCATGGCCTTGCTGCTCAGCGCCTGTGGGCCGGGCGCCACCGAGGCGCCCTCTGCTGGCGGAGAGACCGCCGCGCCGGCCGGACCTTCTGGACAGCCCGCCTCCTTCCGGGTGTGGACTCACCAGAATGACGCCTTCAACAACGGCTTGCAGTCGCTGGCGGATGCTTACATGGCAGAGAACCCAGGGGTGACGATCACCTTTGAGACCTTTGACTACGACACCTACATCCAGACCCTGCAGACTGCGCTGCCAGCCAAGACCGAAGCGGACATCCTGCAGATGTTTGGCTCGTGGGTGTGCAGCTATGCCGAAGGCGGCAGCCTGGCGCAGGTGCCAGCGGATGTGCTGACCCTGGAGCAGGCGCAGGCGGAGATTTTCCCCGCGCAGCTGGCCGGCTACCTCTGTGAGGATCAGCTCTACGGCGTTCCTCAGGAGTTCAACATCGAGTACGGCGCCGTCCTGACCAACACCCGGCTGGCTGAAGAAGCCGGCCTGACGGACATCACCTCCGGCTGGGCGAGCTGGGACGAGTTCATCGCCAATGCCAAGCAGCTGGCGGTGGTGCAGGACGGCGTGATGACGCGCGCCGGCTATCATTTCACCGCCTCGGATGCCGTACCCGCCACCTTCTACTCGCTGATCCTGCAGTCGGGCGGCGAATATCTTACCGACGAGGGCTTCCGGGTCAACACGCCGGAAGGCATGCAGGCCTTGGAGTTAATGAAGCGCTTTGTCGACGAGGGCCTGGTCGATCCGGTGCTCTTCAACGACGAGGAGAACTGGGTGGGCGATTCCTTCTTCGAGGAGACCACCGCCATCGGCCTGGTCGGGCCGTGGGTGGTGCCGGAATACAGCGGCGATTTCCCCGAGGTCGCTGAGGTTACCCAGTATGTCCGGCTGCCCAGCCTCTCAGCGGATCCGGTGTTTGTAGCTTCCTCCGGGTGGGGGTTGTCTGTTTCCGCTAACAGCCAGGTCCAGGAGGCCGCCTGGGATTTCATCAAGTATGTTGCCCTGGACCCGGCCAATGCCGCCCGGTGGAACATCGCCTCCGGGACGCTGCCCGCCCTGCAGGCCAATGCCAGCGGAGCGGCGGCCGAACAGCTGACCGCCGAGTTCCCCTACTTCGCTCCCTTCCTGGAGATTCTGCAGTACGGCCAGCACGAAGGCCACTTCCCCGATCGCGACCTGGTCTGGTACGAGATCACCTACCCGCGCATCCTGAACTTCCTGCAGGGCAATGCCACCGCCGAAGAGACCCTGGAGACGATCGAACGTGAGGTGAACGAGTCGTTCGGCAGCTAGCCGTGTAGAAATCGTCAGCAAGATAGAAGAGATGAACAGGCCGGCCACGCGAGCCATCGATCTGACAGACCAGCCCGCCCAGGGAGGCATGGGTAAGCCGGGTTTCCTGGCCCGGCTGCGGCGAGGGCGGGACGCCGCTCAACGCGCCTTCGTCGTTTCGGCGGTCACGCCCCTGCTGCTGTACATGAGTTTCTTCACGCTCTTCCCGATGGTATGGGGGCTGGCGCTGGCCTTCTTCGATTACAGCGCCCGGCGTTCAGGCGGACCGATCCTCGGCCTGGGCGGAGACAACCCCTTCGTCGGGCTGCAGAACTTCCGTGACATGGCTAACTTCGCGCCTGAAGCGGCCCTCCCCGTGCGCCAGTTCCACGTCAGCCTCAAGACCACCCTGCTGTTCGCCGCCCTGATCCTGCCCTTAAACCTGGCGATCACCCTGCCGCTGGCGGTGTTGATCGAGAGCGCCCACGACCAGGCCAAGGGCCTGTTCCGCACCTTCTTCTTCCTGCCGGTGCTGGCGCCTGCGGTCGGGGTGGCGATCATGTGGAGCTACGTCTACCACCCGCAACGCGGCCTGCTCAACGGAATCTTGACGCTGATCAACGGGCGGCTGGTGGGCATCAACTGGACCGGCGACCAGAGTTTGCTGTTCCTGGGC
>DATDRQ010000107.1:0-4374 GCA_035291645.1 Anaerolineales bacterium
AGGATGGACGCAGAGACGCGAAAAGGATGTTGAATTATGGCCGGACGCAAACCTAAACCAACTGCAATCAAGATCTTGGCTGGAAACCCAGGCAAGCGACCGCTCAACGACCGGGAGCCCAAGCCGGGACCGGCGGACCCGCGCGTGCCTCGTGGGAAGCTCCCTCCGGAGGGGAAAAAGCTGTGGAGAGTCCTGGCGGAACACCTGGTTCGGTTGGGTGTGTTGACAAAGCTCGATTTGCCGGCGCTCGAGTTCCTGTGTCTGCATTATGCTGTGGGCAGGGAGGCTGTCGAAATGCTGGTGCGGGATGGCATCGTGGCAGATGGCGTCAATGGCACGATCAAGAAACACCCGGCTGTCAGTGTGCTGTCGGAGAACAGCCGGCTGTTCAAGGCTTACGCGATTGAATTTGGCTTGACGCCCAGCTCCAGGGTGAGGATCCAGTCAGAGCCGATAGAAAAAGAGAAGACGCTGGCGGAGATGTTGTTCGAAGGCATAGAAGGTGAGTGAGTTTTGGTTCGACGAGCGGGCCGCACAGGTGGTAGTGAATTTCTTCGAGAAGCTTCTGGTCCACGTGAAAGGGGAGTGGGCCGGTCAGAAATTCATCCTGCAGGAATGGCAGCGGGAGCAGATCATCAAGCCGCTGTTCGGCTGGAAGACCGCCGATGGGCGGCGGCAGTACCGCACGGCTTATATCGAGGTACCTCGGAAGAACGGCAAGAGCAGCCTGGCGGCTGGGATCGCTCTTTATCTATTATTCGCCGACGGCGAATCCGGTGCCGAGGTGTACTGCGCGGCGGCGGACCGGGAGCAAGCGCACATCGTTTTCGACCTAGCCAAGCAGATGACGGAATCGTCGCCGCAACTGGTCAGGCTGGCGGAGATCTTCAAGCGCTCGATTGTGCTCCAGTCCACGATGAGCACCTACCGGGTGCTATCTGCGGACGCGTTCACCAAGCACGGGCTGAACGCTCACGGGGTGGTGGTCGACGAGCTGCACGCCCAACCTTCCAGGGACCTGGTGGACGTGCTGATCACCTCGACGGGAGCGCGCCGGCAGCCGCTGGTGGTGTTCATCACCACGGCGGGCTTCGACCGGGAATCGATCTGCTGGGAATATCACGAGTACGCTCGCCAGGTGCGGGAAGGAATCATCGAGGATCCAACCTTCTTTTCTTTCGTGGCAGCGGCAGACCCGGAGGACGACTGGCTGACCCCGGAAGTGTGGAAGAAAGCGAACCCAGGTTACGGGGTTACGGTGAAGGAGGATTACCTGAAAAACGAGGCCAGGCGGGCGGAGAACGTGCCTGCTTACCAGAACACCTTCCGGAGGCTGCATTTGAACCAATGGACGCAGCAGGAGACGCGTTGGATGCCGATGGAGAAATGGGATGCCTGCGGAGAGCCGTTCGACGTGAGTTTGCTGGAAGGATCCGCCTGCTATGGCGGGTTGGACTTAGCGAGCTCAAGCGATATCGCCAGCCTGGTGCTGGATTTCCCGGCGGAATCGGGCGAGGAGGAGCGGCACGCCTGGTTGGCTTATTTCTGGATCCCGCTCGAGAACATGCTCGAGCGGGCACGCAAGGACCGGGTGCCCTACGACGCCTGGGCGCGGGACGGCCTCATCCGCACAACAGAAGGCAACGTGATCGATTACGGCTATATCTTGCGGGATATCGAAGAGCTGGGCGAGAAGTTCAACATCAAGGAGATCGCTTTCGACCGCTGGGGCGCCTTCCAGGTCAGCCAGCAGCTCGAAGCCCTGGGCTTCGTGATGGTGGGTTTCGGCCAGGGATTCGCCAGCATGAGCGCGCCAACCAAGGACCTGTTGAGGCTGGTAATGGATAGGAAGCTAGCCCACGGCGGCAACCCGGTGCTGCGCTGGATGGCGGACAACGTGATGGTGAGCATGGACCCGGCCGGCAACCTGAAGCCGAACAAGCAGAAGAGCCGGGAGAAGATCGACGGGATCGTGGCCGGGATCATGGCTCTGGACCGGGCGGTGCGGCACGAGAGCGGCGGCAGCGTCTATGACGAGCGCGGAATCTTGACGATATGAAACGTTTCTTCCGATCCATCGACCGCAATGACGTGCTGTTCTTCCTGGGCCTTGGGCTGATCGCCTGGGGGTTGAGCGGCATCTCTCTGCATATGGCGGCCGGCGCAGTGGGCGTCATCCTGATGATCGTCGGGCTGGCCGGCGCAGTGATCAAGACGAGGCGACCATGAGCGTGAGCGGTTTGATCGCCGGGCTATTCATGCGCAGGACGGAAAAGCGGGATTATGAGGCCGTGTTGAAGGAAGCCGGCTGGGGCGCCGGCTCGCCGAGCGGGATGAGCGTGACGGCCAGCTCGGCGTTGGGCTACTCGGCGGTATTCGCCTGCGTGCGCATCCTGGCGGAATCGGTGGCGCAATTGCCTCTGATCATCTACGAGCGAGCCGGGCGGGCGCGCCGGCGCGCCGAGGGTCATTATCTGCACCCGATTCTGCACGATTCGCCCAACGAGTGGATGACCGCGGTCGAATTCCGGGAGACAATGCAAGGTCACCTGGCACTGCGCGGCAATGCCTATGCCCAGATCGAGTACGACGAGCGCGGGCAGGTAGTCTCGCTGTTCCCGCTGCACCCGGACAGCATCTGGCAGGACGTGCTGGAGAATGGGAAGCGGCGTTATTTGTATCAACTACCAGGCAGCGGCGGCATGCGCTGGCTGGCAGGCGAGCAGGTCTGGCACCTGCGCGGCCTGGGATCGGACGGCCTGCGGGGCTACTCTCCGATCGGGCTGCATAAACGGTCCATCGGGCTGGGCCTGGCTGCTGACGAGTTCGGGGCGCGCTTCTTCGGCAACGGCGCCAGACCAGGCGGCGTGCTGGAGCACCCAGGCAAGCTGACCGACCCAGCTCATGACCGGCTGCGAGAGTCTTGGGAAGAATCACACCAAGGGCTGACGAAGAGCCACAAGGTGGCCATCCTCGAGGAAGGCTTGAAATACCACCAGATCGGGATTGCGCCAGACGAGGCGCAGTTCCTGGAGACCAGGAAATTCAACGTGACCGATATCGCTCGTATATTCCGCGTTCCACCGCACATGGTCGGCGACCTGGAACGGGCGACATTCTCCAATATCGAGCACCAGGGGATCGAGTTCGTATCCTACAGCCTGGGAATCTGGCTGGAACGCTGGGAGCAGAGCATCCAGAAGAACCTGATGCTGGCTGCGGAGCGCAAACGCTTCTACGCCGAGCACCTGGTGGACGGGCTGCTGCGCGGCGACGCGCAGGCGCGCAACCAGTCGTATGCAATTGGCAAGCAGTGGGGATGGCTGAGCACGAACGATATCCGCGAGAAAGAGAATCTGAACCCGATCGAGGGCGGCGATATCTATTGGATGCCGCTGAACATGATCCCGGCGGGCCGGCCCGAGCCGGCGGTGCGCGAAGTGCCCGTCCCGCCCGGCAATCTTGCCGCTTGGCTCGACCAGCAGCGGCAAGTTGCCGGCAGCAATATTGCCGAGCGCAGATCCTTACCGGCTCAGATAGAAAGCAGGGATGCTGCGGCTGCTCAGCACAGGCACCGGATGCAAGGAGTCTACCGGCAGCTCTACCTGGAGGCGGCCCAGGGAGTGCTCAGGGCGGAAGCCAAGGCGATCCTGAAGGGCGCTGAGCAGTTCCTGGCCAGGGACAGCATCGATTTTCGCCTATGGCTGGACGATTTCTACCGTGAGCTGGCGGAGGCGATCATCCGGCGCTTCGGCGGGTTAGCTCTGGACTATGGCCAGCAGGTGAGCGAGGATGCTTACGGCGAATTGGGAACGGAGCCCGAGTTCCCGGCGGAACTGGAGCAATTCATCGACAAGTACAACAAAGGATACGCCGGAAGGCATATAGAGATCAGCAAGAGCCTTCTGCTGGATGCGCTGCAGCAGGCCAATCGCGAGGGGGTGGACCCGCTGGAAGCGGTCCGGGACGAGGTGGAAGACTGGGAGGAGACGCGCTCGGCGGTCATCGCAGACGAGGAATCGGTGCGTTTCAACAACGCGACCGCGAAGAAAGTCTATGTCTTGCTAGGCGTGGAGCGCCTGATGAGCGTGGCATTCGGGGAGAACTGCCCCTATTGCGAGGCGCTGAACGGAACGATCGTGGGAATCACTGCGAATTTTATCAACGCCGGGGAATCGTTCCAGCCGGAGGGTGTGGACGAGCCGCTGACGAGCACGACGAATTTAGGACACGCACCCTATCACGGAGGTTGTTTACTTGGAGATGCGCGTGTATTGGCCGATGGAATTATGGCCTCGAGTAAACGGTGGTTTGATGGAAATATTGTCGTCTTCCGCACTGCCGCTGGTTATCAGCTCTCCTGTACCGAGAATC
>DATDRQ010000108.1:0-3970 GCA_035291645.1 Anaerolineales bacterium
TTATATGCCTAAAAGCGAAGGCATTTGATAAGAATTGTTTAATTTCCAACAGAGATTTCCGTTAACGTGAAGGAGGCCAGGCGATTGGTCGAAGTGGCGATCGCCCGTCTTCGGTTGTATAATAAAACCGCCCGCCGACGAATAATCCCGGTGATGCTGTCAGGGGCAACACCCGGCCAGGCAGTGAATTCCCCCTATTGAGCGAGGTCAACATGAAAGCACGGCTTGTCCCGATTTATTTCCCGGTTGGAAAGGATTCCGGTTTCGACGTCCAGCTGGATAACTTGAAGAGGCTGCTTTCTGAGCAAGTCGAGTTCCTGGAGCCAACTGCCCTGGGTGCCGCGTTGGCGGAGGCCGAGGCGGCCATCTTTCCCCAGTTCCTGGGCGAGGCCTACCATAATGTTGCCGATTTCAAGGCCATCCATCTCCCCATCCTGGTGATCACCTCCGAGTTCGGCACGGTTTCGATGTGGGATTGGGAGATCTGCCGCTATCTGAAGAACGAGGGCGTCGAAACGATCGCACCGTATAGCCTGGAGCAGACCAGGAAAGCCTGCCGGGCGCTGGGCGTCAAGCGCAGGCTCGGCAGATCGAAGTTCCTGGTCTTCCAGGACAACCCCGGCGAGGGCATGCAGGCGGAGATCTTCAAGCGCTTCTACTGGTTCGAGGACGAGTGCATCCAGCGCATGAAGGACAAGTTTGGGGTGACCATCGCCAGGGAGAGCTTCCGGGAGCTGGGCGTGGAAGCCCGGGCCATCTCGGACGCGCAGGCCGAGACCGCCTGGCAGAGCCGCCAGGTGAAGACTGAGGGGCTAACGCCTCGCAATATCCTCAGCGCGATAAAGATCTACCTGGCCGTACAGAGCCACCTGGAGGCGGACCCGGACGTGGAGGCGGTCGGTATCAACTGCCTGAACGAGTCGCGCTTCTCGGACACGGTACCCTGCCTGGCCTGGAACCTGCTCTACGAAGACAGGCAAATGATCTGGGGTTGCGAAGCCGACATCGTCTCGATGCTGACCAAGTACATCCTGAACAAGTCGCTGGGCGCGCCGATCATGATGACCAACCTGTACCCGTTCCTGATGGGCCAGGCGGCGCTGAAACACGAGCGCATCAGTCACTTCCCGGACGTCCCAGACCCGGACGACCACATTCTGGCGGCGCATTGCGGCTACCTGGGGGTAGTGCCGCAGTCTTTTTCGACAGAGTGGAAGCTGGTGCCCAAGGTGCTCGGCATCGTAGATGAGAACGCGGCCGTGATCGACGCCCGCATGGCTGAAGGTCCGATGACCCTGGCCAAGCTCGACCCCGGCTTCAAGCGCTTCACCGTGGCGGAGGGCAGCCTGGAAGGCTACGTTCAGTACGCCGGTTCGGACTGCCGCAACGGCGCCGTGCTGCGCGTTGCGGATGGAAAGCGCCTGCTGGAAAGCATCGCCTCGCACCACTACCTGCTGATGACCGGGCACCAGCGCGAGGATATCGAACTGGTTGGAAAAGCCTTCGACCTTCAGGTAGAGGCTGTCTAATACCCTGCATAGCCCAGGGCGCGCCTGGAACGATAACTCCCCCTGTGCGAATGCGCCGGGGAGTTGGTTTTTTTGATCCGACGGTCTCCGAATCCGTGCTTGCGAGCAAGCCTGCTTGCACCCAAGTCTGCTTGCACCCAAGCCTGCGTGGTCCGGAAACCGCGCCTAAACCTATCCAGTTGGCTCCCGGGCGGAGGCAGGCCTCCAGCGGAAGTGACGGTCTAGTTCGGAAGCGTAAGACAGGCCGAGCGTCCCCCGGTTTGCCTCGAGCCAGTCAGTAAAACGCGTGGAGCCGTTGGGGGGCTGCGGCGAGGTGAGCAGGTCCTCCATCAGCCCCTGCAGCTCGGCCCTGGTCAGGATCACGTCTTTCACGACCCCGCCGATGGCTTGACCGAGGGCGATGCCGAGCGCTGACGGGAGATGCACCAGCTTCACGCCGGGTCTGACCCTGGAGACCAGCAGGCGGATAAATTGCTCGAAGGTGAACGTCTCCGGACCCAGCGCATCGATGAGGACCGGGCGGGAGTCTTGGGCAGCGCGGACGGCAATCGCAGCCAGATCGCCGACGTAGACCGGCTGCAAGCGGTAGTCCCCAGACCCAAAGATTGGAAAGACCGGGAACCGGCGCACCAACCAGGCCATGTTGTTTACCAGGATGTCCTCGTTCCCGTAGACCAGGGTCGGGCGGATGATCGCATAGGAAAGTCCCGAGTCGATAAGCGCCTGCTCTTGAAGGGCTTTTCCGCGGTAGTAGGGCAGGTCCGATTCGAGAGAGGCATTGGTGACGCTGATGTGAACCACCCTTTGGACTCCGGCGCTCCGGGCGCATTCGAACAGGGTCCGCGTGTTTTCGACCGCCTGCTGGAAGGTGGCGCCGCCGTGCTCGAACCGGATCCAGTATGTATTATAGAGGGTGGAGGCGCCGCGCAGGCTGGCCTCCAGTTCGGATGGATGGTCGAAGTTATAGGGGAAGGCTTCTACAGATGCACCGAACGGGTTTGGCTTCGCCGGATGGGTGGTGATGGTGCGCACCTGCTCGCCAGCATCGAGCAAGCCGCGGGTGATGTAGCGCCCGATATAACCAAAAGACCCCGTCACGACGTTCATCGCAACTTCCTTCGATCGCGCTTCACACTACATCAGAGGCCGGATAGGGAATAGCGAATCTAGAGAATGGGATGAGACGAAGCAGGCTACCCGATCCAAAAATGGGGGTTCCAGGCGACCTCCCAGAGGAAACCATCCGGATCGGCAAAGTAGCCCGAATACCCGCCCCAGTCGGTCGCGCGGGCCGGTCTGACGATCACCGCCCCGGCCCGGGAAGCCTGTGCGAGGACTTCATCGACCTGTTCCTTTGTCCGGACGTTATGCGCCAGGGTGATGCCGGAGAACCCGGAGGCCTCAGGGGATACGCCCGCATCGGCGGCGAGCTCTACGCGCGGGAAGAGCGCCAGCCAGGTCGAGCCCAGGTCGAAGAAGGCGACCTCGGCTGAGCTCTCCCCTCGCAAGGGAAACCCAAGCCCGTCTTGATAAAAGGACCAGGAACGGGGGAGATTTTCTACCCCCAGTGTGATCAAACTTATGCGGGGTTCCAAGGCTGTACCTTCCTTTCCTGACTCTAAAGCGCATCCTTCAACCAGTGTATTTTTACCTCTTGCAAGTTCTGCATGCGCCAGGCATGGCATCGCTGGGCCAATTCGGCAGCCTTCTGATAGTAATACGGCTCGTTGCGACCCGGTCGAGAGAGTTGAGCACCCGCTTAACCGCCGCCTGGCCTTCGGGCGTCAGCGCTTCGATCCCCTCGGAAGAGTCGTCCGGCAGGTTTTGGAAGACCCAGCGTTGCCACGCGCTGGCGTTCATATTCCCACACGCCTGCCATGCGTCCGGAGACCAGCGCCACCGGCGAGATCCAGCCTTGCGGTCGCGAGACGCGCGCCTTATGAGTCTCGGGCAAGATGGCAGGGTGGCGCAGGTGGGCGATCGTATAGGGGTCAAAGGCGGGCAGGAGATTGACCACGGGGCGAGGTTCGGTCTGTTGGATCTGGGGCAGCGACGAGACCAACGCCAGGGCCTGCCAGCCATCCACTTCGACGGCTTCCAGGTCGTCACCCACGGTTCGAAACAGGCGTTTGGCATCACCCGGTTGGAGACCCCACCACCTGGCGAAATCTTCAGGGGTAGCAGGGCCATACGCTGCCAGGTAACGCCGGGCGACCTCTCGCAAGGCTTCCTCGGGAGCGAAAGTCTTCCATTGACCGAGCCAGCGCTCCGGGCGAACGAAGGTCACATTCTGCCCTCGATCAGGCCCAAAGCAGATGTCTCCCCGAAAAGCAGACGGCTTGAGCAAAGCTCCCCAGCCGGAGAGCAGCACCTCAGCCAGGTGGGGGTTACCAGACTCCCTGGCAACCGCCTCCGCTAACTCTTCATGCGTCATCCCAATT
>DATDRQ010000109.1:0-6148 GCA_035291645.1 Anaerolineales bacterium
ACGTGGTGTATTACGCCATCACCCGCGATCGATTCAAGCCGGGTGACGCACCCTATCGCGTTTACCTGCCTGGTTCATCCTAACGCAGAGCTGATTGATACAGTTTGAAGCTCCCAACGCTGCGTGCATCGCTGCCCGCAAGTAATTTCCTCGCACTAGCTCCCAACGAAATACCTGGGTAATTCCCCAAGTTCTCCGTAATCACCCCTTAATGGTTCAGTAAGGGTTTCGTAACTTTTGGCATTTAAACTGATCTTATCGGTAAATTAACCGGTCGCCGGCCTGCCGCCGGTGACCCCTAACCTTAGGAGGTTAAACATGTTTAACAAGAAAGCCGTGCTGTTCCTGGTGCTCGTCCTGACGCTGGTACTGGCGGTGCCGGCCTTTGCCAAAGGAGGCCGCGCCGGCCAAACGGGGGTTGTGTATGTCACCAGCCAGGGGCTGTATTATGACACCTTTGTCGCGGTCGATCCCCTTCCCATGCAGGGCCGCTTCCAGCTGCTGGAGAACGGGCAGACCGAATTCGGGCCTGGCAATCCCGGCTACCTGGGCGGGCGCTGGTGGGAAGACCTGAACGGCAACGGCGTCCAGGACGAAGGCGATCACTTCTTCCTGTGCCCCTTGCTCGGCCCCGGGCGCGAGTCGCCTTAGGACTGCTGGAGATCATTTCTTTCAGCCGAATGCCAGTCTAATCTCAAGCAACCCCTGCGCCCCTGCCACCCGGCAGGGGCGCAATTTTTAGTCTTGCGATACCGTGGATTCCGTGCTATATCTGTTTCACATGGACGGAACCGGGGCCGGCTCTGGTGGAGATCATCAATCATCGCCGAGGGATCACCCCAAGCACCGCCCTGCGCCTGGAAAAGTTCTTCGGCATGCCGGCTGGTTTCTGGATTAACCTGTTAATTCTCGCAAAAAAAACTGTATACTGTGGGTAGGAAATCCGTAACCCATTATTCGAACAACGATATTCCTTTTGACACGATGCTCTACGAATCCTTACGCACGGTTCGGGTGCCGCGCCCAAACATATTCCAGAAATCCAATTCTGGCATGGAGTGAGCTCCGATACGATTTCCATTCACCCAGGATTCGAAATGCACCCGTTGACGCTGCGCTTTCCCGGCGATCTGGAGGGTACGTTTCTTGAAGATTATTTTCACAAATCCCTGAATCCGATCCGCTTCAGCCTGGTACTGGGGATCGTGCTTTTCGCCCTGTTCGGCATCCTGGATATCCTCCTGATCCCCGAGGTAAAGGAAACCGTCTGGTTTATCCGTTTTACCATCGTCGCCATGACCCTGATCGCCTATCCGCCGTGGAAGTATTACTACTACGCCGGTCTGATCCTGGTCTTGATGTGGGCTTATACATTCATTGCCACACGCTTTATCTACGCATCACTGGCGTGCTGGATGGTTGTGGCAGCGTACGGGATCGTGGCGATTAGCCTGACCAGCACCCCGATTCCGGTGCTGATCAGCAATAACTTCTTCTTCCTTTCGGCCAACATTATCGGGATGCTGGCCTGCTACACGATCGAGCTGTATAAGCGCAAGGACTTCTGGCAGCGCCGTTTGTTGGAAGAAGAGCAGGCAAAAACCGAGGCGCTGCTGGGTGAATTGCAGAAAGAACTGCTCCTGGCCAGTCAGATCCAGAAGAGTTTACTGCCCCCACCAACCCTCGAGAGGCCGGGAGTTGTAATTACCTGCTACAGCCGGCCTACCATCGAAATCGGCGGTGATTTTTACAGCTACCATATTTTCGAGGATGGCCGCATCGCCCTGGCGATGGGCGACGCCTCCGGGCACGGCATCCCGGCCGCGCTGGTCATGGCAGCCAGCCTGTCCCTGTTCGGGGCGACCTTTTCCGATGAGCTCAGCCCATGCGATCGTTTGAGCCAGCTAGACCGTGAACTGGTGCCGTATACCGAACCGCGCCATCAAAATTGCGCTTTCTGCTACGTCGAGCTCGATCACCACATCCTCTTTATCGCCAACGCCGGCGGCATCCCTCCATTCATCCGGCGCGGAAGCGGTGAGGTAGAACGCCCAAAGTTGAAGGATGATTTTACGATCGCAGTGCTGCATATCACAGGTTGATCCGGATGTACTTTTAGATGTACTTTTAAAGGTAGAGAGTTCGATGGGAAACGAAACAGACAGGATGTTATCGGGAGAGCTGTACGACGCGACCGACCCGCAGCTGGCTGAAGAGCGCCGCCGGGCGCGCCAGCTGCTCCACCGGTTGAACCATACGGAGTACGGCGACGAAGTCGCCTACAGGAAAATCACCACCGCCCTGCTGCCCAATGCATCCCCCGATATCTGGATCGAACCGCCTTTTTTCTGTGATTACGGCTATAACATCTTCACCGGTGAAAAAGTCTTTTTCAATTTCAACTGCGTGCTGCTCGACGTAATGCCGATCCGCATCGGCTCGAACGTCCTGTTCGGGCCAAACGTACAGATCTACACTGCCACTCACCCGGCAGATGCTATGGAACGGCGCTCAGGGCTGGAGTTCGCCAAACCGGTCGCCATCGGAGACGACTGCTGGATCGGGGGCAGCGCGATCGTTTCACCCGGGGTGACTATCGGCGAGCGCTGCATCGTGGGCGCCGGGGCGGTGGTCACCAAAGACGTCCCACCGGATACGATCGTGGTGGGCAATCCCGCCCGACCGGTTGGGGATCGAGCGGCCTGAAAAGGGGGGCTATTCCAGTATCTTCTCTGTTAAGTCCCCGGTTTTTTTTGGCTGCCCGGGCTGCGCTTCCCCCGCCAGCCGGCCTTCGTGAATCCTGAGGAAGACCACGCCAGACAGGATCATCAGGCTGCCGAAGACCTGGACGGGGGTCAGCCGTTCACCGAACAGGAAGTAAGCGATGACGGCGGTGAATGCCGGCTCCAGGGTAGCGATCAGGTTTACGACGCTGGACGGCAGGTAGCTCAGGCTGACGTTGTACAGCCCGAAACCGGCAACCGTTGGCCCGGCTGCCAGCAGGAACAGGACCAGCCAGCCAGACCAGGCGTTGCCCAGCCAGAATAAATCGCCTGGCTGGTTGGCAGCGCCCGGCAGCAACCCACCGGGTAGCAGGTTGAAGACCAATAAGAAGACCGTTGCGAAGCTGAAGGTATAGAACAGGGTAGTCCAGGGGTTGAGCCCGCGCTGGGCCGCCGAGCGCCCCATCAAGGTGTAAATGGCGTAGAACAGGCCCGAGAAAACCCCGGTCAGGATGCCGGCCAGGTTCGTGCTCCAGACCGCCGGGTTGAGCGCTCCTGAGACCAGCACGCAGCCACCCAAGCTCAGGGTGACTGCCAGCAGCTTGACCCCATCCAGCCGCTCCTTGAGCAGCCACCAGCCCAGCAGAGCGGTGAACCCGGCCGAGCTATAGGCCAACACAGTGGCTACGGAGGCGCCATTTAGGGCCACCGATAAGGTCCACAGGGAGTTGAAGACCGCCAGAACCAGGCCGAAGCCGGCCAGGTAGTACAGGTGCAGACGGTTTACCCTCAGCAGGTGCGGGCGCAAAAGCCCCAGCACCGGCAGCAGGGTGAGGGCCACGAACAGGTCTCGCCAGAAGGCCATCACCAGCGGAGGCAGGCTGTAGGTCAGCGTCAGATAGCGGATGAAGATGGCAGTCGTGGACAGGAAGGCCGCGCTGATCAAACCGATGGTGTAGCCGCGGGTGAGCCGAGTACGGCCGAGTGAGGTGATAGGCATCAGGGTGAGAGATCCATTTTCCAGGGATTAGAGAGCTTATTCGATGCAGAAGCACCTAAGTTTCCGGGATGGAATCAGTCGAGGACAGCATGTCCGGCACGCAACCGACTAATTTTACTCACAATCCACCGTTTCTGGTGTAGGATTGTACCGATGCTTTGCCACTAGAGGAAATCCCTTCGCCAACGGTCACTTAACACTTGCCACGTACGCACGTCACCGTGCGAGGAAAAATGTATCTCAGGCATTACGCAAGGACGGTTGGTTTTCCGGCTGTCCTTATCTCGATAGCGAGCCTGTTGTTCTATGGCTGTTTGCCGGGGAGGTCTGCGAGTTCTCCCCCAACGGTTCAGCCAACCTCGACCGGCAGCCAGGAGACCTCGCCTGCACCATCCCCATTCCCGGCAACTCCCCGAGAGACGCCCACCACGGCCTCTCCGACCCTGCCCGGCGGAAACCTGCCGGAAGCCTCCTGGAAGGACTTCCCTATTATGGAATTCGCCGCCGTCCACTCCCCGGTCGACGGGGACGACAACCAGCACCTGATCTTCGGCAACCTCCGGGTCACCCCACCGGCGGATGAGCTGCCCCCTGAACTGGCAGCCTTCCTGGGCAGGTGGGAGGGATCTGAGCTCGCTCCGCCGGACGCCATCGCCACCAAGGCCGTCCTGTTCGTCGAGAAGATCGACAACCAGGGAGGCAAGGCCTACCTGTGGGCTGGTAACGAGCTCCAATACCCCTTCTATGTCAAGGAAATCCGCTTCCGGGTTATTCCTGGAAGCCCGCCGTCAATAGAATGGCAAGGGGACCTCACCGGCGCCCCCGGCGGGAAAGGCCTCACCGGGCGCTTCACGTTTTCATACGATCGGGGGGGCGATGTCCTGCGCGGCGGGCTTAGCCTGCCACCCTACGAGCAGCTGGCCCGCCCCAGCGAACTCCAGCGCGGCCAATCTTCCTTCGTTTACCGGAACTTCGAGAAATTCCTGAAATCCAGGCGGATTACCTTCCACGAATACCCGGACTCCCAGCTGCAGCGCTACGGCTGGGGTTATCTGGTCTATCTTCCCGAGGGCTATGAAGAGATGCCAGACCAGGCCTGGCCGCTGGCGGTCTTCCTGATTGGGACCGGCGAGCGAGGCCAGAGTGTTTACATGCTGATCAAACACGGCCCTCTCAAGTACGTCCTCAACCAGGAATCGCTGCCGTTTATCATCGTCGTGCCGATGTTGAACGTCTCCCCGGAATTTCGCTCCTTCCCAGAGACGTATCTGGACGAGGTTTTCGATGAAATCCTGGCGAATTACCGGGTTGACCCGAGCCGGATTTACCTGACCGGGATCAGTATGGGTGGCGAGGCAACCTACCGCTACGCTTTGCACCAACCGGGGCGATTCGCCGCGCTCGCCCCGATGGGCGCTTTCGACGCCAAATACCTTCCTGGAGCGGTGCAGGAGGGCTTCATGCCTTTTACGCTCCCCATGGAGCGCATTAAGCAAATCCCGGTGTGGGCCTTTCACGGGGCGCAAGACAGGATCATCCCCCTGTCCGCAGCCCAGCAGACCGTAGATGCTTTGATCCAGGCCGGTGGCGACGTCCGCTTCACAATTTTAGAAGATCACGGGCACGATGTCTGGACAGAAATGTACGCGGACCCGGGGTTGTATGAATGGATGCTGGAGCAGCATAAGCCGTGATTGTTCTATGAAGGCGAGAAGAGGCCAACCATGGTGAGGCTCTCCTGGGATCAGGTCAACGCCTGGCGCTTATCCCGTCATCATTTATTCGAACAGGATCGTCAGGCGGATGTGCCGGATATCGTCAGCCGCATCTGCGGATTGCAGGGCCAGGTCATGTCCGGGGCGGAGTTAGCCTTGTGGGCGCGCCTGCCGCAGGTCGAACCCTCCACACTCGAGAGGTTATTGTGGGAAGAACGCGCCCTGATCAAGACCTGGGTGATGCGTGGCACCCTCCACATTCTGCACGGCGGGGATCTACCCCTGTACGTGGCTGCCCGCCAGGCTCATGAGATTCGCCGGCCCCCCAGCTATTACACCTATCACGGCTTGACCGCGGAAGAATCGGATGCTATCTTGCACGGGGTACGCACCACCCTCACCGAAATTGGGATGACGCGTGAAGAGTTAGCGGAGGCGGTTGCCGGGGAGTCTGGTAACCCCCACCTGGCTGAGGTGCTGCTCTCCGGCTGGGGAGCTTTGCTCAAGCCCTCTGCTTTTCGGGGAGACATCTGCTTTGGGCCTGATCGAGGGCAGAATGTGACCTTCGTTCAGGCCCAAAGCAGATGTCTCCCCGAAAAGCAGACGGCTTGAGCAAAGCTCCCCAGCCGGAGAGCAGCACCTCAGCCAGGTGGGGGTTACCAGACTCCCTGGCAACCGCCTCCGCTAACTCTTCATGCGTCATCCCAATT
>DATDRQ010000110.1:0-3048 GCA_035291645.1 Anaerolineales bacterium
AAGACCTGGCCTGCGCCAATCAGCTCTGGAGCAGCCTGGAAGAAGTGATCGAGAAAGTTGAGCAGGTTTTCCATCAGCAGAATGCCCCAGACTATGAATACCGGTTTGTACTTTCTAAAAACATATGACTACCTACTTAGACCTCTTTTATAATTTAGAATATCGGTTCTGGGATCATCTTTTTTATACCCAGTGACCCGCTATCCCCGTTCCCTATAACTACCCCTCCTATCAAACCTGTTACCGCCGCTATCGCCTATGGCACCATCGTGGCCTCATGAATGATATTTACCGCACCTTGTACCAGGACCTTTCGGAACGTGGCGGTCTTGACATCCAGGATGCCCTTCGTGATGGTACGATTACCATCATCCGGTTTGGGAGCTCGTTGAGGTTTAAGGTAGACCCCCGCCTCGAGGATACCTGGCAGTTTTCCACCGCCAGGCTGTTTTTTGCCTTGGTCGCCAATCGGCTCAGGCAAGGTCGAAGTTCATCGTTCAAGATATTCGATGAATTTTGAGCAAGGATTTTTCTTCAGGGAGGTCTTTTCCACAAGATCATGACTTACACCCTGGAAAACGGCGCTCTCCAGCTCACTGTCAACCCCCGCCTCGCCCGGTGGAGCCTGATCAGCCGCCTGCGGAATGGGCCTTCTTTGGAAGGCATCCAGGTAGGCCTGAGTTACCGCCGCGGCCTGGCGTACCATAACATCCTGGACCGCTGGCCGTCAGCCAGCGTAAGTGACCCGCAAACGGTCGCCTCGCCGCATGGCAGCCTGCGCCAGTTCGAGCTGGTCACCGGAGCAGACGATCTTCTGGTCACGCTTACCTTCGGGCTGCCGGGAGAAGAGCCGCTGTTGTTCTGGAAGATGACCGTCGAGAACCGCGGCCAGCAGCCGGTGCACATCGACCGGCTGGATCTGCTCTCGGGCGGTTTCATTTATCGTGAGCGGAGCGGTCTCGGCGGCGCCATCCGCCTGATCCCCGCTCCTCAACCGCGAGCAGGACAGAAAAGGACCTGGCGCCGGTTAATCCCTGGCGGGGAGCTGGCCTTTTTCTCCAACGGATGGCAGTCCTGGTCGTACGCCGGGGTCTATGGCGCAGGAGATCGCTTCCACCGCACCCGCCTGGGTCCCCTGCGTACCCCCACGGACGTGAACGCCGGCACCCCCCAGCCAGGCCTCGCCGGGATGTTTGCCAGCGATATGTTTGGGGTGCTGGGCGACCGCCAGGGGCGGAATGCCATCCTGGCCGGCTTCCTATCGCAAAAAAACCACTTCGGTTCGCTGGAAACCTGGATCGGGGCCTCGCCGCCAGCCTTGCGCCTGTGGGCTAACGGGGATGGCGCCAGGCTCGACCCCGGAGAGAAGGTAGTCAGCGATTGGGCTTGCCTGTCCTTTTTCCACCTGGATGCGGCCGATCCTCTCGGTCCTTATCTGGAAGCCGTAGGGCGCGAGCATGGCCTTGCGGATGGCCACCGTAGCTTGGCCGAACCCCCCACCGGCTGGTGTTCCTGGTACCAGTTTTCATCCGAGGATTACGTCGGCGCGGTGACCGCCGGCGACATCCGGCGTAACCGGGAAGCGATCGCTGCGCTGCAGCCCGGCCTACCTCTGCAGGTGATCCAGATCGACGACGGGTTTGAGTCCCAGGTGGGCGACTGGCTTTCTTTCAACCCTGGCTTCCCGCACGGCGTCGGCCTCCTGGCGGCGGAGATTCGCCAATCTGGTTTCAAACCGGGGCTGTGGCTGGCCCCCTTCATCGTCCACCCCAGGTCCCGCCTGGCGGCCGATCATCCGGACTGGTTGCTGCGCGGCCGCCTGGGTCGCCCGGTCAACGCCGGGTTTGGATGGGGTGCGTTCAACACGGCCCTGGACCTGACCCATCCGGCAACGCTCGAATACGTGAGGGAAGTCGTCCAAACGGCAACTCAGGCCTGGGGATTTCCATACCTCAAGCTGGATTTTCTTTACGCGGCCGCCCTGCCGGGACGCTATGGCGACCCGAGGCGCACGCGCGCCCAGGTCTTGCGCGCCGGCCTGGAGGCGGTGCGGGCGGCGGCGGGGGAGGAGACTTTCCTGCTGGGGTGCAGCTGCCCGCTTGGCCCAGCCATCGGCCTGGTGGACGCCATGCGCATCGGGGCTGACACGGCTCGCCGCTGGCTGCCCTCTTTTAAGGGGATCGAATTTTTCCTCAAGGGGGAACCTAATTTGCCATCCGCCCGCAATGCCAGCCATAATGCCCTGACGCGCGCCGCGCTGCACCGCCGCTGGTGGATCAACGACCCGGATTGCTTGCTGCTGCGGCCAGAAACCCGGCTGACGCTGGCCGAAGTGCAGACCCTGGCGACGGTCATCGCCCTGAGCGGGGGGTCGCTGTTGCTTTCGGACGACCTTCCGCGCCTGCCTGCCGACCGCCTGCGGATCGCCGAAGCGCTGCTGCCCTTGATCGGCCAGCGGCCGCACGTCCTGGACTGGTTCGACAGCGCCACCCCCAAACGAGTGCAGCTTGACCTGGACGGCCCGGCCGGCCCCTGGCACCTGCTGGCCCTGTTCAACTGGGACGATCAACCCCAGGAACTCACCCTGAATATCAATGAGTTCTATCTCCCCCTCGCCCAGTACTACGTCCGGTCGTTTTGGCGGGCTGACACGCGCCTGGTCACGGCCGACGAGCCGGCGGGCGGAACTGGAGAAAGCGCCCTGACTTATGCCGGAGTCCCGGCGCACGGAGTCGTCCTGCTGGCCTTGCGCCCATACCGGCCCCATCGCCCGCAGTACCTGGGGGGCGATCTGCACATCTCCCAGGGGTTGGAGCTGGCGGCCTGGGAACCGCTCCCGGAAGGGGTAAACCTGCGCCTGAACCGCCCAGGCAGAGCTCAAGGCCATATCGAACTGGCCTTACCCCGCCCACCCCGCCTGGCTCTGCAAGACGGCCAGGCAATGCAATGGGATGCAAGTGGGGAGGGGCGATATCTCTTCGACTTAGAATTAAATCGGTTTACTAGCATTGAAGTAAGATATTAGCGGGGGAGGGGGCAGTGAAACGA
>DATDRQ010000111.1:0-6321 GCA_035291645.1 Anaerolineales bacterium
AAGGTCCATTCGATCACGCTCGAGAACGACGGGCTTGAATGGTTCGCTCTATCTACACCCCTGGGCCAAATGCGCCCGCGCACCTTGACCGCCATACCTTTCATGACCAAAGAACAGGCTGCCGGCCTGGCCCTCATCGTCGGCGATGCCGGCGAATTAGACTCCGAGCGGTTCCTATCGATCGAGACTCTTTGCGCTCTGGCTGCCCCCTACCTGCAGAACGCCCTCTTACACCGGCGCATTCGGGACCTCGCCGCCGTCGACGATCTGACCAGCATCCTCAACCGCCGCTTTGGTTTTCGCCGGCTTAAGGAGGAATTCTCCCGGGCTGTCCGTCACGGCATACCCGTCAGCGTCATGATGGTGGACGTGGATCGTTTCAAGGATTTCAACGATACCTTCGGTCACGATGCCGGGGATGAGGTCCTGAAAATGGTTGCTTCTGCCCTCGAATCCACCCTCCGCTCGGGAGATGTGATCTGCCGCTATGGAGGCGAAGAATTTATGGTCGTTGCCCCGGGGACGGGTCTCATGGACTGCGCCAGGATCGGCGAGCGGGCCCGGCGCACCGTCGAGACGACCCAGGTTCGCTGGGGCGAGCAAAACCTATCGGTCACGGTCAGTGTCGGCGTAGCCACCTGGCCGATGGCCAGGGTCTCGGTATCGGAAGAGCTGGTCAGCGCCTCCGATAAGGCCCTCTATGCCGCCAAGCAAGCCGGCCGTAATCAGGTCGCCGTCTTGCAGGGCGAACAGATCATGCTGGCCCTTCATCTCCAGGAGGCGTTCGCAGCCGCCGGCCGGTAAAATCCTGGGTTCTGAGCAGGTCCGCCCCATACTATCCCCGGTCCGGTATTCCCTGGCTTTCTCCATAACCAATTCGTGGAGTTCGTCGATCCCCTCTTGTCACTACCGAACATCTGTGCTATATTTCTTCCGCCAGCCTTCCTGCAATCCTGGTTTTCGTTCCCTGAAACTGGAGGTTATTTCACTCAGAAATCATAAATCTCCAATTAAAAATTTTTTTGTCTCATATCTCATAATTCCCCTTCTCCATTCGTGCTAATCCGTGGATCGCTCACCCCTGGGGTATAATGCCTCAGGACGCCCGGCTCCATCTACCCGCCGGGTCCGTCCCCAAGGTGCTCTATGCCCAAACTCACCCGATCCGTTCGGCCCTGCCTGCTCGTCTTGAGCCTGCTGGCTGCCGCCCTGCTCTCCGCCAGTCTGCTGGCCGCCTGCAGTCCGCGCCAGGACGCCGGCACCTCCACCACCCAACCGGACGCCGTCCTGACCTCTGCCGCCCAGACCGCGGACGCCCGGCTGACCCAGAACGCCGCCCCCCCGCCTTCCGCCACCCCCACCCAGACCGAGACCAACCTGCCCCTGCCCACCACCGCCGCCTCGACCCCCACTGGCACCCAGCTGGTCGGCTTCACCCCCTCTCCAGGAACCCCCGCCCCGGGCGGGACAGACCTGGCCGTATACGTCGCCGACGTCACCATCCCCGACGGCACCCAGTTCCGCCCCGGTGAACGCTTCACCAAGACCTGGCGCCTGCAGAACTCCGGCACCACCACCTGGACAACCGACTACGCCCTGACCTTCTTCGGCGGCGCGCAGCTTTCCGCCCCCACCGCCGTGCAGCTGCCCTCCAGCGTCCCCCCGGGTAGCACGGTGGACGTCTCGGTCGAGATGGTCGCCCCGGATGGGACCGGCAACTACCGCGGCTTCTGGAAGATGCGCAACGCCTCCGGCGCCCAGTTCGACTTCGCCGTATACGTCGACATCAACGTGACCGGCGGCGCTCCCGGCACGCCCGGCCCCAGCCCCACCCCCGCTCCGGGCGGCGGCGCAGTCTCCGACCTGCTCCTGGTGGTGGATGATCCGTCTGCCGAAGACTGCCCGCACACCTTTTCCTTCACCGCCTCTTTCCGCCTGGCCCAGCCCTCCTCGGTGACTTACCTGCTGGAGGCGGGCAGCGACACCGAGGGCTTCGATTTCGACCTGCCTGGCGAGCAGAGCGGCAACTTCGGCGCCGGGACCCATTCGGTGTCCTATACCCTGGACATCGACGGTACGATGGACGGCTGGGCCCGGTTCCGCGTCCTGAGCCCCAATGCGGTCACCTCTAACCAGGTGACCTTTAGCGTGGCTTGCAGTCCGTAGGCCCGGCTGAGCACCCCCCCCGATTCGCGTTACAATAGCCCCATGTCGTTGAAGGAAGCGATAGTAGCCGAGGCGCACCGCCTCGGTTTCGATCTGGCCGGCGTTACCACGCCTGACCCGCCGCCGCACCTGGAGACCTTCCGGAGCTGGCTGGAAGCCGGGCGGCACGGCGAGATGGGTTACCTGGCGACCGGTCGCTCCCTCGAGAGGCGCGCCGACCCGCGCCGGATCCTGCCGGAATGCCGCTCGATCCTCGTGCTGGGTATGCGATACCACCCGCCCCAACCGGATGGCCCGCCGGGCAGCCCGCTGCAAGGCCGGGTCGCCGCCTATGCAGCAGGCCGCGATTACCATGTTGTGATCCCCGCCCGCCTGGAGCGGCTG
Source organism: Anaerolineales bacterium (assembly GCA_035291645.1). Taxonomy (GTDB): domain Bacteria; phylum Chloroflexota; class Anaerolineae; order Anaerolineales; family UBA4823; genus DATDRQ01. The sequence continues at coordinate 2,551 of DATDRQ010000111.1, forward strand.
GTTGCCTTCATCGAGCGTGAAACGGGTACGCCGCTGGTCTACCGCGCCTACACCGACGCCGGGCCGCTGCTGGAGCGCGACCTGGCCCAGCGCGCCGGGCTGGGCTGGATCGGCAAGAACACCTGCCTGATCCACCCCGGGACTGGCTCATACTTCTTCCTGGCCGAACTGCTGCTGGGGATCGATCTGGAACCCGACCAGCCCTTCCTGGAGGACCGCTGCGGCAGCTGCACCCGCTGTCTGGAGGCCTGCCCAACCGGCTGCATCCTGCCCGACCGCACCCTGGACGCCGCCCGCTGTATTTCCTACCTGACCATCGAACTGAAAGGCCCGATCCCGCCCGAGCTGCGCCCTCAGGTGGGGGCGTGGGTGTTCGGCTGCGACGTCTGCCAGCAGGTCTGCCCCTGGAATGAACGCTTCGCCCGAGCGGAGAATCTGCCGGAGGCCCTGCCGGAGTTCGCAGCCCGTCCGGGCATGCCTGCCAACAACCTGGTTGAAGAGCTTTCGCTCAGCCAGGAGGACTTCAGCCGCAAGTTCCGCGGCAGTCCGGTCAAGCGCGCCAAACGGCGAGGCTTCCTGCGCAACGTTGCCGTGGCGCTGGGCAACGCCGGTGATCCTGCTGCGGTCCCGGCCCTGGCGTCAACCCTACAGAACGATCCTGAAGCGTTGGTGCGTGCCCACGCCGCCTGGGCGCTGGGTCAGATTGGCGGGCAGGCAGCGCTCGAAGTCCTGGAGCAGGCAGCCAATACCGAGGCCGACCTGGATGTACAGGTCGAGATCTACGCCGCGCTCGACCGGCCTGTCCCAGACACCCGGTAACCCTGCATGCGCCGCTACCGCATCGCCGCCCTGCTCTTCCAGTAACCCTGCATGCGCCGCTACCGCTTCGCCGTCCTGCTCTTGTTGCTCCTGCTGAGTGCCTGCCGCCCAGAGATGGCGGCTCGCTCCACTCAGGTCCCCTCCACGCCTGTTCCGGTCCTGGCTTCTCCGTCTTTAGCCTCCCTCACATTCACCCCATTATCCCCAACCCCCCTCCCCCCTGTTGAAATTTCCCCTACTCCCGTCCCCACCGCCGTTCCGACCTCAACTCCTACCCCGCTGCCGCGCACCTCGCTGGTCTTCACCGGCGTCATCGTCCCGGCGCGCTGCGTACAGGCTGCCATCGATGCCCGCCGCGATCCAGACTATCCCTATGAAGAGGTCCGGGAGATCCTCTCCTCGGCTGACCTGGCGGTCGGTACGCTCAACGCCACCATCAGCGATTACCCGCCGCGCACCGGCTGCATCCCCACCTATGTCCTGGTGGGAGGCTCCGAGAACGCCGGCGCGTTGAGCCGGGCAGGTTTCGACGTGATGAGTGTGGCGACCAACCATATCAAGAACTGCGGGCCGGCTAACTGCGGCAACCGGGCTTTCTTCGATACACTGGAGAACCTGCGCCGGGCGGGCACCGAACCAGTCGGGGCAGGTCGCGATCTCGAAGAAGCCATGCAGCCGGTGGTGGTGGAGGCGAACGGGACGCGCTTCGGCTTCGTCTCGCTCGGCCAGCTCGAGCCGCTCGCCTTCGCCGGTACAGACACCCCCGGCATCGCCGTGCTGGACGAGGGTAGTCTGCGCCGCGCGATCGCCGCCGCCCGCCAGGTCTCCGACGTGGTGATTGCCATGCCCCACTGGGGTCCCGAGGATAGCCCGCAGCCCAACGCCAGCCAGCGAGCTCTTGCACAGGTCGCCGTGGATGCCGGGGCCGACCTGGTGGTCGGCAACCACACGCACGTCGTCCAGGCGCTGGAGCAGATCGATGGGGTAAACGTCTTCTATGGGTTGGGGAACTTTGTCTTCGACCAGAACTGGGCCCTTGACCACCAGCAGGGGGTTATCTTAAGGGTGAATTTCGAGGGGGAACAGGTAGTGGGCTACGAGTTGATCCCTACCCACGTCGACTTCGATGGGACCGTGCACCTGGCCGGCCCGCAGGAATCTGGTGAGATCCTGCAGCGCGTCGAAGACGCCAGCCGGAACCTACGCTGAGGCCACGGGCCGGGGAGCTCGGTCGCGTCTGGCGCGTTGCACCGTGCGCCCAAGCCAGGTCAGGGCGAAGACTGCCGTGCAGGTCAGCACGATTGCCGAACCGGACGCAACGTTGACATAGAAAGACAGGTACAGGCCGATCACCCCCGAGGCAGCTCCGATGCCCGCCGCCAGTACCATCAGGACCGGCAGGCGGCGAGAGAGCAGCGAGGCGGTCGCCGCCGGGGTGATCAGCATCGCGACCATCAAGGTCACTCCAACGGTCTTCAGCGAGACCACGATCGCCACGGCGATCAGCACCAGCAACAGGTATTCGAAGAAACGAGTTGGCAGGCGCAGGGTGGTGGCAAGAGTCGAGTCGAAGGACAACACCAGGAATTCTTTGTAGAACAGTAGCACGGTCAGCACGATTACTCCCCCGAACAGCCCCATCCAGAGCAGATCCGAATCGGAAACTCCCAGCACGTCCCCGAACAGGAAGTGCACCAGGTCGACGCTGTAGCTGCGCACGGTGGAGATCAGGGCGATGCCGAGGGCAAACATCCCAGCAAAGACGATCCCGATCGCCGTATCTTCCTTGAGCCGGGTCGCCCGGCTGAGCGCGCCGATCCCGATCGAGGTCAACACGGCGGCCGCCAATGCCCACCAGAACAACGACCCCTGGACGCCGCCGCCCGCCAGATAGCCGACCGCCACGCCTGGCAGGATGGCGTGGGCCAGCGCGTCGCCGAAGAAGGCCATGCCGCGCAGCACCATGTATGTCCCCACCGCTGCGCAGACTACCCCCACCAGCATCACTGCCAGCAGGCCGCGCACCATGAAGGCGTAGCCAAGCGGCTCGAGTAGGAGTTGTACCCAGCCCACCGTCAGCTGCCCTCCTCGCAGCAGGTATCCGAGAGGGCCAGCAGGTCGTCCCCCGGGCCGAACTGGTGCAGGTGCCCTCCGTAGGCTTCTGCCAGGTGTCCCGGCGTGAAGACCTGTTCCGGCAGGCCGAAACCGATCAGTCGCCGGTTTAGCAGCATGACTTGGTCGAACTGCTCGGCTGCCAGGCGCAGGTCGTGCATGGCGACCAGCACGGTCACGTGGCGTGCTTTCAGCTCGTCCAGGATGTCAAAGATGGCTTCCTGAGAAGGGGTGTCCAATCCGGTGAGGGGCTCGTCTAACAGCATCAGCTCGGCCTCCTGGGCCAGGGCGCGGGCGATGAACATACGCTGCTGCTGCCCGCCGGACAGCTCGCCGATCTGGCGCTGCGCCAGGCCCGCTAGACCGACGACTCCCAATGCCTGGTGGGCGAGCTCCCAGTCGGCTGGGCGGGGCCAGCGCAACAGGCCGAGCTGCCTGATGCGCCCCATCATGACCACGTCCGCCACGCTGACCGGGAATCCCCAGTCCACCTGGGCGCGCTGTTGCACGTACGCGATGCAGATATGCCTGCTTGGCCCACCGCCGGCGATCGCCACGCTGCCGCTGGTTGGCGTCAGCACCCCGGCGATCACCTTGAACAATGTGCTCTTACCGGCCCCGTTCGGACCGACCACGGCGATCCGTTCGCCACCCCGAATCTGGAAGGAGATTCCATCCAACGCCCAGCGCCCATCGTAGCGCAGGCTCAGGTCGCGGATATCGACTAGCGGGGTTTGGGGCTGGTGTACGGCGGCCTGCGGGAGCAGTTTGTGCAAGTATTGGGTCATCGCAGCGCCTCCTGGATGGCTCGTACGTCGTAGCGCATCAGGTCAATATAAG
>DATDRQ010000112.1:0-8033 GCA_035291645.1 Anaerolineales bacterium
CCGCACTGCATCCGCGTCCTGCTTCATTGGAATACCGACCTGCCCCAAGGCGCTATCCAGCATGTATATCTGCGGGCCGCGGCCAGCCTACGCCCGGAGCTGGCCAACCCGCCACAGCCTCGCGCCGGGTAAGTTGGTATCAGACGGACAGCTTGCCAGGCACCAGCGGGAGGATCGCCTGAGCAAACCTGGGACTTCTTCCGCTCCAGCCGGAAGACGCGCAAAACTATCTGATCGAGTTCTGGTGGAGGTAGTCTTATGATGATCGTTATGAACATGGAAGCCACCCAGGAGCAGATCGACACGGTCGTCGCCCGTATCGAAGCCAATGGGTTTAAAGCCCATCTTTCACAGGGCGAGGAGCGCACTGTGATCGGCGTCGTGGGCAATAACCCGATCAAGACCCGCGAGCAGTTCATGCACCTGCCGGGTATCGAACGGATCGTACCCATCTCGCGGCCGTACAAGATCGCCTCGCGCGAGTTGATCCCGGAGAACACCATCTTCCCCCTGGACGGGGTTACGATCGGCGGGGAGCAAGTGGTGATCATCGCTGGGCCGTGCGCGGTGGAAAGCCGCAGCCAGCTGCTGGAGACAGCCCTGGCGGTTAAAGAAGCCGGGGCGCAGGCTTTACGCGGGGGCGCCTTCAAACCACGCTCTTCTCCCTATTCATTCCAGGGATTGGGTGAAGAAGGGTTGGAGATCCTGGCCGAAGCGCGCCAGCTGACCGGACTGCCCGTGGTGACAGAGGTGATGGCGCCTGAAATGGCACCCCTGGTAGCGAGCTATGCCGACGTGCTCCAGATCGGAGCCCGCAACATGCAAAACTTCGCCCTGCTGCACGCTGCCGGAGAAAGCCAGCACCCGGTATTATTGAAACGCGGCAATGCTGCGACGGTCGAAGAACTGCTGATGGCGGCTGAGTATATCCTTTCCCACGGCAACCGCCGGGTGATCTTATGCGAGCGGGGCATCCGCACCTTCGAGACAGCTACCCGCAATACTACCGACATCAACGCGATACCGGTCTTGAAATCCCTCACCCACCTGCCGGTGATCCTCGATCCCAGCCATAGCACCGGGAATTGGGAGTTCGTCACCCCCATCGCCCGGGCGGGGATTGCCGCCGGGGCGGACGGCTTGATCATCGAAGTCCATCCTAACCCCGGAGAAGCGCTCTCCGATGGCGGGCAATCCCTGAAGCCCGAGCGGTTTGCCGAGCTGGTGACCCAGGTGCGGGCCATCGCCTGTTCGGTAGGGCGCAGATAAAATGGGTAAGGAAGAGCCTAGCTTCATTAGTACGCTGCGGATCGCCATCCTGGGGCTGGGCCTGATGGGCGGCTCGTTGGCCCTGGCCCTGCGAGGTAAATGCACGGCGCTGATCGGCTTTGACACCGATCCCCAGACCCTGGAGTTGGCCCGTCAGCGGCAGATCGTCGACCTGGCCTCTACCGAGCCAGCCGAGCTGCTTCCCCAGGCCGACGTGGTCATCCTGGCTACACCGGTGAATACGATCATTGAGAATTTGCAAGAGCTGCCCAGGCACCATCCCGGCCCGGCCATCGTATTGGACCTGGGTTCGACCAAAGCGCGGGTCGTCGAGGCCATGCAAAGACTTCCAGAGCGTTTTGACCCCCTCGGGGGCCATCCCATGTGCGGTAAAGAGCGGTCTGGCCTGGCAAACGCTGACCCGCAGCTCTTCCAGGAGGCGGTCTTCGCCTTCACACCGTTAGCGCGCACGTCTTCCCGCGCCAGGACGTTCGCCGAAGGGTTGGCCTGGCAAGTCGGCGCTCATCCGCTGTGGCTCGATCCGCACACCCACGATCGTTGGGTAGCAGCGACCAGCCATCTCCCCTATCTGGTGGCGAACGCCCTGGCTTTCAGCACGCCCGGAGAAGCGGCCCCGCTGGCCGGACCTGGCTACCGCAGCACGACCCGCCTGGCACAGACCTCACCCGGGATGATGCTGGATGTACTCATGACCAACCGGGAGAACATCCTGGATGCCTCCGGGCGCTTGCGGGCACATCTGGATTTATTGGATGAATTATTGCAGCGTGGGGATTTTGAGGCACTGCTCTCTTTCCTGAGGCGCGGGACAGACCGCCAACATGAAATTGTCGAGACGAGTGAACGCGGAGAAACCCAATGAAATTGACCTCATCTCCGGGCAGACCCTTGCAAGGTACGGCAGCCCTGCCGGGTGACAAATCCCTCTCCCATCGAGCGGCATTATTCGCAGCCCTGGCGGAGGGCGAGAGCCGCATTGATAACTTCCTGGTCTCTGGCGTCACGCAGGCGATGCTGCAAGCACTGGCAGCTTTGGGCGTCTCCTGGCAGTTGGCGGACAGCACGTTGACCGTCCAGGGAAGGGGATTGCGCGGGCTTCAGCCCCCCGTCGCCCCCCTGGAATGTGGAAATTCAGCCACCACGATCCGCCTGCTGGCGGGAGCGCTGGCGGTAGCGGGAGTCCCGGCCATTCTGGATGGCTCTCCAGGCCTGCGCCGCCGTCCGATGGAGCGCATTGTCGAACCTTTGCAGCAAATGGGGGTTCCCATCCAGGCCGAGGATGGGCGTGCCCCGCTCTCCCTCCAGGCGGGCCGGTTCCCGTTATGCGCCCTGGATTACGCCTTGCCGGTCGCCAGCGCCCAGGTCAAGACCTGCCTGCTACTGGCTGCCCTGGCCGGCGATGGCCCGACGACCCTGCGCGAACCGGGCCTGTCCCGCGACCACACCGAGCGCATGCTGGGCAGCATGGGTGTCACCGTCACCCGCGAGAAGATCAACGGCTCGCAGCAGGACCAGTACGAAACCCGCCTGGTACCGCCCAAGCCCCTGGGGCTCAATCCCATCAATCTCAGCCTGCCGGGCGATTTCTCTTCCGCCGCCTTTTTAATCACCGTCGCCCTGATCACACCCGGCTCCACACTCATATTGAAAGAGGTTGGCTTGAACCCAGGGCGCACCGGGCTGCTGGACGCCCTGCTGGCGATGGGCGCCCGCATCCAGATCACCGCCCAATCCACCCGCAACGGTGAACCGGTGGGGGACCTGATCGTCAAACACAGCCAGCTGCACGCGGCTCAGGTGGCCGGTGGGCAGGTGTCGCGCATGATCGATGAGTTCCCGGTTTTTGCCATCGCCGCTGCGTTCGCCGACGGGATCACAACTGTAAAGGATGCTGCTGAGCTCCGCCATAAGGAATCGGACCGGATATCGGCGCTTTGCCAGGAGCTGGGTTCTTTAGGTGTAAATGTGGCTGAATATCCGGATGGGTTTTCGATCCACGGGAGCGGGATCGTGCGTGGCGGTATCGTCCAGGCGCACAATGACCACCGCCTGGCGATGTCCCTGGCCGTGGCGGGACTGGCCGCAGAGGAACCTGTCATTCTTCAGGGAGCTGAGATTATTTCCGAATCCTTCCCGGGTTTCGTTACGACAATGCAGAACCTGGGAGCCGATCTGATCCTCAGGTGAACTCTATTTTTCTACAACTCCTCCCTCCGATGTCTGACGCCGCGATCACAACCTTGCGCCTGGGCCTCACCGGATGGCCGCTGGAACATAGCCTGTCTGCGACCATCCATACAGCCGCGCTGAGCGCGACCAGATTGGACGGCGAATACCAGCTCTTCCCGGTGCCACCCGTGCCGGCCGGATCAGCCGCCCTGGAAGAGCTGATCGCGCGCATGCGCCGCGGGGAGCTGCACGGCCTGAACGTGACTATCCCCCATAAGCAGGCTGTCCTGCCTTTGCTCGATGCCCTGAAGCCCGTTGCGCAAGCCGCCGGAGCTGCGAACACCATCTTCCAGCGGGGCGGCCAGGTCGTGGGTGATAACACCGATGTCCAGGGCTTCTTGACCGACCTGAAATCTTTCGCAGGCCATCTCTTCCTTGAGGATCGCTCTCGAAACCCCCGATCCGCGCCACAGGCCTTGATCCTCGGTGCAGGAGGGGCGGCGCGGGGGGTGGTCTACGGACTGGCGCAGGCCGGCTGGGAGGTGCATGTCGCAGCCCGGCGCCTGGAACAGGCGGAAGAGCTGGTAGCCGGGATCCAAAATTCATCCCGTTCAGGGAGCGGCCATCCTCTGCCGCAGCTCCATCCCCACCGACTGTATCGAGCGGATCTCGCCGGGCTGCTGCCTACGATTGCGCTCGTCGTGAACGCCACTCCGCTCGGCATGTACCCCAGGGCAGACGCCAGCCCCTGGCCGGTTGGGCTGCCTCTCCCCCCACAGGGGGTCGTTTATGACCTGGTCTACAACCCGCTGGAGACAGCTTTCGTACGCTCCGCCCGCGCCGGCGGTTTGACCGCTTCCAACGGGCTGGGTATGCTCATCGAACAGGCAGCTTTAGCTTTCGAAATCTGGACCGGGCAGACTGCCCCGCTCCAGACCATGTTCCGCGCCGCCCAGGAGGCGCTAAAACCTCTATGAAAAACACAGCCCAACGCCTGCAGCTCGTCCCCAGCCAGTTCTTCGCGGCTCTCAATACCAAAATCGCTGCCCTCCAGGACGCTGGCCGGGAGATCATCCGGCTGGATATCGGATCACCTGACCTGCCGCCCGCTCCGCACATCGTCGCGGCGCTGGCCCAGGCGGCCGCTTCTGCGGACAGTCATGGTTACCAGAACCATAAAGGTCCTGCGGCATTGCGCCAGGCCTGGGCCGGGATGTATCAAAGGGTACATGGCGTCGAGCTTGACCCTGAAAATGAAATCGTCCCTCTCCTGGGGTCCAAGGAAGGCATCTTCCATCTCGCCCAGGCGATCCTGGACCCCGGCGATGTGGCGCTCATCCCCGATCCCGGCTACCTCACCTACGCCAGTGGGGCGATCCTGGCCGGAGGCAGGCCTTATTCCACACCGCTTCTACCTGAGAGATACTACCTTCCCGATCTGACCACCTTCCCGCCTGAGATTCTGCGCAGAACCAGGTTATTGTGGCTGAATTATCCCAATAATCCCACCGCAGCTACCGCCGCGCTGGAATTTTTCGCGGCGGCCGTGGAATTTGCCCGCCAGCACGGGCTGCTTGTCTGCCACGACGCGGCCTATTCCCAGGTGACGTTCGAGGGCTACCGCGCCCCCAGCATCCTGGAAGTCCCCGGGGCAAAGGAGGTAGCGGTCGAGTTCAACTCGTTGTCGAAATCCCACAATATGGCCGGATGGCGGCTGGGTGCGGCCGTGGGGAACGTCCAGGCCCTCAAAGCGCTCTATGCTTACAAGACGAACGCCGACAGCGGGCATTTCCTGCCCATCCAACAGGCTGCCATCGCCGCCATGACCGGCGATCAGGATTGGCTGGCCGGGCGCAACGAGATTTACCGCCAGCGGCGAGACTGTGTATTATCGACCCTGCGCGCCCTGGGCCTGGACCCAGCCACGCCGAAAGCGTCGCTGTACGTTTGGAGCCCTGTGCCAGCTGGATTTACTTCGGCTCAATTTGTCTCCCACCTGCTCGAAGCTACCGGGATCAGCCTCACCCCCGGCACCGTCTTTGGACAAGGGGGAGAAGGCTTCGTGCGCATCGCTCTTTCCAGCCCCACCGAGCAGATTAATGCGGCCATGCAACGCATCCGGGCGATTCTATAAACCGAATGAACCCATCCGACATCCTCTCCAAAGTTGAAGCATAAACATGAAACTAAAATTCTTAACTGCTGGCGAATCCCACGGCCCCGCACTGGTCGCCATCCTGGACGGCCTGCCCGCTGGGCTGCCTCTCAGCTTAGAGGTGATCGACCGCGACCTGGCTCGCCGCCAACAAGGCGTTGGCGCCGGGCCGCGTATGAAAATCGAACATGACGAGGCCCACCTCCTGGGTGGGGTGATGGCGGGCGTCACCACCGGCGCCCCGCTGGCGATCATGATAGAAAACCGGGACCACGAAAAGTGGCGCGGGAAACCTGTCGAACCGCTCACGGCGCCCCGCCCGGGTCACGCTGACTTAAGCGGTGCGATCAAGTACGGCTTCAGCGATCTACGCCCGGCTCTCGAGCGCGCCTCGGCCCGCGAGACTGCCGCGCGCGTCGCTGTAGGGGCAGCCTGCCGGCAGCTCCTGGCCCAGTTCGGGATCACCGTCGGTGGATACGTCACCGCGATCGGCGAAGTCAACGCCGAGCTGGATAAACTGGCCTATCCCGAACGCATCACCCGCGCGGCCGAATCCGATGTGAACTGTCCTGACCCGCAAGCGGCTGAGGCCATGCGCCTCCGCATCCGGCGGGTGATGGACGAGCGCGATACCCTGGGTGGGGTCATCGAAGTCGTCGTATTAAGCCTGCCGCCCGGACTGGGCTCGTTCAGGCAGTGGGACTACCGGTTGGAAGCTGCCTTGGGCGCGGCGGTGCTCAGCATCCCGGCCATGAAAGGCGTCGAAATTGGCCCAGCGTTCGCGAACACCCGCCTGCCCGGCACCCAGGTTCACGATCCGATTTTGCTGGATGGCGAAGCCCTCACCCGCCCCACCGACCGCTCCGGCGGTCTGGAGGGCGGCATCACCACCGGGCAGCCCCTGATCGTGCGGGCGGCGATGAAACCCATCGCCACCACCCTGACACCCCAGATGACCATCGACCTGGCAACCGGGGAGCAATCCCCTTCCCGCTACGAACGCTCCGACTTTTGCCCTGTTCCCCGGGCAGTCGTCATCGTGGAGGCGATGGTCGCCTTCGTCCTGGCCAATGCCCTGCTCGACAAACTGGGCGGGGACTCGCTGGCCGAAATGCTGCCGCGCTTCGAGACCCTGCGCGGCGCCCGCTTGGCCGATCTGCGCATGGACAACACCCCCCACACCTGGTGGCCAGAATGAGCGAGCTGCTTTTCATCTACGGTCCGCCGGGCTCAGGGAAAAGCTCGCTGGGCCAGCTGTTAGCCCAAAGCCTGGGCATAACTTTTTACGATCTGGACGCAGAGATCGAAGCCCGCAGCGGTCACCCCATCCCACGCATCTTCGCCGAAGAGGGCGAATCTGGTTTCCGCCAGCGTGAACGGGCGGAGCTAAACCGGCTGCTGGGGACCGGGGAGAACAGCCTGATCGCCCTGGGAGGCGGGGCGCTGACCGACGCCTCCACGCGAAAACTGGTCGAGAACCGCGGGCCGGTCTTACTGCTCAGCGCTTCCCCTGAGATCCTGCACCGCCGCCTGCAAACTGACCCCGCAGCTCCCCGCCCGCTCCTGGCCGGTGACACCGCAAGCCAGTTAGAAAGCCTCCTGGCTCGCCGCGCCGACCATTATGCCTCCTTCCCAATCTGGTTAGACACCTCGGCCCTCAACCTCGACCAGGCTGCCTGGAAGGCCCAGGTGTTGCTGGGTATGTTCCGCATCCACGGCATGGGTCAGCCCTACGACGTGCGCGTGGCGCCGGGAGGAGTTGATCAGATCGGGGAGATGATCGCCTCGCGCGGTCTGCGCGGCCCGGTTGTCTTGGTCAGCGATGAAACGGTTGGGGCATTGTATGCGGCACGCGTCGCCAAATCGCTGGAGGCCGCCGGGTATCCCAGCCGAACGGCCCTCATCCCCCCTGGCGAGAGCCAGAAAACGCACCCGACGATCGTGCGCTTGTGGGAATCGTTCCTGGACGCCGGCGTCGAGCGCGGCAGCACCGCGATCGCCCTGGGCGGTGGAGTGGTCGGCGACCTGACCGGGTTTGCCGCGGCGACCTGGATGCGCGGCATCCCTTGGGTCTACCTGCCCACCACCCTGCTGGCAATGGCTGATGCCAGCCTGGGCGGCAAGACCGGTATCGATCTGCCCCAGGGCAAAAACCTGGTGGGCGCATTTCACCCGCCCAGGTTGGTGCTGGCAGACCCGGATACGTTGACCACTCTGCCCGCAGCGGAGCTGTGCAGCGGGCTGGCGGAGGTAGTCAAGCACGCTGTGATCGGCGACCCGCTATTGTTCGATCTGCTGACCGCCAACAGCCACCTGCCCATGGCCGATATCGTCCGCCGCTCGATGGCAGTCAAGGTGGGGATCATCCAGGCAGATCCGTTCGAGAAGGGCCTGCGGGCAGCGCTGAACCTGGGCCACA
>DATDRQ010000113.1:0-10595 GCA_035291645.1 Anaerolineales bacterium
CGACGTCACTGCCCGGGGTGGGCAGGCCATTCACCCAGGAGCCGAACCAGATCACGCGCTCGATTTCCGGATGTCGCTGGCGTAAACGGGCGACGTGATCCGCAACCGCCTGATTGACCCGGTCACGATCGATCGATTTGATGACGACAGAACTCAAGGATCGCCTCCGCATGCTGGATTGCGTTCCGGCTTTCATCTTCCGTATAATAATCGGTTGGGGCGCCGGAACCAATCAGGAAAGCGATTGACCATGATTTGCCGAGCCTTGGGCTACAAGAATAGCAACCCTGGTATTATAGCATTGACGGAAAGGCCGGGCGCCGGAAACGAAGCTCGTGCTGGAGCAAGAATATGGCTTTCTCATGTTTCCTTGACAGATAGATAAAAAAGACCCTCTTCGGTAAAATGGTTGCACTCAAACAGCCATCACATCGAGGAGGATCTGATATGGAGTATAGCACGCTTGAACGCTGGCAGGAAATCAGTGAGACGGGCGTCGTGTTTGACGGCAATAGCCTGTATGCTCGTTTTCAGCACCTGGGCGACCCGCGCAAAGCGCATGGCAAACGGTACAGCCTGACGACCTTGCTGGTGATCATCTTTTTGGCGAAATTGTGTGGAAAAGACACGCCCATGGAGATTGCCGATTGGGCCAAGAACCATGCTGAAGAGTTGGCTCGGCTGTTGAAACTCAAACGCACCTGGATGCCCCATCACAACACCATTCGACGGGTATTTCAGAACATTCTGGAGGAGACCGAGTTTGAACGCATGGCCCGAGAGTACAGCCAGCAAGAGCAGGTGGGGGCAGGAGAGGTTCTGGCCATGGATGGCAAGGCGCTGCGGGGCACGCGGATTGCCGGGCAAGAAGGCAGTGACTACGTATTGAGCGTTTACAATGTAAGCCAACAACAGGTGGTGGCACAGGCCGCTGTAGACAGCAAGGAAAATGAGATTGTGGCTGCCCCCAGAGCCCTGCAAAAGGTTCCGCTGACCGGAAAGGTGGTTACCGGGGATGCTCTGCACACCCAACGGTCGATTTCTGAGCAGATTGTCGGGCAGGGTGGCCATTACCTGTGGCCGGTCAAAGAGAACCAACCGCGGCTCTACGAAGATATTGAGCGCTTGTTCGCCCCAGACAAACCTAAATCCGGTTTCGGAAAGATCACCACCGATTTCCTGAGCGCCCGCAAGGTCAATCTCGGACATGGGCGCCTTGAAAAACGCACCATCCAAACCAGCGCCATGCTCAATGATTACGTCGACTGGCCTGGCATTGGACAGGTGTATCGCCTGGAACGCAAGTTCGACTGGGTACGCCAGGGAAAGGTCTACAAAACAAGCTCTGAAATCGAGTATGGCATTACCAGCCTTTCCAGGGACCAGGCTTCTCCTGCGAAAGTGCTCCACATCAGGCGTCAGCATTGGCTGATCGAAACTGGTCTGCACTATCGACGCGATGTGACATTTCATGAAGATGCTACTCGCATGACGATCGGTGCTGCCGGACGAATCCTGGCGACGGTGCATAATCTGGTTTTGGGTTTGATCAAGCGAGCGGGCTACAATAATGCCGCTCAGGCCCGCCGCTACTATGAAGGTCATGTCGCCGAAGCCTTTGCCCTGTTGATTAGCGTGAATTCCCGTTCTTGAGAAAGCCATGTTGCCACTCCGCCTGCCCCTTGCCAGCCCCCCCGCGCTGGGCTATAATCCTTTCCCGTATTACACATCCAAAAGAGGCATTCAACATGATCGACGTCAACGATTTAAGAAAAGGGGTGACCTTCGAGCTGGACGGGGCCTTATACAAGGTACTCGACTACGAACACCACAAGCCCGGGCGCGGCAAGGCCACCATCCGCGTCAAGGCCCGCAACCTGCGTACCAGCACCATCCTGGATAAGTCCTTCATCTCGGGGGACCGTGTCCAGAATGTGCGCCTCGATTATCACAACGTCCAGTATTTATACAACGACGGGCAGCTTTACCATTTCATGGACCTCGACACCTACGAACAGCCCGCCATCCCCGCCGAGGTGATCGGCGAGGCTTCCGGTTACATGAAGGAAGGCCTGGAAGTAAAATTGACTTTTTATCAAAACGAGCCGCTCGATATTGACCTTCCGACCACAGTGGATCTGGCGGTGGTCAAAGCCCAGGTCGCCGTGCGCGGCGATACCGCCACCGGCGTCACCAAAAAGGTCACCACCGAGACCGGCCTCGAAGTCCAGGTGCCGAATTTCGTCGGGGAAGGGGATGCGATCCGGGTCGACACCCGCACAGGCAGCTATGTCACCCGCGTCTGATTGACTTCATGCGAACGCCAGCCGGCAAAGAGTGCGTTTATTTCTACGGTGATTACTACCGCGGCCGGGATTTCGAGGAATGCCGGCTGCTGGCCGCTTCCAATCCCCCTCAGAAATGGAAACGGGATCTGTGTTTTAATTGCCCGGTGCCTGACCTGCTCCTGGCTAACGCCTGTCCGCACCTGGTCCTGGAAGGTCGCGTGGAGCGGCCCTTTCCTTTTGCGAAACGGCGGGTCAGCGTGAAAGCTTCCTGCTCCAAGACGCAACGCGCCGTGGCGGAACCCGAGGTCGGCTGCGGCGAATGCCACCCGCTGCCATCTATCTTTGCTGGAGTGACCGGTGAGCCTGACAATTCTCCTTGACCTGGACGATACCCTGCTCGGCAACAGCATGGATACCTTTCTGCCCGCCTACATGCAGGCCCTGGGAGAGTATTTGGCGCCCTATGCCCCTCCGGAAAAGATGATCCCGGCGCTGCTGGCCGCCACCCAGGCGATGGTCGCAAACACCCGCCCGGACTGCACCCTGCTCGAGATCTTCAATGCCTCCTTTTTTTCGGCGTTAGGCCTCCAGCCGGAAGAGTTAGGTGATGTAATCGATAATTTTTACCAGGAAGTCTTTCCAGACCTTAAAGACCTCACCCGGCAGCTTCCGCAGGCGGTCGATTTCGTCGAACAGGCTCTGGCGCGCGGCTACCGCCTGGCGATCGCCACCAGCCCGCTCTTTTCACGCCAGGCCGTCCTGCAGCGCCTGGAATGGGCCGGCCTCTCCCCCGAAGCTTACCCTTTTAGCCTGATCGCCTCGGCGGAAGACTTCCACTTCGCCAAGCCCCACCCAGAATTCTACGCCGAGACCCTGGCGCGCCTGGGCTGGCCAGAGCAACCTGCCTTGATGGTCGGGGATGACCTGTACAACGACATCGAACCGGCCCGCCGCCTGGGTCTGCCGGCTTACTGGATCAACCCCCAGGGTGCGGCAGTACCAGTGGGACCCTACACCCCCACCGCCGGCGGTTCCCTATCAGGCCTGCTCCCCTGGCTGGACTCGATCTACCCGGAGAGCCTTACCCCGGATTACGACCACCCGGAGGCCGTGCTGGCAATCCTGCGCAGCTCCCCGGCCGCCCTGCAGGCGATATTCGCCGGGTTGGCCTCCTATTCCTGGATCGACAAACCCCGCCCCGGCGAGTGGAACCTGGCCGAGGTGGTCTGCCACCTGCGCGACGTGGACGGCGAAGTGCACCTGCCGCGCCTCTCCCGTGTGCTGGCAGAGGAGAACCCCTTCATCGCCGGGGTCGACAGCGATTCCTGGGCCGAGGAGCGGCTGTACTACTGCCAGAACGGCCCTCAGGCCCTGCACAGCTTCATGGCGAACCGCCTGGCGCTGCTGGACCTGCTGGAGAATACCAGCCCAGCCGATTGGGAGCGCCCGATCCGGCATGCCATCTTCGGCCCATCCCAGTTTAAGGAGCTGGTACGCATCATCGCCGGGCACGACCGCTTGCACATCCGCCAGGTATCTGATACCCTGCAGGCCTCCTCGAGCTACATTTCGGCGGTGGCAGGAACGCCCAGCCTGGATTGAATTCGACTATCCGCCTCCGATTTGTTCACATGGTGTTATAACACGTGTATCTCTCGATTTTTGTTAAGCCGACCATGTCCAGGACCGCAACAACTCTAATTTCCACCCCTCGGCTGGTTTCCTTTCATAGGGCAGACCAGCCCCAGTTTTCCCTAGGAGGGCAGCATGGGTAAACGCATTGTCATCACCGGCCTCGGCTGCCTGAGCCCGGTCGGCAACGATGTTTCGGAAACCTGGACGAGCATCAAATCAGGCCGATCTGGTGGAGGCCGGATCACCTATTACGACCCCAGTCAATACGAGTGCCAGATCGCCGCACAGGTAAAGGATTTCGATGGCGCCAGCCTCCTGGGGAACCGCGAGGCACGCCGCATGGACCGCTGCTCACAATACGCCCTGTTTGCAGCCAAGCAGGCTATCGCCGATTCGAACCTTGAGATCACGGATAGCAACCGGGACCGGATCGGGGTGATCGTCGGAACCGGTATCGGTGGAATGGGAACCTTATTCGAGCAATTTCAAGTGTTCTTCGAGCGAGGCCCTTCGCGCGTCAGCCCCTTCATGGTTCCCATGATGCTACCGGATACACCGGCGGGCATGATCGCCATCCACTTCGGTCTGCGCGGTAATAATATGGCTGTGGTCACCGCCTGCGCCTCAGGGACCAACGCGATTGGGGAAGCCTGTGAAGTGATCCGGCGCGGCCATGCCGATGCCATCGTGGCAGGCGGGACGGAAGCCGCCATCATCCCGATCGCCATGGCCGGTCTGGCCAGCATGGGAGCCCTCTCCACCCGCAACGACGACCCCCAAGGCGCGTCCCGGCCCTTCGATCGCACCCGAGATGGATTCCTGATGGGAGAAGGCGCTTCTATTCTGGTACTGGAATCGCTGGAACACGCCCAACAGCGCGGCGCGCACATCCTGGGGGAATTGGTCGGCTATGGCTGCACCAATGACGCTTTTCATATTTCCGCGCCCGCTGAGAATGGCGCCGGAGCCGCGCTGTGCATGCGGCAGGCGTTGGAACGCGCCGGGCTGGATATCTACAGCATCGATTATATTAATGCCCATGGGACGAGCACCCCGCTCAACGACAAGAGTGAGACAGCGGCGATAAAGACCGTCTTCGGGGAACAGGCTTACAGTATCCCGGTGTCTTCCACCAAGTCCATGACCGGACACCTGCTCGGCGCAGCCGGCGCACTCGAAGCCGTCCTTTCGATTAAGGTAATCCAGGATGGCGTCATTCCACCCACGATCAATTACGAAAACCCGGATCCCGAGTGCGATCTGGATTACGTCCCCAACGCGGCCCGCACTGCCCAGGTGAACACCGTCATGTCGAACTCCTTCGGTTTTGGCGGGCACAATGCAACGATTATCTTGAAACGATTTAACGAGAGTACCTCATGAGCCCTCGCTACGCCCATATCACTGGGTGGGGGATGGCTGTACCAGACAAGATCATCACCAACGAAGATCTGGTCAAGATCGTAGATACAACCGACGAATGGATCGTCTCGCGTACTGGTATTCGTGAACGCCGCATCGCCAGCGATCACCAGACCACGGCCTCACTGGCAACCGAGGCGGGCCTGCGCGCCTTGGAGATGGCCAACCTGGCTCCCGCCGACGTCGATCTGATCATCGTCTCCACCTCTTCCCCGGAGCACATCTTCCCTGCCACCGCTTGCCTGGTCCAGGACCGCATCGGCGCAGAAAAAGCCGGGGCTTTCGATCTATCCGCCGCCTGCACCGGTTTCGTGTACGCCCTCAACCTGGCGACCCAGTCTATTCGAACGGACAGCATCCAAAACGCCCTGGTGATCGGCGCCGAGACCCTCTCCCGGATGGTCAATTGGAAGGATCGCGACACTTGTATCTTGTTCGGCGATGGCGCCGGAGCTTTCGTCCTACAGGCCAGCGATGAACCGGGGGGCGTGCTGTCTGCCATCCTGCGCTCGGATGGATCCGGCGGCGATCTGCTCGCCGTTCCGGCCGGCGGCAGTCGCCACCCCACCACCCTCGAAAGCGTCCTGGATGGGCAGCATTACATTCAAATGAACGGGCGCGAAGTCTACCGCTTTGCCACCCGGGTGATGTCCCAGGCCACCCAGGAGGCGGTCGAAGCGGCCCAATTGAAGATGGATGATATCCACCTGGTCATCCCCCACCAGGCAAACCTGCGCATCATCGAAGCCGCCGCCCGCGGCCTGAATATCCCCATGGAGCGCGTCATGGTCAATCTGGAACGCTATGGCAACACCTCCACCGCTTCGATCCCCATCGCGACCTGCGAAGCCATCCAGCAGGGACGCCTGAATCCCGGCGACCGGGTGGTCTTCGTCGCCTTTGGCGCCGGATTGACCTGGGGCTCGCTGGCCGCGCAGTGGAGCGGCCCCTTCCCAAGCGTACGCAAGGTCCGCCCAAGACGCCTCCGCCGCCTGGCGCGCTTGCGCTCCCGCGCGAACCGTCTGCGCCGCCGCGTCGAAGGATTGTTCTGGGGGCGGGGAAAAACAATCTGACCGGCGACCGGTTTTTGTTAGAAGCACGTTAAAGTTGCCCGCAGTAAGAAATCAATTTCTCCCTTCAAGTGCAGAGGTTGGTATAATTTTAGGGATTGCTGCGGTGTGTGACCAATTTTGGAGGTATCTGTGAATCCGACCCGCAACCGTTCATCCATGATCTACTTACTGCTGTTCGTCGCCATCATCGTGATGGTGGTGTTTCAGTTTCAACAGCAAGCGACTGCCCAAGAGTCGCTCACGATTAACGAGGTAGCATCCGATATCCAGGGGGGCGATGTCAAGCGTATAATCGAAGACGAAAACCGGCTCCGCGTGGTGTATTCCAATGGCACCGAACGAATCTCCCACAAGGAATCTGATGCTACCCTCGTAGAACAGCTCATAGCGCTGGGAGTAACCACCGAGGCGCTCTCCTCGAAGAATGTCATGATCGAGATCAAACCACCCAGCGCCTGGCTGGGGATCGCCACCGCTCTCGGGTACTTCGTGCCCTTCATCCTGCTGGCGGGCGTCTTCTGGTTCGTGTTCCGCCAGGCCCAGGGGAGCAACAACGCCGCTCTTTCGTTTGGCAAATCGCGCGCCCGCATGTTTACCGGCGACCAGCCGACCGTCACCTTCGAGGATGTGGCCGGAGTAGAAGAGGCCAAGGAAGAGCTGCGCGAAGTGGTCGAGTTCCTGCGCGAGCCTGAAAAGTTCATTTCTCTCGGCGCCCGCATCCCGAAAGGCGTGCTCCTGGTCGGGCCTCCCGGCACGGGCAAGACCCTCCTGGCGAAGGCGGTCTCCGGCGAGGCCGGCGTGCCTTTCTTCTCCATCTCCGGCTCCGAGTTCGTCGAGATGTTCGTCGGCGTCGGCGCCAGCCGCGTGCGTGACCTGTTCGACCAGGCCAAGCGCCACTCGCCCTGCATCGTCTTCGTGGACGAGATCGACGCCGTCGGCCGGCAGCGCGGTGCGGGCCTGGGCGGCAGCCACGACGAACGCGAGCAGACCCTCAACCAGATGCTGGTGGAGATGGATGGCTTCGACACCGACACCAACGTGATCATCGTCGCCGCCACCAACCGCCCGGACATCCTCGATCCGGCATTGCTGCGCCCCGGTCGCTTCGACCGGCGCGTCATCCTGGACCGCCCGGATATGCGCGGCCGGGAAGCCATCCTCAAAGTACACATCAAAGGCAAACCGCTCGCTCCGGATGTCGACCTGGCCGTCCTGGCCCGCTCGACTCCCGGCTTCGTCGGCGCCGACCTGGAGAATCTGGTCAACGAGGCCGCCATTTTAGCCGCCCGCCGCAACAAACGGGCGATCGGACAGGCCGAGCTGGAAGAAGCTATCGAGCGCGTCATCGCCGGCCCAGAACGCAAGAGCCGCTTGATCAGCGAAGAAGAGAAGCGCATCATCGCCTACCACGAGGCCGGGCACGCGGTGGTCGCCAACGCCATTCCCGAGGCCGACCCCGTGCACAAGGTGTCCATCACCGCCCGCGGCATGGCCGGCGGCTACACCATTATGCTCCCTGAGGAGGAACGCACCCTGATGGCGCGCAAGAAGCTGTATGCCGACATGGTCAGCTTGCTCGGCGGGCGCGCCGCCGAGGAAGTCGTCTTCGACGATATCACCTCCGGCGCGTCCAACGACCTGGAGCGAGTGACCCGCATGGCGCGTGCCATGGTCACCCGCCTGGGGATGAGCAACGAGCTAGGCCCTATGGTTTATGGTCAAAAGGAAGAGCTGATCTTCCTCGGGCGCGAGATCTCCGAACAGCGCGATTACTCCGAGGCGGTCGCCCAACAGATCGATAAAGAGGTGCGCCGCCTGGTCACCGAGGCCTACGATCAGGCCCGATCGCTCGTGATCCAATACCGGGAGAAGCTGGATTCAGTCGCCCACCGTCTGCTGGAAGTAGAGACCATCTCTCGCGAGGAGTTCGAAAGTATCTTCCCGACCCCTGTTCCCAAGAACAGCGGCACTCCCGTCCCACAGCTGGCCTAACACGATAACTGTCCTGAAATGTAAAAGATTCAGATCCCGCCTGGAGCTCACGTTTCACATTTTAGGACTTCACATCCTCGATGATAACTTTCCATGAACCCTCCTGCGCTTGCCGGTTATGAGGCCGCCCTTACTCGGGCGGCTTTTATCCACCAGCAAAACGCCGGGTACTTGCGTATTCGCGGAGCCGATCGCCGGACCTTTCTCCAACGCCAGTCGACCAACGACCTGAATCTGCTCGCGCCCGACCGCCTTCTGGCGACCGTGCTCACCTCCCCCAGCGCCCGCATCCTGGACGTCTTTATGCTGTATGAGGAAGGACCAGATACGGTCGCCGCGCTCAGCCTTCCCGGACAGGCCGCCCGCACGTTTCAATACCTGAAAAGCCGCATTTTCTTCATGGATAAAGTTACCCTCGAAGATGCCAGCGCAGCCTTCGCCCAGTTCGACTTGATCGGGCCACAAGCCCCCAGCGTGCTCCAGGGCCTGGGATTGACGCAGGTTCTCGTGGAGAACCAACTGCTCCAGACAGCGCTGGCGGGGATACCGGTGACCCTTTTCCAGCTGGACGGCTTCGGATATCGCCTCGTATCCGACTCAGGAGATGTGGCTGGGGTTCTATCCGCCCTGGCGGGGGCCGGGGTAGAGCAGCTCTCCGATGAGAGTTACGAAGTCCTGCGCGTGGAGGCTGGCCTGCCGGCTGCCAACGCCGAGCTGACCGAAGATTACACACCGCTCGAGACCGGCCTGGACCGGGCCGTCTCGGATAGCAAAGGCTGTTATACCGGTCAGGAGGTCATTGCCCGGCAGCTGACCTATGATAAAGTAACCCAGCGCCTGGTTGGGCTGCGCCTGAGCACCCCAGCCAGCCCGGGCGAGCGCCTGCTCTCCCCCAGCGAGGGGCGCTCAGCCGGCAAGGTCACCTCCGCCGTAACCTCTCCTCGCTTCGGCCCAATCGCCCTGGGGGTCGTGCGCCGTCCTTACGATGTACCCGGGACGCGCCTGGCCCTCAGCAGCAACCCTGGCGCTCCTGAGGCCACCGTCACCCCCTTGCCCTTTTCGTCTACCAATTCATAGAAAAGAATCGATCCTGGCGCTTCTACATCCTAGAGGCGTAGGAAGTGCCCAAGCCAGGGAGAAAACCGATGCTCACCCCATTACCTTTCGATGGAAAAATCGCCCTGGTCACCGGTTCCGGGCGCGGCATCGGCCGCGCCATTGCCCTGCACTTCGCCCGGCTGGGCGCGGATGTCGTGGTCAATTTCTTCCGCAACCGCGCCCCGGCGGAGGCGACTGCTCAAGAGATCCGCGCCCTGGGACGCCGCGCCCTGCTCGTGCGGGCCAACATCGGTACCGACGAAGGCCTGGACGGTCTGTTCGGTGAGATCGAACAGAGCTTCGCCGGCCTGGACATCCTGGTCAGCAACGCCGCTTCTGGTTACAACCGCTCTGTTCTGGAGCAGAAACCGAAAGGCTGGGAGTGGACGATGAACATCAACGCCCGCGCCCTGCTATTCGCCGCCCAGCGCGCCGTCCCCTTGATGGAAAAACGCGGCGGGGGATACATCGTCGCCATCTCCAGCCCCGGCGCCCGCCTCGTCCTGACCGATTACGTGGTGGTCGGGGCCAGCAAGGCTGCCCTGGAAGCCATCACCCGCTACCTGGCGGTCGAACTGGCAGGCAAGAACATCGTGGTCAACGCCGTTTCCCCAGGTATGGCTGAAACGGATGCCCTGCGCTACTTCGACGATATCGAAGTGCGCGGCCTGATCCAGCACGCCGCGGCGCGTACCCCCGCCGGGCGGCTGGTCACCCCCGAGGATATCGCCCGCGTGGTGGCATTCTTGTGTTCGCCAGAAGCCGTCATGATCCGCGGCCAGGTGATCGTGATCGATGGCGGCTATACTCTATTAGGGGAATAAATCCACTATCTCCCATATTTCCCGACCAGCTGTCCCTGAGCCAGGATATGCCCTTGCATGGCTTTTTCCACTTCTGCTTTCGTCGCTCCCGCCTTTAAACCTGATACCATATCCAGAGCATACAGCTTGAAAAAATAGCGGTGAGTTGAGCCGCGCGGTGGGCAGGGTCCTCCAAAGCCGCTCTTTCTGAAGCCGTTCACTCCCTCCCTACCGATTCCGCTCGCCCCCTCGGGCAGCGACGCCAGGTCTGCCGGCAGATCGTA
>DATDRQ010000114.1:0-2378 GCA_035291645.1 Anaerolineales bacterium
CCCCAGGCTGCGGGCATGCTTCCACCAGTCCTCCCAGGAGAGCAGCACGCCCCGCTCCAGACAGGCGTCTGGATTAGCCGCTACCCACTCGATCGTGCTGGTCGAAAACTCCTCGGGGATACGCAGCGGGGCGCCGGTCACCATCCCCAGGTTGGGAAACTCGTCGAAGAGCGCCAGCTGGGCTGGCAGCCAGCCCGGGTGGAAGTACACGTCGCTGTCTGCATAGGCCACGAACTGGCCTGGCGCCGCGCTAAAGATGATGTTCCAGGCCCCGCCTTTGCCGACATTCTTATCTGAAAGCACCAGGTATTGGATCCTACCCTGGTCCCTGACGGAGACTAGGTATGAGCGCACTTCCGGACAGCTGGCGTTATCGAAGACCAGCAGGTCGTAGGGACGGTCTGTGTTCTCCCGGATGCTTCCCAGGCACAGCTTCAGTATATCCAGGCTTTCGGCGTAGTAGCCTTCCAGGAAGGGAATATAGGTCACCACGGCGACCGTGATCTTCTCTGGCTGGGCGACTTCGGCGATCAATTTGGCCGGATTCTGACCGTAGCGCAACTCGTTTGCCTTTGGTACTGAATCTTACAGGGAACCGATGAGACGCCGGCGCATACGGCGGAACTTTCGCGAGAGCGACCAGCGCCAGCCCCGCCGCCCATCGGTGGGCAGCAGTCCAATTTCCATCTTTCGCAGGGCCCGTAGCAGGCTGGGACGAGGCCGGCGCAGATTCCCGCCGATCAGCTGCTTATCGCTATCCAAAACCATGTACATGTGCTCTATTCCGCCCGCCAATTCCTGGTTTTGATCGGACTCTTCCAGATCGTAGTGCGGTTTACCCCCTGGCAGATGACTGTAGTCGTGGTTCTGGTGGATCACCAGGCAGGCAGGGGTGATATCCACCACTGGCCAGCCCTGGCTGCGAGCATGATAGATGGTCCAGTTATCCCAACCGGCCCGCCCGATAGCAAAGTCCGGCATCTCGGTATACAGCTGCCTGGAAAAGACAAAATAATCGCTGCCAGCCGGAGAGTGCAGTTTCCCCCGGGCGAGCGTTTCCTGTTTCAAGCGCTCTGGCCAACCCGGTCGAAAATCCAGCGGCTGGGTCACATCCAGGTCCCAGCGCTGGCCGATCATCAGGAAGCGCTCGGCCTGGGCGGAGACCTGCCGGGCGGCCTGGACGAAGTCCGGCGTGACAAGGATATCGGCGTTTAGGTAAGCCAGCAGAGACGCCCTGCTGGCCTGCCGGGCCAGATCAAAAATCGAGCTGACCAGCGGTGTGCCCTGCCGGTTGCAGCGAACATGCGGCAGGTGCTCTACCCCCGATTCCGCAGCCACCTCGGCCATCCCGGCCTCATCCCCAATCATCAAAACCTGGACATCCTCGCCCAGATGCGTCCAGGCACACAGGGCGTTGCGCTGGATGGTGGCTATGTGCGGGTTGGTGAATGCTTTCGGCGCGGTGAAGATCGTCAGGAAAGGCATGCAATCAAAATACGGGCGTTCTTTTATCCGTGCTTAAGCTTCAGGTTCATTAACAGGGCGAGTATCGACATCCCGCACCGATTTGTGCTGGACGCCAGCGTTTATCTGGCCGATCTCCGGGTGCTGCTCGAAAAGATCGAGAACCTCATACCAGCTGAAGTCGTCCCGTCCATGAAAGTATGCATACACCTGGCGCACCAGCACCAGATCCTCCGGCGTGTCTACCGTCCAGCGCAGGGAACCGTGATCCGGGTCGTGGTCAACCACCAGCACGCGGAAGCACCCTTCTTGTTCGTACAGGTAAGGCATGACATGCTCGCGCTGGTGCGGCTGGCTGGCCTCTCGCCAGGCGCGCTCCAATGCCTGAAACGTGCACACCTCGGTGTCCAACCCAATCGGGTAGGTGCGCTGCCAGGGCGGCGGCAGGCGGTTGGCGGCGAAATCCCAGGGGAAATCATCAAGCCTGTCTGGCTGTTGGGCAGTGCCACCATAAAACGCCGTGATCACCCGATCGATCACGCCCGGATCGATCAGCGGGCAGTCGGCGGTCAGGCGAACCACCACCCCGGCATTTGCCTGGCGGGCGGCCTGGTAATAACGGTCGAGCACATCCTGCATACTACCGCGATAGAAAGGATATTCACGCTCCTGGCAGAGTTCTTCGACTGGATCGTCGGAAGGGTCGGTCGTGGTGGCAACGATGACTGCATCCAGCAGGGCAGCTCGCCGGGCGCGCTCCACGACCCGCACCAGCATCGGCTGCCCGGCGATGTCGAGCAGCACCTTGCCCGGCAGCCGGCTGGCGTTCATGCGCGCCTGGACGATGGCAACCGTTCGCATCTGCCTACGTTTCCCGGGTGTGATCCGGTTCAGACGTGCATGCCAGGGCGAGT
>DATDRQ010000115.1:0-4529 GCA_035291645.1 Anaerolineales bacterium
CAGGCCGAATCCGGGCAGACGATCCTGGAAGCCGCCCAGGGGGCCGGGATCGAGATCCCCATCCTGTGCCACCACCCGGCGCTGCCCCCGGAGGGCGCCTGCCGCATCTGCCTGGTGGAGGTCGAAAAGCAGGCCACCCTGCAAACCGCCTGCACCTACCCGGTGAGCGAGGGGCAGGTCGTGCACACCCGCTCGCCAAAGGTGATCCAGGCGCGCAGGTTCGTGCTGGAAATGCTCCTTTCGGACCATCCCAACGACTGCATGACCTGCGACGCCACCGGCGACTGCCTGCTGCAGGACCTGGCTTATGAATACAAAGTCAAATGGGCAGACTACCCCGGGAGGCGGCACCACTACCCTATAGACGACCCCAACCCTTTCATCCAGGTCGACCTGAACAAGTGCATCCTGTGCCGCAGGTGCCTCAGGGCGTGCACGTATATCAATGGCGTGGAGGCGATCAGCGTGGTTTACCGCGGCTTCGCGGCGCGTCTCGCCTTCGGCGCGGATACCACGATGGCGGAAAGCCCCTGCGAGTTCTGCGGCAGTTGCGTGGCTGTGTGCCCCACCGCAGCCCTGTACCCCAAGATGTCGCTCGGCAAGGGGCGCGATTGGAAGGTGGAGAGGGTGCAAACGGTTTGCCCCTACTGCGGCGTCGGCTGCCAGATCGTCCTGGAGGTCAAAGACAACCGGATCACCAAGGTTGAATCCGCCTGGGATGGACCCGCCAACCACGGTTGGACGTGCGTGAAAGGCCGGTTTGGATACGATTTCGTCCACCATCCGGAGCGCCTGAAGAAGCCGAAAGTGCGCAAATACCTGCTCGAGGGAACCCCTCGCGAGCGGGAGCGCGGCGAATTGGTGGAGGTGGACTGGGAGACCGCCCTGGATATCACCGCCCGCAAGCTGAGCGAAGCGCGAGACAACTATGGTCCAGACACGGTGGGTATACTGACTTCGGCCAAGTGCACCAACGAAGAAAATTACCTGATGAACAAATTCGCCCGGCAGGTGATCGGGACAAATAACATCGACCACTGCGCCCGTCTTTGACACAGCAGCACCGTGGCCGGTCTGGCCACCTCGCTGGGCTCGGGCGCAATGAGCAACTCGATCGAAGACATCGCCAGCCAGGCAAACGCCTTTTTCGTCATCGGCTCGAACACCACCGAACAGCACCCGGTCATCGGGATGCGCATCCGCCAGGCGGTCAGGCAGCGCGGCGCAGTCTTGATCGTCGCCGATCCGCGGCGCATCCGGCTGACCGATTTTGCCGCGCTCCACCTGCGCCACAAGCCCGGCACGGATAACGCCCTGATCAACGGCCTGATGCACATCCTGATCGCGAAAGGCTGGGAGAACCAGGCCTTTATCGCCGCGCGGACGGAGGGCTATGAAGGTTTCAAAGCCCTCGTCCAGCAGTACCCTCCTGAGAAAGTCGCCGAGATCACCGGCGTGCCTGCCGAGCAACTCTACCGGGCAGCCGAGATCATGGGCAAGACGAAACCCATGGCGGTGCTCTGGGCGATGGGCATCACCCAGCACATCACTGGGGTGCGCAACGTGATGAACCTGGCTAACTTGCAATTGCTGCTGGGCAACCTGGGCCTACCCGGCGGGGGTGTAAATCCCCTGCGAGGCCAGAACAACGTCCAGGGAGCCTGCGACATGGGCGGGCTGCCAAATGTGTACCCGGCATACCAGCCCGTTGCCAGCGAGGAGGCGCGCCAAAAATACGAGACCGCCTGGGGGGCGGCGCAGTCCGCTAAAAGCGGGATGACCGTGACCGAGATGATCCCGGGCATCCTGGAGGGGAAGATCCGGGCATTGTATATCATGGGCGAGGACCCCATGACGAGCGACCCAGACACCAACCACATCCAACGCTGCCTGGAAGCCTGCGATTTTATCGTCATGCAGGAGATCTTTCCCACCGAAACCACGCCGTACGCCGATGTGCTCCTGCCGGGCGTCAGCTTCGCGGAGAAAGACGGGACGTTCACGAATACCGAGAGGCGCATCCAGCGCGTGCGCAAAGCCATCCAGGCGGAGGGCGAGGCCAGGGAAGACTGGCGGATTATCGCCAGCATGGCGCAGCGGATGTTCTCCAGCGGGAAAAGAGCGATCCATCCAGGCCCCTATTCCGGCTGGGAGTACGCCTCTCCCGAAGAGATCATGGCTGAGATCGCTGCCCTGGCTCCCAGCTACGCCGGGGTAAGCTACGCGCGCCTGGAGAATGGAGAGACCTTCCAATGGCCGGTGAAAGACCAGGCCCACCCCGGGATGCCGATCCTCCACGTGGGACAGTTCGCCCGCGGCCTGGGGAAGTTCACCCCGGTCGAGCACATCCCGCCCGCCGAGCTGCCGGATGAAGAATACCCGCTGGTTTTGAGCACCGGCCGGGTGCTCTACCACTGGCACGGCGGGTCCATGTCGCGCCGGGCCAAGGGCTTGCTGGAGATCTACAGCCAGCCGCTGATAGAGATCAACGCAGAAGACGCCGAGCGCCTGGGGCTGAATGGGGCAAAGCGCATCCGGGTTTCATCCCGGCGGGGCAGCATCGAGGCGGAGGCCTGGATCACCGACCGCGTCCCGCCCGGCATGGTCTACGCCAATTTCCACTTCCCGGAAGCCGGGGCAAACAGGCTCACCATTGCAGCCCTGGACCCGGTGGCGAAAATCCCGGAATACAAGGTTTGCGCCGTCAAGGTCGAGCCGGTGGCTTGATAAGAGGTTTATGCGGAGAGGTGATATGTTAGCTGACCCCCAAGTACAAGTGAACGACCCCAGATCGCGCGCCTTGCTGCTATCAGCCCTGTACAACGCCCAAGAGCAGATCGGCTGGTTGAGCCCGCAGGCCATCCAGCAGGTGGCCGAGCAGTTGAACCTCAGCCCGGGGCAGGTGCACTCCACCGCCAGCTTCTACACCATGTTCAAGCTGCAGCCAGGGGGGCGATACCTGCTGCAGGTCTGCGAGGGGCTGTCCTGCTATCTGATGGGCGGCGCGGAGACGGTCCTCGAGCGGATTCACCAACGCCTGGGCATCCTCCCCGGAGAGACCACCCCGGACGGCAAATTCTCGCTGCAAATCGTGCAGTGCATTGCCGCCTGCGATTACGCCCCGGCCATCCGGGTGAACGACGAGCTATACGGTCACATCTCGCCTGAGAGCCTGGACGAATTGCTGGCGCAGCTTTCCGCCCAGGGAGAGGGGGTCGAAAATGTTTGAGCCTGTCCTGACCCAGAACGTGCAGCGAGCGGATTCGGAAAAAATAGCCACCTACCTGGCGCATGGCGGCTATGCAGCCACGCGCCGGGCGCTGCTGGAATTCGCCCCGGGAGAGCTGGTGGAGATGGTCAAGCAGTCCGGCCTGCGCGGGCGAGGCGGGGCTGGCTTTCCCGCCGGGGTGAAGTGGGGCTTCATGCCCAAAGACCCGAATATCCCAAAAATTGTGGCGGTGAACGCCGACGAAGGCGAGCCGGGCACGTTCAAGGACCGCCTGATCATCGAGCGCGACCCGCACCAGTTGCTCGAAGGCACAATCATCGCCAGCTACGCCGTAGGGGCAGAGCAGGCTTACGTCTATATCCGCGGCGAATTCTATTCAGGCTACCAGCGCCTGATCCAGGCCATCGCCGAGGCTTACCAGCATGGTTATTTGGGTCAAGACATCCTGGGCACTGGCTTCAACCTGGATATCTCCGTCCAGCGCGGGGCGGGGGCGTATATCTGCGGCGAGGAAACCGCCATGCTGGAATCGATGGAGGGCAAGCCGGGCAACCCGCGCCTGAAGCCCCCCTATCCGGCGCAGATCGGCCTGTTTGGGCTGCCAACCCTGGTGCAGAACGTCGAGACGCTGGCCTGCATCCCGCACATCGTGCTGCGCGGCGCGGACTGGTTCGCCAGCATCGGCACGCCGGAGAGCAAAGGGCCGAAAATCTTCTCGGTCAGCGGGCACGTCAACCGGCCCGGGAACTACGAGCTGCCGCTGGGGACAAGGCTGAGCGAAATCATTTACGCACACGCCGGCGGGATGCGCGAGGGCAAGAAGCTCAAAGCCGTCATCCCCGGCGGGGCTTCCACCCCGGTCTTAACCCCCGACCAGGTGGATACGCCCATGGCTTTCGAGACGCTGGCAAAAGTTGGCTCCCAGTTGGGCACAGGAGCCATCGTAGTGATGGATGAGACCACCTGCATGGTGGAAGCTGCGCGCCGTACCGCCAAGTTCTTCGCCCACGAGTCCTGCGGTCGCTGCACACCCTGCCGGATCGGCTCACAGCGGCTATACGAAACCCTGGAGCGCCTGGAGCGCGGCGCTGGCCTGGCGGACGACATCGAGCGCGCCCTTTATCTGGCCGAAAACATCGACGGGCGCACTTTCTGCCCGATGGGCGCGGCGCTGGTCAACCCCGCCCGCTCGACGATCCAGAAATTCCGCTCCGAGTTCGAATACCACCTGGAACACGGGGAGTGCCTGGTTAAACTGCATTAGTTTCTGGACCAAATTAAAGTGCCTGGCACTTCAGGC
>DATDRQ010000116.1:0-3683 GCA_035291645.1 Anaerolineales bacterium
CTACCGGGTGAAGAGCGCCGAACAGAAGCTGGAAGCGCGCGAAGCCGATGAAGAGCTGGCCGAGTTGATGGAGATCGAGGAAGGGGCACCGATCCTGTACAAAGAACGCACCGTTTTCGCCGACGATGGCACCCCAGTCGAATTTACCTATTGCTATAACCGCGGCGATCGCTATTCGCTGACCGTCACTTTATACCGTTGACGTGTTAATCAAACAGATGCAGAAAAGCAATCGAATTGAATACGAAAATGTCCATTAACTGTCATGCTGAGCGCCCGAATGGCAAACTCCTCGATGATATTTCCTGACCCATCCTGCCGTTCAGGCAAGCGAAGCATCTCCTTGGTCAAAACCAAGACCCTTCGCTTCGCTCAAGGTGACAAGTCATTCTTGCGTGGTTTACGAAAAGAAAACGATAACCCTATCAAAGGAGGCGTTTATGAACGAAAGCGTCCTTGAACGCTTAACTCAGGTCCATCCGGACATGGAGATCTGGTGGGATTCCTCTCCGCTGATCTTCGAGTCCTGGGTGAAAAAGATGGTCGCTGCAGCCCCGCCGGCTAAAAAAGCCGTCCTGGCAGAGCAATTGAATCGCATCTACCGGCTGGACGACCCGGCCCAAAGCCTGATCCGCGGCTGCACCACCAACCCGCCCCTCTCCCTGGGCGTCGTCAAGAGCGACCCGGCTACCTGGAACGAGTGGATCGACACGACCATCCTCGAGAACCCGGGCCTGACCCAGCACGAGTATTTCTGGTTGACCTACCGGGAGGTGATCCAGCGCGGCTCAGAGATGATGCTGCCGATCTGGGAGGCCTCCGAAGGCCGTTACGGCTACATCTCCGGCCAGCTCGACCCCCGCCTGATCACCGAGACCGAGAAGATGATCGAGATGGCCCAGGAGATTCGCGCCATCGCTCCCAACCTGATGATCAAGGTCCCCGCCAGCACCCAGGGCGTAGAGGTGGTCAAGGTGCTGACCTCGATGGGTATCCCGACCAACGTCACCACCTGCTTCACCCTGCCGCAGATCTGGGCGGTCGCCAACGCCGCCAAGGAAGGCTATGCCCTCGGCGAGAAGAACGGCGTGGACATGAGCAAGTGGCGGGCGGTCATCACCATGATGATCGGTCGCCTGACCGAGCACCCCGAGCTGGACAAGCAGGCCGCCCGGCGCGGCATGCAGCTCTCCTGGGCCGATAAGCACTGGCTGGGCATCTACGTCTTCCGCAAGGCCTTCAACCTGCTCAAAGAAAACGCCATGCCCAGCAAGATGCTGGCCTGTTCCATGCGGGACGGCCCCCTGGTGGGGGGCAAATATCACTTCTGGGACGTGTCGAAGATCGCCGGCGATATCGTCTACACCATGCCGCCCTACGTCCTCGAGCCGCTCTTCGTACGCTGCGAGGACCTCACCTTCCAGGAGGAGATCCTGTGGGATGACGTGCCCGAGGAGTCGCTCTACAAGTTAAGCAAGATCCCCTACGTGCTGCAATCCTGGGACGAGAACGGCATGGAGGTCGACCAGTTTAACGCCCATCCCGCCACCATCGCCACCGCCGAGACCTTCTCCAAGGCCTCCATCGGTCTGGAGGAGTACGTCGGCGGGCGCATGGCCGTCGTCGCCGGGAAGGCCCCCGAAAAAGTGTGAACCGGGATGACCTACTCTGGCTGAGGTCGAGAACGAGCGCATGAACGATCCCATCTGGTTTTTCATCGCTCCGTACCCGTAAACCAAACGAGGCAAGGCGCCCGCCTGGCGCATTGCCTCGTTTTATGTCCCGGCCGCGTCGGGCCGGCATTCTAACGAGACTGGGCTTCGGTGGGCTGCCCTCATCATCCAA
The DNA here is from genome assembly GCA_035291645.1 of Anaerolineales bacterium. GTDB lineage: Bacteria > Chloroflexota > Anaerolineae > Anaerolineales > UBA4823 > DATDRQ01. The sequence goes on from DATDRQ010000116.1 coordinate 1,846, forward strand.
TCATCTGGCCGCCGGCAGTCCAGGCTCTCGAACAGGAGGTGAACCTTAAGAAGTCAATGCTGGGTTGCTCTGGCGACCTTTGGCGCCAGAGCCAGGATCGTCTGAGAGGCGATCCAACGCCGCACAAGAATCTTCAAACTCTAAGGAGAATGAACGATGGCTGAAAACAAACCCAAGACAAGGGATGAGATCATACGAGATGATGTGAAGGAGCTGCACCGCCTGGGCTACGCCCAGCAGCTCTTCCGCGAGATGGGCGGTTTCTCCAACTTCGCCATCTCCTTCTCGATCATCTCCATCCTGACCGGAGCCATTTTGCTCTACGGCTACGGCCTCAAGTTCGCCGGCCCGATGATGAACTCGATCGGCTGGCCGCTGATCAGCGTGTTCACGCTGTGCATCGCCGCCTCCATGGCCGAGCTGGCATCCGCCTACCCGACCGCCGGCGGCCTGTACTACTGGGCTAACCGGCTGGGCGGGTTTAGATGGGCCTGGATCACCGCCTGGCTCAACATGCTCGGCCAGATCACCATCACCGCCGGCATCAACATCGCCGCTGCGATTTACCTGGTAGGTTTTCTCAGTAAAACCTTCGGACTCGCAGCGGACACGGCAGTCCCCCTGTTCGGCACGGTGACCAGCTGGTATTTCTATATCTTCATCATGGTCCTGATTATGATCCCCCAGATCATGATCAACGCCTTCGGCATTAAGCTGACCGCCCTGCTGAACGACTTCAGCGTCTACTGGCACATCGGCGGCGTGTTCGTCATCGCCCTGCTGCTGGCCATTTTCGCCAAGTACCACAACCCGGCGAGCTTCGTGTTCTCTTACCAGAACACGATTAATCCGCTGGATGCAGCCTCGGCGACACTGGCGGATGGGACTGTCGGGCCAGCCTTGGTGATTGGACCTTACACTTTTCCATCTCCATTGTTTGCCTTAATACCCGGCCTGCAATCCCTGTACCTGGCCGCACCCTTCGCCCTGATCTTCCCGCTGGCCTGGCTTCAAGCGCAGTGGACCTACACCGGCTACGACGCCTCCGCCCACGTGGCCGAGGAGACCGTCCTGGCCCGCCTGAACAGCGCCTGGGGCGTCTTCCTCTCGGTGGCGGTTTCGGCCGTTGTCGGCTATATCGTCCTGATGGCGGTTACCTGGGTCATCCCGCGCGGCGACGTCGCCGCAACCGCGCTGGATCCTTACCCGGTGCTGTATGTCGCCTACGAGAATCTATCACTCTTCCTTGCCTCGGTGGTTGGAGTGATCATCGCCGTAGCGATGTGGCTATGCGGCCTGTCCTCCATCACCAGCATGAGCCGTATGTGGTTCGCCTTCGCCCGCGACGATGGCATGCCCGGATCAGGTGCAATCAAGAAGGTCCATCCCAAGTGGCGCACCCCGGTCAACTCGATCGTGATCACCTCCATCATCGCGGTGATAATCTGCTTGTACTCGGCAGCGTTCTTTGTGGTGACCTCGATCAGCACGATCGCCCTCTACCTGGCCTACGGCATCCCTATCTGGTTAAATTTCCGCAACAAGCGCCGCAAGCAGGGTGAGTTCACCACGCCGGAGACGGCGCCCTGGAGCCTTAAGCGTTGGGGACCGTTCCTTAACGTGGTGGCGTTCATCTGGATCATCATCATCACGGTCGTCTTCATCCTGCCGCCCAACGAGCTGGTGCTGTGGACAATGGTTAGCCTGGCCGTGATCATGCTGGTCTACTGGCAGGTCGGAGCCAAGAAGTGGTTCCGCGGGCCCAAGAAGGCTTCCGAGGAAGAGCTGCGCCGCATCGAGGACGAGCTTGAAAAACTGGCTCACGGTGGCGCTCCGGC
>DATDRQ010000117.1:0-18998 GCA_035291645.1 Anaerolineales bacterium
TCAATTTTGCGATTATTTTCGTGATCCTGCGCGCCTGGGTCTACAAGCCGATCCTGACCCTGCTCGAAAGGCGGCGGACGGCGATCGCCCAGGGATTAGAGGACGCGCGCGTGGCCGCCGAAGCGCGCCAGAACGCCGAGCAGGAAGCACACAAGATCATCGCCGAGGCGCAGGCCAAAGCTGGCCAGATCGTGCGCGAGGCCAGCGAGCGGGCCGAAGTGCAAGGGCGGGAGCTCCTGGCGGAGGCCGAGGCGCAAGCCGCCAAGAAGCGCGCGGAATCCCTGGCGGAGGTCGAGAGCGAGCGGGAACGCATCCTGGGCGAGCTGCGCGGCCAGGTCGGCGCGTTGGCGATGGCCGCGGCCCACAAGCTGATCGGCGAGTCGCTCGACCAGCAGCGCCAGCACTCCCTGATCGACGAGTTCTTCTCGGGGGTCAAAGCGGGCAAGGTGACCGTGCTGGAAGGCGATGGATTAACCGGCGCCTCGGCCGAGGTGACCAGCGCGCTGCCGCTCACCCCGGAGGAGAAAGAGACCATCCGCCAGGACGTGCTGGCGAGGACCGGCTCGCAGGCTACCGTCACCTTCCGGGTGGATCCATCGATCCTGGGAGGGTTGGTCGTGCGGGTTGGCGACAAGGTGCTGGACGGATCGGTGGCGGGCCAGCTCGAGACGATGCGGCAGGGCCTGTATTAGGATTGGCACGGAGCAAGCACCAGGCGAAACAGCCCACCTGGTCCGGCTCACCCGCACCTGACCTGGAAAGATTCGACGCCCGGGATATCACCTGGGCGTTTTTATTATGAAATCAGCAATCTCTCTCCTGGACCTAATTCGGGAGCTGCCTGAGCGGCCTGAGGGTAACCCGGTCCCTGTCATGATCGGCCGGGTCACCCAGGATTCGCGCCAGGTCCAGCCTGGTTCCTTGTTCGTGGCGGTAGCCGGGGGGAGCACCGACGGGCACCGCTACATCCGGGACGCCATCGAGCGTGGAGCGGCGGCGGTGGTCGGGACGGAACCTATGAGTGGTCTCACGACGCCTTACCTGCGCGTCGAGGACAGCCGGCGCGCCCTGGCTCACCTGGCGGCCGCGTTTTACCGCTTCCCGGCCCGCCAGCTGACGGTGATCGGCGTGACCGGGACGGATGGAAAGACCACTACCGCCAACCTGATCTACCGCATCCTGCTGGCGGCGGGATTGCAGGCCGGGCTGATCTCGACGGTTAACGCCCAGATCGGCAGGCAGACCCTGGACACTGGCTTCCACGTCACCACCCCGGAAGCCCCGCAGGTGCAATCCTATCTGGCGCAGATGGCGGCGGCAGGCCTGACCCACGTTGTCCTGGAAGCGACCTCCCACGGACTTGCCCAGCAGCGGGTAGCGGCTTGTGAGTTCGATATAGGGATAATCACGAACATCACCCACGAGCACCTCGATTACCACGGCAGCTTTGCAGCCTACCGGGCTGCCAAGGCCGGCTTGCTGACCAGCCTGGCCCAGACTCCGACCAAACCGAGAGGAAACTACGGGATTGCCGTGCTCAACCGGGACGATGGATCCTATGCGTACCTGAACGAGGTTCTAGCTCCCTATGGCGGGAGGATTCGCCAGGTGAGCTACGGACTACACCCGCAGGCGCAGGTACGCGGGGAAGATATCCGGCTCCTGCCAGCGGGTTTGCGCTTCACGGTAAACGGAGAAGGTTACCAGGTACCGGTCGAGACGCACCTGCCGGGGGAATACAACGCATTAAATTGCCTGGCGGCCTTCACGGCAGCCGTGCAAGGCCTGGGCCTGGAAATCTCGGCAGCACAGGCGGGCATCGCCGCGCTGGAGGGCCTCCCGGGCCGCATGGAATCCATCGACCTGGGGCAGGAATTCCTGGCGATCGTGGATTTCGCTCACACCCCTAACGCACTCAGAAGGGCGCTCGAGGCGGCCCGGCAGCTGGTAGAAGGGCGGGTGATCGCCGTGTTCGGTTCGGCCGGGCTGCGCGACAAAGCCAAGCGGTGGATGATGGCGGAGACGTCGGCCGGGCTGGCCGATCTGACCGTGCTGACCGCCGAAGACCCGCGCACCGAATCACTGGATGGAATCTTGGAGGAGATGGCTGCCGGCGCCGTCGCCGGGGGTGGCGTCGAGGGAGTAACCTTCTGGCGCATTCCTGACCGGGGAGAGGCGATCCGCTTTGCGCTCTCCCTGGCGCGCCCCGGCGACGCGGTGCTGGCCTGCGGCAAGGGCCACGAGCAGTCGATGTGCTTTGGCGAGGTCGAATACCCGTGGGACGACCGGATTGCCATGCGGGCCGGGCTGGCCGACCTGCTGGGTATGCCCGGCCCGGAAGCCCCTGCCTTGCCGACCAGCCGGAGTTGATGTCGTTCGCGTTGGCAGCCTATGAAGATCAGGACGCTGATGAACGCTGAAAACGCTGATAAATTAACACGCATCGGTGTTGTCGCGTGATTGTCTGCTGGATACAGGTCATTATTTCCGCAGATGTGTCTTTGCGAGGAGGTCTCCACAGCGTTCTTTGCGATGGAGACCGACGAAGCAATCTCCGCTTTCGCCTGAGCCGATATTGCGGCAATGAGATTGCGGCAAGAAGATTGCTTCGTTGGCTGGTCTGGTAAAGTACGCCAGACCAGCCTCCTCGCAAAGACAGTTTATTTGAGAAAGAAATGTGGGTAAGTGCGCTACCGGCGGAAAAGTATCGAAACTAGCAACCCTGCCAGGATCACCCCGGCGACCCCCATCAATATCCCTCCGAAGGCAGCCTGGCCGCCCAGGAACAGCTGGATACCCCCCAACAGTAAAACTGCGAAGATCAATACGAAGATCAGGCGCTCGAAGGAACGTTCCAGCCGGCTGACCTGCAGCTCCAGCTGTGGACCGCGCACGGTTAGATCGCCGCGCTCCATGCGATCGACCAGCGAGTTCACCCGGCTGGGGAGGAAGAACAGGACCTGGGCCAGGCGACCGGCCTCGTCCAGCCAGACCCGCCAGCTCGAGCCGGCCTCCTCGGCGACCAGACGCTGGGCAAAGGGGGCGGTGTTCTCCCAGATGTTGAAATCCGGGTCCAGCCCGGTGCACATCCCCGAGAGAATTCCGAATGTGCGTCCCATCAAGATGATGTTTTCCGGGACTTGGAAAGGGAGCATGTAGATCAATTCACGGAATTGTCCGGCGAATTCGCGCATCTCAGCCGGAGGGATATTGGCCAGTTCGCTCATGGTCTTGCCCCAGAAACGCTCGAACATCATCTGTTCGGCCTTCTCTAGCAGTGCCAGGTTAGCCTCCGGCAGCAGCACCCCCAGTAATTGAAAAGACTTAACCAGGCGCGGGGCATCGCGCGTCCCGAGGGCGATGACCATCTCACGCATCCCGGCCCGCAGGTGGTCTGGCACCCGGCCGACCATGCCGAAATCCACGAATGTCAGCAGCCAGCGGGGTTGACCATCGGCAGGTTCGCCAGGAGGGTCGGCGTCGAGGGGGGTGACGAACAGGTTGCCGGGGTGCGGATCGGCGTGGAAGAAGCTATCCTCGAAGATCTGTTGGAGGTAAGTGTTAAAGAGGCGTTCGGCGACGGCTGCGCGGTCGATGCCGGCGGTTGTGATGGCGGAGAAATCCGAGATCTTGATGCCGCGCACGTCCTCCAGGGTGAGGACGCGTTTCGTGGTATGGGACCAGTGCACCTGCGGTACCCGCACCCCGGGGCGGCTGGCGAAGTTGTGGGCGAAGGTTTCGGCGTTCTTACCCTCCGCCAAGTAATCGATCTCCTCAGAGAGGATGCGGGTGAACTCCTCCAAAAGAGCCGGGACGTTGGCGCGCCGGCTGATGGGGCGGTAACGCTGCAACCACTTTCCGACCGTGCGTAGCGCGGCCAGGTCGGTGGCGATGATCTGCTCGATATCCGGCCGTTGGACTTTGACGACGACAACCTGATCCCCAATCCGGGCGGAGTGGACCTGGCCGAGAGAAGCTGCTGCTTCGGGATGCTCGGAGAAATTCGTAAACTTCTCTTCCAGAGCAAGGCCGAATTCGGATTCGACGAGCCGGCGGATGGCGGAAAACTCTTCGGCGGGAACCTCGTCCTGCAATCCGCTTAATTCTTGAGTGACTTCCCCAGGCAGCACGTCGACCCGGGCTGACAGAAATTGGCCTACCTTGATCAATACGCCCCCCATGTCGATCGCCAGGCCCCGGAACCGGCTGGCGTAACCGGTCAGCCTTTTCGAGCGGGTGCGCTGGGACCAGCCGCGCAGGCCAATACGTGGCAGGATAAGATCCGAGACCACGATCCCCAACAAGAGGCGGGCAAAGAAGAATACGATGCGAGTATAGCGGGATTTACGCATAACTGAGAAGGGTAATGGCGGGCGGGTGCGGTTTTCCCCGCCTGCGTTGCGGTCCTGCCTGGTGTGTTCCTAGATGATCATCACCGAGCAGGGAGATTTCTTGAGCAGCTGCCCGGATACATCGTCGAGCAGGAACTCGATCCAATGGATCCTCCCCTCCTGAAAGTGCCCACCGATCACCAGCAGGTCATAATGGCCTTCTACGGTCTCAGAAAGCACCTCATCGACGACCAGACCATGGCGCAGAGCGGGCATGACCGGGTTGGAAATGCCGGCTTGCTCGAGTAGATCCAACCCGCGCTCCAGATGCCTGCCTTCGCGAGTCCCCCGGCGGATAGCGGTCTCGGCTGTGTCTCTCAGGTCAGCAGAAGGGCTATCCAGGCGCAGGGCGACCTGCGACATGACGTGCAGCAAGTGAATCTCAGCCTGGGTACCGGTGAGCAGCCGGCCTCCGGCGCGCAGCGTCTCCAAGGAAAAATCCTCGGCAGCGGTGCAGATCAGGATTCTTTCCAATTTTTCTGGGACGTTGCGGGCGATGCAGATCGGGATGGTCAAGATGCGAATGCTCTTATTGACGGTAGAGCCGATGCGCGGCCCGATGATTCCATGCGGGTGTCCTTTGGCGCCGAGCGCCACAAGATCATAATTACCTGCTTCGGCCTCGTCCTTGATCTGATCGGCAGCGTTGCCATACCGCATCAGGCGTTGAATGCTGGGTCCTGGCCCACCGAGCAGCTGTTCGATGCGATCGAAGGCGGTGGTCAAAACCACCTGGTCCCCATCCGACTCGCTGACTCCCAGGACGGTGTATTCGGTCTCCTCCGGGAATCCCAAACGGGTGACAAGCAGGGCGGCCTGTTCCGCCGCAAAGGAGCCGTCAGTGCAAATTAAAATGCGCATTAGAGTGTGCCTAACCAAATATGAGTAAGATAAACGGAATACCGAGAGTCAACAAGATGTACATCGCCAGGTTCCTCCGCCGGCGACCGATGTTGGATACCAGGCGGTTCAGGAAGCGCTCGTAATGCCGAAACATGGCCAGCAGGATGAACATGGAGACGATCGTGACGCTCACCATCTGGACGAGGACAACCGTCACGGCAGCCGGGTTCGCCAACAAGGCAGCCGCGATCAGCGTATCGTCGAAAGTGGTGATGTTCGCACCCATTATATACGGGATGATGTTCTCACGACGGATGTACCCCCGGGTGGATAACGGGACCAGCAGGCTGAGGGAAACAGACACCGACATGGTCAGCGCAGTGATGCCAGCCCCCAAGGCGAATGTAACCACGGGCCGGTAAAGCAGGTGGTGGACCTGGCCCAGACGGGATTCTTCCAGGTGCAGGTCCGGGAGGAGGTGATCGAACAACCACAGGCTAAAGAAGAGCAGGCCGAAGCCGATCGGAAACAGTACCCAGGGCGGGAGATAGCCGGTCAGGAAGGCAATCAGCGGATCGAATACGACATCCAGGGGGGAATGCACGGCTCCCTCGGCCTGGATTTGCCATTGCTGCACCCACGGTTGAGCGAGCAGGAAGAAACCGATCGCCAGGATGGGGATGTACATGCTCTGGGTCACGAGCAAAGAGACGAGACCTGCCCCCAGGCTGACCTCGCGTTGCCGGCCGCGCAGTACGTAGACGAAACCGACCAGCAAGACGATGAAGGACGCTCCGAGCCGGGAGCCGGCGACCATGGCAAAGGTTTCGTTGGCGGAAAGTACGCGCGCGTCCAGGAAGGCCAGGGCAGTGGCTGCGATCGGCGAGCCGGACAGGACCATGCTGGCGGACAGCCAGCCAAAGCCCAAGGCGCTGGCGGGACTGTCTACGGAGAAACGCTCGCGGATGAGGGGGGCTAACGGTTTGGCGCCTTCCTTGACCAGGATGAGAGCCAGGATGAATATCGAAATGCTGACCACGAAAAGGCCCAACTTGGCCGCAATGCGGCGGGCCAGTGCACCATAAGAACCCCTGACTGGTTTCGCAAGCAAGGGGACGGTATCGGAGATATCCCTCTCATGGTCAGGGATAGAACACCTCGCTAGCGCCGGGTAACTGTTATCATCCGACCAAAAAAATGGATCACCCTGCATGGCTTTAGCTTGCTACGAGGGTGATCTCCAGTTTTCTACTTACCGCAGCGAAACCGTCAACAAGTATTCGCGAATCAGTATTCGCGTTTGATTCTCTTCGTAATCATTAACCTACCCACCTGGGATGATTGTACTCTATCCCAACCATAATCGGGGAGGCCTTGCTGAAAAACCCGGCCTGTTTCTTTTTGTGGTATCCTCCGCTACAGCCGCGCGCCGGTATTTTAGATTGGGGGGCTTAGCGCGGCTATCCGGCTTATGCTATCTATCGATTATGGCAACGACACAGCTTTCTGCAGAATTCACGCTGACCCAGCGCAGAAAAACTGACCGGCGCGATCCGGTGCGCTGGCTGACTACGCATACCCTGCATTACTGGCCGCTGAGCATAACCCTGCTGGTCGGGGCGATCGCCAATGCCGCCCTGGCGGCGGCTGTCCCAATCCTGATCGGGCAGGCTTTCAATGCCATCCTGGGAACTCCGCCGGACCTCCAGGCCCTGATGCGCACCGCCCTGCTGGTCGCCGGGACCCAGGTGGTGCGCGGCGCGCTCCAGTTTGCCCGTAATTTTAGCGCAGAACTGTACGGCCAGAGGCTGGAGCGCGACATTCGGGACGAGCTGTATGCCAGTCTGTTGGGAAAGAGCATGACCTTCCACAGCATGCAGCCAGTCGGCGATACGATGGCACGGGCGACCAACGACGTGCGTGAGATCAACCTGATGTTCAGCCCGGGGATCAATCTGGTGGTGGGTTCGGCTATCTTCATGTTCATGCCGCTGATCTTCGCTCCGCGCTATCACGCTTCGCTGGTGATCATCCCGGCGGTCTACATACTGGCCTATTTCCTTTCATTGTGGCACTATCTGCGGGAGTTGCAACCGATCACCGACGAGGCGCGCCGGTCCTTCGGGCAGTTGAACACCCGCCTGGCGGAAGCCATCGACGGCATGGAGACGGTCAAAGGCATGGCGCAGGAACAGGGGGAAATCCAACGCTTCATCGCCAACGCGCGCCGCTACCGGGATGCTTTCGTGCACCAGGGATACGTCGAAGCGCGCTTCCTGCCTCTGTTGTGGCTGGCGATCGCCCAGGCAGCCGGACTTCTCCAGGCGTTAATCCTGTACCGACGCGGGCTGGTGGACGTGGGAGGCGTGGTCGGATACTTCGGACTGCTGCTACTGTTCGGGTTCCCCACCTTCGTCTCGCTGTTTGCCTACTCGCAGGTGTCTTTGGGGCTGGCAAGCGCGCGGCGGATCTTGGAATTGATCAACCGCGAGACCGACCTGGACCAGAATAAAACCGGTTATAGCGGGCCGCTGCGAGGAGAGATTGAATTTAAAGATGTAACCTTTGCCTATTCAGAAGAGGGCAATTCATTAGAGGCGATTTCATTCAAGATCCACCCGGGCCAGACGGTGGCGATCGTCGGGCAGACCGGCACCGGCAAGACTTCGCTGGTCAAGCTAGTCAACCGTACGTACGATGTCGCCTCCGGCCAGGTGCTCGTAGATGGATTGGACGTACGCGCCTGGAACCTGGAAGCCCTGCGGCGAGGCATCTCGATCATCGAGCAGGACGTTTTTTTATTCTCGCGGACGATCGCGGAAAACATCTCCTTCGGCGCGCCGGAGGCTTCGATGGAAGTGATCGCAGAGGCGGCCAGGGCTGCCCAGGCGCATGAATTCATCCTGGATCTTCCCGATGGCTACCAGACCGTAATTGGAGAGCGGGGCGTGACCCTTTCTGGGGGTCAGCGCCAGCGTCTGGCGCTGGCGCGCGCCTTCCTGACCGACCCGCGCATCCTGGTCCTGGACGATTCGACCAGCGCTATCGACAGCGCCACGGAAGACAAGATCCAGCGGGCGATCTTCGCGGCAGCGCGCGGCCGCACGACCTTGATCATCACCCACCGCCTGTCCCAGATCCGCTGGGCCGACCTGATCCTGGTCTTACGCCAAGGCAAATTGGCGGCCGCGGGCACGCACGAGGAATTGATGCGCACTTCTCCGGCTTACCGGCGCATCTTCACCGAGAGGGGCGGGCGATGAGTTTCTTCGCCGGATTGGAGACGGAAAGCTACGACCGGCAATACAGCGATCGCCAGCTGGCGGCGCGCATCGCCGGTTACTTCCGGCCTCACCTGCGCCAGTTCGTTTTGCTCCTGGTTATGCTGCTGGTCATGGCGTTGGCCGGGGCAGCCACGCCCGTGATCGTGTCGCTCGGGGTGGACGCGCTGGGCGGTAGCCTGACCACCGGACGCATCTTTCTGTTGAGTTCCGCAGTATTCGCATTCGGCCTGCTCAATTGGGGCGCGAATTGGGCGCGCCGCCGGATGACCGGCCGGATCACCGGCGATATTGTGCTTACCTTGCGCACGAATGCCTTCCAGGCGGCGGTCAGCCACGACCTTTCGTTCTACGACGAGTACTCCTCAGGCAAGGTGGTCTCCAGGATTACCTCAGATACCCAGGATTTCGGCCAGACCGTCGTCCTCGTATCCGACCTGATCTCCCAGTTCATCCAGGCGATCGTGCTGGGGATCGTCCTGGTGGCGATCGATTGGCGGCTGGCCTCGATCCTGTTCGCCATGATGCCGGTGATCTTCCTGGTCACCCTGGGCTTCCGGCGTCTGGCGCGCAACGTCACCCGCAAGGGGATGCGCGCCATGGCGAACGTCAATGCCACTATCAAGGAAACGATCAGCGGGATCGCCGTGGCGAAGAACTTCCGCCAGGAGGGCAGCATTTTCGAGGAGTTCGACCGGGCGAACCAGCAATCCTACCGGGTAAACGTACAGCGAGGGCTGGTCTTCTCGCTGGTCTTCCCGGTGCTCAACGCGTTGGGCGGCATCGGGATGGCGGTGCTGGTCTACGTGGGTGGGCTGAACGCAGCAGCCGGCGCTATCACGGCGGGCGCCTGGTACCTGTTCTTGCAGAGCCTGGACCAGTTCTTCTTCCCGGTGTTGAGCCTGTCCTCCTTCTGGGCGCAGCTGCAAACCGGGCTCTCCGCCGCCGAGCGCATCTTTGGCCTGATCGACGCCACACCCAAGGTGGTGCAGGCGAATCAGCTGCGGGCGCCGCCCCTGCGGGGCGAGATCTGCTTCGAGAATCTGACCTTCCGATACAACCAGGAGGCGGAGCCGGTGCTCGCTGACTTCAACCTGGTAGTATCTCCTGGAGAAAACATCGCCCTGGTCGGACACACCGGGGCAGGCAAGTCCTCGGTCGCCAAGCTGATCGCCCGATTCTATGAGTTCCAGCAAGGGAACCTATCCATCGATGGGCGGGATATCCGCACACTGGACCTGGCGGATTACCGGCGCCAGCTGGGCATCGTCTCGCAGGTGCCCTTCCTGTTCTCCGGGACGATCGCCGAGAACATCTGCTACGCCTGCCCGCAGGTCGACCTGGATTCGATCGAAGCGACGGCAACCCGCATCGGGGAGGGGGAGTGGCTGGAGAGCCTGCCGCAAGGCCTGATGACCGAAGTGGGCGAGCGCGGGTCACGCCTGTCGATGGGCCAGCGCCAGCTGGTCTCGCTGCTGCGGGTGCTGGTGCAGCGACCGGCGATATTCGTTTTGGATGAAGCGACCGCCAGCATCGACCCTTTCACCGAGTGGCAAATCCAGCAGGCGCTGGAACTGATCCTGGCGAACACGACCAGCATCCTGATCGCCCACCGCTTATCGACGGTGAAGGCCGCCAACCGCATCCTGGTACTGGAGAAGGGTCAAATCATAGAAGAAGGTGACCACCAGGGATTGCTGGGGAAGGCTGGGCACTACGCCTCCCTGTACAACACCTACTTCCGCCACCAAAGCCTGGAGTATGTCGAGCAGTCGAGGAACTACGCTGAGCAGTAATCCTTGCCTGGGTTGAATGATGGAGACTATCCCAACGCCATTCTCGATCACCCTGCGCTCCGAGCAGCCGGATTTTCTGGACCTGCCGTGGAGCCTGCCGCTTCAGCAGTGGACGGGGCGCAGCCCGCGCCTGGAGGAGGCGGCGCGCGGCCTGTCGCGCCATCCGGTCGTATTTGCAAATTACTGCGGCGTTTTGTACGCCCTGAAAGAGCTGCCGCCGGATCTGGCGGAAAAAGAATTCAAACTGCTTAGCCGGATGGAAGCGTCGCGCCTGCCAGTGGTGGCGCCGGTCGGTCACGTGCGGACGGAGACCCTGCAAGGTCCGTCCAGCGTGCTGATCACCCGCTACCTGGAGCGGTCGCTGCCCTACCGCTCTCTGTTCATGAGCAGCAGCCTGGAGCGCTACCGCGATCACCTGCTGGACGCCATCACAGGCTTGCTGGTGCAGCTGCACCTGGCGGGGGTGTTCTGGGGGGATTGCTCGCTGTCCAACACGCTCTTCCGGCGGGATGCCGGGGCGCTGCAGGCCTACCTGGTGGACGCCGAGACCGCTGAAGTGCACCCGGAGCGCCTGCCTCCGGCGCTGCGTTTCCAGGAGCTGGAGGTCATGGAAGAGAACGTGGACGGCGACCTGGTCGACCTGCAGGCGGAAGGTTTTCTGCCTGGGGGGATGCTGTTCATGGACGTCGGGGCTTCGATCCGGCTGCGTTACCAGAACCTGTGGGAGGAGATCACCCGCCAGGAGGTGATCAGCCACAACGAGCGCTACCGCATCCAGGAGCGCATCCGGGCGTTGAACTCGTTGGGCTTTTCGATCCGGGAAGTTTTGTTAGAGGAGGGCAAGGATGGTGAGCAGCTGCGCTTCCGGGTGAGCGTCACGGCCCGCAACTTCCACCGGGACCAGCTGGCGAGCCTGACCGGGATCGAATCCGAGGAGATGCAGGCCCGCAAGATGATGAACGAGATCCACGAGGTGCAGGCGACTCTCTCGCAGACGAGCGACAGCAGTACGCCGCTCAGTGTGGCGGCGTATCACTGGCTGGAGAACGTCTACCGGCCGACGGTGGAGAGGCTGGAGCCGTTCCTGGGTCCCGGGCAGGATCTGCCTGAGATGTACTGCCAGGTGCTGGAGCATAAGTGGTATCTCTCTGAGCAGGCCAGGCAGGACGTGGGTCACCAGGCGGCGGTCGAGGATTACATCCAAAACTACCTGCCCAGGTTCGACAGCCAGATGCGGCTGTTCTAAGGCGTCAGCCTGCTACCAACAGGTGATCCGGCACCTGCACGGCAACCACCTGGCCGCGCGCGCACACCTCGCCCTCTGCCATCAGCCAGGATTCGACCACCACCTTGCGGCCTTTGATCTCCATGACTCGGGCGCGCACTTCTAAAGGCCCGGCCAGGGGGGTGGGTTTGAGATAATCGACATGCAGGGAAGCAGTCAGGAAGCGGAAGGGAGGCAGGGAGTCCATTGGGCGACCGTCTGCACGGAAAGCCGCTGCAGCTGCCGTGCCGGTCGAGTGACAATCTATTAATGAGGCGATCAGCCCGCCATAGACATAGCCCGGGATGGCGGTATGGTACGCCCTGGGTTGGAATTGGCAGATCGCCTCATCGCCGTCCCAGTAGCTCTTGATCTGCAGACCGTGTTCGTTTAGCTGCCCGCAACCGTAGCAGTAATTGAACTGGTCCGGGTAGTACTCCTGAAAGGCCATTTGATCTGGATGCATGCGACCCCTGCTCATTATCCTGGATTCGAAAAGATTGCTTCGCAGCGGGTTAATGGTCCAGCCATCAATTTCCGCCCGATTAATCCCGTATACGATTGGCTTGAATTATACAAAGATTCGCTTCTAGTTGGGGCGTTCTTCTCGCATCTCAGGGGAGGCGGGCTGCGAAGCCGGACAGAGACGGTTACAAATCAAACAACGGCGGTTTCAACGGACAGGATCGGCGGGAGATAATCGGCCAGGATTTCCCAGCTATCGCCGTCATCCCGGCTGTAGAAGAGCTGGCCGGTGTCGGTGCCGGCGTAGATGCCTGCCCGGTCCAGGTTGTCGGTTGCCATGGCCTCGCGCAGCACCAGCACGTGCGCGTCCTTAGGCAGTCCCTCCGTCAGACGCTCCCAGCCTTCCCCTCCATCATGGCTGCGCCACACGGCCAGCTGGCCGCCGACGCTCATGCGGTATTGGTCGCTCTCCTCGAGGATAATATAGATGGTCTGCGGGTCATGGGGGTGGACGGCAATGGGAAAACCGAACCGGCTGGGTAGTTTGCCCTCGCCGATGTCGATCCAGTCGTCGCCGCAGTTATCACTGCGGTAGACGCCGCAATGGTTTTGTTGGAAGAGCACATCGGGCCGGGAGGGGTGCATATCCAGCTTGTGGACGCACTGCCCGAATTCAGGGAACTTATCTGGGTTAAATTCTGCCAAAACGTTTTTGTTGCGCGGCTGCCAGGATTGGCCGCCATCGTCGGTCCGGTAAACTCCCGCAGCCGAAACGGCAACGTACATGCGGTTTTGATCGCGCGGGTCAAGAACGATGGTGTGCAGGCACAGCCCACCGGCGCCGGGCATCCATTGGCCCCGCTGCGGGTGATCATATAGGCTCTCGATGAGCGACCAGGTTTCGCCTCGATCGGTGGATTTGAACAGGGCGGCGGGTTGGATGCCGGCATACAGGACCTGCGGCTCTTCGGCCCGGCCCGGCGTAATATTCCATACTTTAATCACCTCTTCCTGGGTGTCCGGCACCGGCTGCCCTGAAAAGGCTTCTTCCGGCGTGCCGGCCGGCCGGCCTGAATGCGAGGGTCTCGAAAACGCCGGTACAGCCTTCGCCTGAGTCCAGGTCTGGCCCAGGTCATCCGAGTAATGCGTGGTCGGGCCGTATACGAAATGGCTCACTGCGCTGTGC
This sequence comes from Anaerolineales bacterium, assembly GCA_035291645.1. GTDB lineage: Bacteria > Chloroflexota > Anaerolineae > Anaerolineales > UBA4823 > DATDRQ01. Next base: position 13,227 of record DATDRQ010000117.1, read on the forward strand.
AGCCGCCCATCGCGCGGATCCATGCTCATATGCATCATATTCCAGCCCTTGAACAGGACATCGCCGACCGACCATTTCTTGCGATCCATGTCGCTGGTGAAAATGAAACCGCCTTTGCGCGTGCCTACCAGAACCTTGACTTTCGAGTGGTTGCTCATCTTTTTGCCTCCTTCCCGCACGTGCGAGTTGAGTATCGTACTTAGAACAATTGTACCATGAATTAAAACTTAAATAATCCGAATAATCCGAATTTGGATTCGATATTCCTGGCCTTTCGATTCCTCGCCGGGATTGCCGACACCGGGGGTCCGGCGCGGCAGCAAGGGGTATCTTATTGAGGAATCAGATCCTGGACGACCGGCGAGATACTGCTGGGGGCTTTCCCGAGCGCAATGGACTGGACTGTCAGTCGCTCACGTAAATAAAAATTCTCTCTACTCACTCTCATAGATGGCGACCAGAAGGTTATCCGGGTCGCGCAGCTTGATCCAGCGCTCGCCCCAGGGCAGGCGCTTCGGGCCTGAAAATTCCCAGACTCCCTCCAGGGCCGTTGCCCAGGCGTCCAGGTTGTCGGTGCGCAGCTGCAGGTCGATCTTGTCATTCTCGAATGGGACGGCGAAAGCCGCGGTGTAGCGGCGGGCGCCTTCCTTAACTTGAGAGATCTCCAAGGTTCCGGAACGTCCCTCGGGTCCGAAGCCGAAGATACAGCCCTGGCCTTCCTCCTCTTCCCAAGTCTCCAGGACCGGGAGGTGCAAGATATTCGCGTAGAATCGATGCGAGGCCTGGAAGTCGCGGCAGCGGAGCACGACTTTCAGCTCCAGCGCGGAGATCTGCGGGAGATTCACTTCCCTTTCTCCGCGGCAGGCTGCGGGAAGCGCTGCAGGAAGAAGCCGGCATAGTAGGAAGTCCAATCGGCGGCGGGCGAAGCCAGGCGCTGTTCCTGATCCACCAGGACGAGCAGGTAGACCAGCTCGCTTTTGGTCAATTCGATCTGGAGCAGTTGCCTGATCGGATCGAGCAGGTAGCCGGCGTACCACAGCGGCCACTCCGGATCGGCCCCATCCGACTCCTGGTGGGCCTGGAAGTGAGCCTGTTTGGCCTGGTGAAACAATTCAACGAGCAGCTGGTGGGGGGAAGAGGGTGTCATTTTTTTATTATACATCGGATGGTTACGGCTGCCCGTGGGGACGCCACGACTGGTGGTCAGTCGGCGATGCCCTTCTGGGCGACGATACGGGTAGGTGTAACCCGCACCAGCCACTCGCCGGGGACGGCGTTACGCGCCCCGTAAGATGGTGCCAGCTCTTCGCCCAGGTAGCGCCCGGCGATGCGGGTGGTCCAATATAGCAGGTCATCTGCGGCGGGGTCTAGCGCTGCAGTGCCCTCGATCAGGACGAAGGCATAGGGCGGCGTTTCGTCGTCCACGACCAGGGCCAGGCGGGGATCACGGACCAGGTTGGCAGCCTTCACCGTGGAATACCAGGTGGTGAAGACGAGTTCGTCTCCATCCAGCTCGAACCAGATCGGCGCGGCGTGCGGGCTGCCGTCGGCGCGGGTGGTCGCCAGGACGGCAGTGCGCGGTTTTTTGGTGAGAAACTGCTTGATTTCTGCCTGAGTCATTGCCTGCATCGCGAATCTCCGCTTTAAATTGCAGTGGCGACTTCAGCCGCTGTTGGCCTGAAAAACGACTGAAGTCGTTACTACAGGAAGTTCTTCGTTATAGGTTTTCGGCGATTTACGCTATCCGTCCTTTGAGGTCGCTGTGTTTGAACGGGCCGGGCCCGGCGATCAGGCCGCGGGCCGCCTCCACCTGGTCCCAGACGTTCCACAGCAGCACGCCGCGCACGCGGCCGTCTTTCAGATAGTAGACCACGCCTTTGCGGAAGGGTTCCTGCCAGTCGGCGTAGGTCTCCAGGCCGGAATCGAGCTCCCCGACCGCCTCGTAGCCCAGGTCGAACATATCGGAGTAGAACATAGGCAGGTGATGGTAGGGTTGGGCGTCGCCCGCCATGTTGCGCCCGGCGGCACGCCCCATGGTCAGGGCGTTATCCTCGTGCTCGACGCGCAGGCGCTGGCCGAGCGCGGGGTTGTAGAAATTGGCTACATCCCCGGCGGCGTAGACGTCCGGCTGGTTGGTGCGCAGGTGCTCGTCGACCAGGATGCCGTCTTCGACGGCGACGCCGGCCGCTTCGGCCAGCTGCGTGTTGGGCAGGATGCCGATCCCGGCCACGATCACCCCGGCCTGCGCCTGCTTCCCGCTCCTGGTCTGGAGTCGCAGGTCGTGTCCGCCGCCTTCCAGCCCGCTAACCAGCTCGCCGGTCAGCACCTCGATGCCTTTTGCGCGGTAGTATTCGTTGAGGAATTCGACCAGGTCGGCAGGGAACAGGCGGGCGCAGATGCCCTCCTCGGGGAAGAGCATGGTCACCGGCTGGTCCTTCTGGCGCAGCACGGCGGCGATCTCCGAGCCTATGAAGCCGCCGCCGATTACGGCAAAGCGGTCGCCCTGCTCGGCTGCCCGGCGCAGGTATTCGTAATCGTCCAGGGTGCGGTAGTAGAGGATGTCATCACCGCCGAAGGGCAGTCGGCGGGGGGTGCCGCCGGTCGCCAGCAGCAGCTTCTCGTAGGTATAGACCTGGCCCCGGTCGTCGACCACCCGCTTCGCCTGCGGGTCGAGCGAGACGGCGCGTACGCCCAAATGTTTGTCTACGCCTTCCCGGGAGGCAGTGCGGAAGATCTTCTCGAAGGGTTTGCCCTTCCACAAGCCCTTGCTGAGCGGCGGGCGGCTGTAGGGCGGGTGGATCTCGGCGCCAATCAGGCCGATCGAGCCGTACGGGTCGGCTTGGCGGATGCCGGCGACCGCCGCGTCAGCGGTCATCCCCCCGCCGATGATCAGGTATTTGTAGTCAGGCATGCTTCCTCCTTTTGGTCATGCTGAGTGCCTGAACGGCAAACTGATGTCTGATTTATTCTGAATGATCCTGCCGTTCGGGCAAGCGAAGCATCTGAATTGTCGTTTTTAAGAGACCCTTCGCGGAGTTTATCCTGAGTAAGCGAAGGGCTCAGGGTGACATGCTTATATGACAAGGTATGAGATAATGAAGGCCTCATCTTGTCCTTTAATTAGCCGGCGAGCTGCGGTTAACCTGGGCGAAGAACTCAGCCCGCAGGCGCTCGTCGTCTTCGAAGGCCCCCAGCATGGCGGTCGTCAGCATGCTGGCCTGCGACTGCTTCACGCCGCGCATCACCGCGCACAGGTGTGCCGCCTCGAGCTGGACGGCCACGCCGCGCGGCCCCAGGATGGCGTCCAGCGCCGCGGCGATCTCCTCCGTCAGGCGTTCCTGGATCTGCAGGCGGCAGGCGTACATCTCAACCAGGCGCGGGATCTTGGACAGGCCGATGATTTTCCCGTCTGGTATATAGGCGACGTGGGCCCGGCCGCTGAAGGGCAGCATGTGGTGCTCGCAGAGGCTGTAGAACTCGATGTCGCGCACCAGCACCATGTCCCGATAATTGCTCTCGAAGATTGCCCCGTTGACCAGGGCGACCGGGTCGGTCTGGTAGCCGGACAGGATCTCGGCGTACATGCGCGCCACCCGCTCGGGTGTGCGCTGCAGACCCTCCCGCTGCGGATCCTCGCCCAGGGTGAGCAGCAACTGGTGCGTCAGGCCGGCGATCTGGCTGTTATAGTTCGTACTCTCGGGTTCGGCTTCTTCCAGTACATCCAAAAAACGGATGTCGTTCAACTTTACGTCCATGGTGAATGTCCACCTCTCTTTTTTTGGATAATTGTATTATTCTCGTGATAATCAGTTTTCAGTGTCATTGCGAGGCGTTCTTTGCCGAAGCAATCTCCCTTCTGGCTGTTTAGGAGATTGCTTCGCTCGCAAAGAACGCTCGCTCGCAACGACAACCGGGAAGGATATTTGCCCGCTTTTTCAGGGCTCTCCCATGCTTCTATGACCATATTGAAGCTGCGACCGACCGGTTTCTTACCCCTGGGCCGGAGATCGTGGAGAGCGCTGCAGCAAATGTTGCATCTCCTCCAACCAGCCGGCCTGGTCACCGCAGGAGCCCAGCCCAGCCAGCACATCCCGCGTCTCCGGCTTGAGCAGGCTCTCGAGCCGTCCGTCCAGGTCAAGCAGGATGGCGGCCAGGGCGATGCCGTCCCGGATGTGCCTGCCGGCCAGGTCGACCAGCAGGCGCTGGCGGGTGCGCACCGCCTGGGCCTGCTCATTTCCCCGGATTTCGCCGGCCAGCACCTCGGCGCCGTCGGGTACGACCAGCAGGGAGCGGGCGCCGTCCTGCGGGGCGGCGGTGTAGCGGTAGACCCGCCCGCGGCAGGCGCCGCACTCGTGGGGGCAGCCCGCCAGGCACAGGGTGGTTATGGCAACATTGCGCGCCAGGGCGCGGTCCAGGCTTTCCACCAGGGCGGGGGCTTCTTCGGGGGAGACCGCCAGCAGGAGCTGCTCACGGGCCTGGTCGATCAGGGATTGGGCGTGCTCCAGCAGGGCGGGGTAACCGCGGGCATTCCAGACCGGCTCACTCTCCCCGGCGGCCTGCAGCTGGCAGAGCGACCGGCGGGCTTCGTCTAGGTGGGACTGCAGGCGGGCCTGTAAGCGCTGGATGACCTGCTCGGGCGGCACGGCCGCGTAGCGGGCGCCCTCGGCGGTCTCCAGGCGTAAAACCGCGCCGCGCTGCTCGAGCTTTTCGAGTACGCCGTACAGGCTGGCGCGCGGCACACCCGACAGGCGGGCCAGCTCGTAGCCGCTGCACGGCTCGGTCTGCAGCAGGGCGACGTAGGCCTGGGCCTCGTACTGCCCGAAGCCGAGCTCTTGGAGTTTGGATGTAGTGGTGTCCATCATTATCGTAGTTGTCCTCGCAACTACGATAATTATAATCGAAAATATCTAATTCGTGAGGAGTGATTACGTAAGGGGGATTCGGTACTGAAAGTATATCGGTGGACAATATGACAAGAAAGTGACGATTAGCACTTGATATCACGGGCAATATTTGGAATATTGAGTGTGATCCGCATTGACTGGCTAATTGGCGGGAAAATTCGCGCTTTGTCTCTGGATGCGCAAATCAGGCGTCTTCTCATACAAGACTTTCAACCCGAGATTTTGCCTGATCGTAAAATGTCTTTGACTTCCCAAAGTGGGAATATTATTGACTTTATCCCAATTCGGGATATAATGAGAGCAAATGTATGCACGTCATCAGCGTAAAAGCACTACGGGACTTCTGGCAAATCCATCCGGATATCGAAGGACCTTTAAAAGCCTGGAAGGCGGAAGCAGAAAAAGCTTCCTGGAAGGCGCCTGGCGATATCAAGAAACGTTACCCCAGTGCAGATTTCCTGAAAGGCAACCGGGTCGTTTTTAATATCAAAGGCAATGATTATCGCTTGGTCGTAAAAATACACTATAACACCGGTACAGTGTATATCCGCTTTATCGGTACGCACGCCGAATATAACAAGATCGATGCAAAGGATATCTAATGGATATCAAGATCATAAAGACTGAAGCCGAATATGAAGCCACACTGGCGCGTATTGAGGCGTTAATGGATGCTGAGCCTAAATCCCCCCAGGAGGAGGAGCTGGAGTTGCTCGTATTTCTGGTGGAGAAATACGAGGCTGAGCGCTATCCGATCGACCTGCCTGACCCGGTAGAAGCGATCAAGTTCCGCATGGAGCAGGAAGGGCTCGAACCGAAGGATATAATCCAATATATCGGCAGCCAGAGCAAGGTTTCCGAAGTGTTG
>DATDRQ010000118.1:0-4144 GCA_035291645.1 Anaerolineales bacterium
GCCTGGCAGAGTGACGACATCGCCAAAAAGTCAAAGGCCAGGCAGGCCGGGTCTGCGATATAGAATTGTTCGACCTCACAGTTTGCGAATCCTGTCTGTGGCTTTGGGAATACCATGCTGGACTCGGTGCCAGGAGCCTTCATGAAAGACTTCGTAGTCACGAAAGCAGCATGGAATACCTTGCGCTTTCCTTGGATCTTGATGGTCCATGAGATGGAAATGTAGGTGTGGAGCTGTCGAATTGCCAGAATGGCCGACATTGGCCACCATTTGACCCGGAGCGATTGTGTCACCCGAGGAGACTTTGATCGAGCCGGTTTGAGCATGGGCATAGACTGCATACCCGTCGCGGGAATCAATAATGATGTAATTGCCAGACACCGGTTGGAGGTCTGCAGTCCATTTTGCCTCGAAAGTCTGGGCGTGCTTGAGAAGTATGGCGAAGTCCCTGGTGAGGTGGACGGGATTCCGCTCAGGCCAGCCGTCCTCAGCACGAACTACAATTCCGGCCGTAGAAGAGAAGATGGGTTGGCCCCAACCAAAGCAATCTTGCAATCGAACGCCGAAGACGAGGTAATGGAGCGGGCTGGGCCGATAGAAACGCAACCCTTTCGATTGCGGATTTATGCCGACGAAATAGTAAGCGTATCTCTGGCCGAGGATGTCGGTGCCGTGGCTTGGGACTCTCTTGCCAGGGGTATTAGGGGCTATCCATTCGCCCCTGAGAGGGAAGTCTACAACGACCGGAGCAAGCATAGGGGAATCCTCTCTCTTGTGGTGCCTATCGTTTGATTCTACTGCAATAAATCCGAATAGTACATCGGCGGACGACACAACAAAAAATCAGGCCGCCTGAGCGGCAGGCGGCCTCTATGTTGCGTAGATTGAAGATGTTACTCGGAAGGAATTATGCGGTACCCGGCAGTGTCGTGAAGAGTCCGACGAGGTTACCGCTCGGATCGGTGAACAGGCCGAACCAACCCATCCCGGGGATCTCGGTCTTCGTTGCCATGACCTTGCCTCCCAGGGATTCGACCTGCGCCAGGCTCGCTTCGATATCCTCGGTGTCAATGTAGACGACGACGGTGCCGGGCGGGTAGCTGTCCGAGACCGGGGTGAGCCCGCCGCCGAGGCCCTCGCCGGTCTCGAACATGGCGTAGTTCATCTCCGGCATTTGCTCGACCTTCCAGCCGAACAGATCTGAATAGAACTTACCGGCTGCTTCCAGGTTTTTGGAAGAAAACTCGATATGGACGATCGGATGCTTGGCCATGGCTGTACTCCTTTGGATTAATAGGATTTTATTAGGGTGATTATGATAATAGCACAAACGTTCTATTTGTCAAGATCTATTGGACAATATTAATCTTCCCTGCGGGAAACCAGCTTCAGGATCTGGACGCGCTCCGCCAGAATGATAGCGGAGGGGCCCGAGGCCTGGTGTTGCAGCCGGCTGGCGCGCTCGCTCAGCCGCTCCTCCAGCACCGCGTCCGACCAATTGGCGTTCAGAAACTCAACCAGCCTGCCAATATCCTCGGCTTGAGTTTCGAACATAAATTCCTGGTGGTCTTCCAACGAAAACAAGCCGGCGCTCACCGCCTCCGCAACCGCCCGGTCTGCCTGGCGGTACTCGATAAAATAGTCGGTCTCACCCAGCCAGCCGATGAGGGTCTGCCTGCTATCCGCCCGCAGGAAAAGCGGCGGTGCTTCCCCCGAAGGGTGGATGTCGATCAATCTCCCCCCGGGAACGAGCTGGCGGTGAACCGTCTCCAGGGCATGGACCATGCCCGTGGGGTCCATTCATCAGAGCGACCAGGAGAGGATAGCGAGGTCGAAGCGCCTGGCCGGGTTCGACCTGGCGTATGCGAACAGGTCGGTAGCCACGAACTGCACCTTATCCCGAAGCGCTGCCGGGGTGTTCTCGATCGCCCTGGCGACCTTATCTCCGTTCGGATCGATACCGGCCACCCGCGAGGCGCCAGCGGCGTAACGCCAGGTCAGCCGCCCATCCCCGCAGCCGATCTCCAGCACGGATTTCCCCTCGAACGAACCTGCCAGGCTGAAAAGGATGGAGGTCTCGCGCCCCTGCGGATCAAGCTGGATAGCCATGATTTATCTCATCCTATGGAGGCAAGAAAATCGCGCACAGTCTGGTTGAACAGTGCGGGTTGTTCCATGTTCAGCAGGTGCCCGGCCACAGGTAAGACTTCCAGTTTAGAATCCCGGATGGCGCTACGCATGGCTTCTGCCTCGGCTACCGGGATGAGCTGGTCGTCTGCGCCGTGCAAGATCAAGGTTGGGATGTCGATCCGATCGAGCAGAGGGTTCGAATCGGGGCGGTCTCGCATCCCCAACAAGGCTGCGATCATGCCTTCCTCAGAGGTCTCCTCCATAATTCGCTCGACGCGCTCGACCAGGGCGGGGTTGGTATCGTAGGTCTTGGGAGCCAGCATCTTGGGCAGCATGGAACCGATCACCGCCTGGATACCTTCCTCCCGCACCCGGGCCGCGGATTTTTCCCGGTTGGTCTTACCTTCCGGGGAATCGGCTCCGGCGCGGGTGGCTGCCAGGATCAGCCCGGCCAGACGGGCGCGGTGCTTGCGGAAGAAAGCCAGGGCAACATAGCCGCCCATGGAGAGACCGCAGACGACGGCGGGCTGCTTCACGCCGAGCGTGTCGAGCAGGAGGACGCAATCATCCGCCAGCATGTCCATGGTATAGGGTCCGGGAGTCGCTTCGCTCTCGCCGTGGCCGCGCAGGTCGGGAGCAAGCAGGCGGGCTGCGCCAGCCAGGCCGTCGGTCTGCGGCTCCCAGATCTTGTTGCTAAGGGGAAAACCGTGGATTAACAAAAGAGGTTTTCCGCTGCCGCGCTCTACATAGCTCATCGCAAAGTCTTGTGTCACGATTTGCATAAGACCCTCGTTTCTGTGAAGTACTGTTTCAGGCCGGAAGGACTGCCATAGCGATATCGGTGATGGCTTTCAGGTGCTCGGCAGGGGTCGATAAACCAACCCCCATCGTATTGAAGGACAGATGGGTAGCTCCAACTGCTTGCCAATCCCGCGCCAGCAACCGCCACATTTCCGGCGATCCCTCGCCGTAAGGGAGGCGCGCCTCAATCCCCAGGCCGCCTGGTTTCCTACCGACTTCTTCAATGAACCGTTGCAGCAAGCCCAGGGCGTTCCGGGCATCTTCCGGGGTGCGGTAGTTGGGCATCCAGCCATCACCCAGGCGGGCGGTGCGGCGCAGCACCGGCTCGGCGTGACCGCCAAACCAGATCGGGATCGGTTGCTGCACCGGCAAGGGGTTGATCCCGGCGTCCGGGATGGTATCCCAGCGTCCCTCGAAGTTCACCAGCGGCTGGGTCCACAGCTGGCGCAGCAGGGTCACCTGTTCCTCGATGCGCCTGCCGCGGCTGTGGAAATCCTGGCCCAGGGCGGCGTACTCAACCTCGTTCCAGCCCAGGCCGACGCCCACTCTTAACCGCCCGCTGCTGAGCACGTCCAGCGTGGCGGCCTGCTTGGCGACCAGGGCGGTCTGGCGCTGTGGGAGGATGAGGATGCCGGTGGCGAATCCCAGTGTTTTCGTGACCCCGGCCATGTAACTAAACAGGACGAACGGCTCGTGGAAAGGGGTCTGGTAAGTGTAGGGACCTTTCCAGCCGCCCGGACGGTCCGGGTTGGCCCCCAGGATGTGATCGAACGCCAGGACGTGCGAAAACCCTAGGCCTTCGGCCATCTGGGCGTAGTCCTGGATGGCTGCCGGATCGTCGCCGAACTCGGTCTGCGGGTAAACCAATCCGATTTCCATCGTGTTTAACCTTCTTTTCTAGAGCGCCAGGTGCGCACCTGCTCTTCGTGTTCGGTTTCGTGGGCAAAGCTATCCTCGGCGATCCACTTCCACAGCGCTTGCTCGCCTAGCCAGGAGTATAACTTCAAGTCCTCGAAGGCCTGCTCGGGAAGCTGCTCGACCCGCCGGATGGTCTGGTTGCGCACTCCGTGAAAATCTTCGAGCACTGCTTGCAGAGGCCGGTCATGCGATTCTCGGTACCAACGCTCGTTCAACTCATCCACCGGGGATGGCGAGAAGTGAGCGGAAGTGGGGGTGCGTTTGTTCCTGGCCTGCCAGAGCAGCTTGACCAGCT
>DATDRQ010000119.1:0-44264 GCA_035291645.1 Anaerolineales bacterium
GCGAGACTTGGGCCACTCCTCATCGTCCGCGTTCAAGTTAATGAAATAGGGCGCGTGAACGCTGATGGCAACCCCGGCATTTTGCCCGGTCGCTTTGATATCTGCGCAGGTTTGATCGGTGACGCGGACGGAACGCACCCAGCCTAACTCGAGGCCGTACAACCCAAGTTCTGCGCTGTGCAGAATGGCGCCAACGCTCCCCCCGGGCTTTTTGGGGGTAGAGGTAGGAGAACCAACCGTACCGAAAACGAATGATAGGTGAGACATTTTCCTCTTCACACGGGTAAAATTCTGCAGGGTAGATCTTTCCCGGACACGATCGAAACCGGGAAAGATGAGGTCCAGCCTTACTTAATGAATAGTGGGCTCAGGCGTTGCCAGAGAGGCGGGCCAAGGATCAGGAAGCCGATCAGGGCTGCACAGGCGGCTGCGATCAGGACAGCCGCCGCGCCAACATCCTTGCCCACCTGGGCTAGCTGGTGTTGCTGTGGGCTGGCCAGATCGACCACTGCTTCCAGAGCGGTGTTGAGGAATTCGGCGGTCCACACCAGGGCGATCGCCAGGATGATCAACGCCCAATTACCTGGGCTGATGCCCAGCCACAGGCTGATGGAGATCACAAGCACACTGATGATTGCATGGATCCAGGCATTCCTCTGGGTTCGAATTACGAACCACCAGCCTGCGAAGGCATGGCGGAACGAGCGCATTCGGGATCTGAAGAAGGGATGTGTCGGTGTGGGGGGGATGGAGTTACTATGTTTGACCAACAATTACTCCGCTGGAGGATTGACGGTGGGAAGCCCCAGTTTATCCAGGATTTCGCCCTGAGCAGTCCACATCCGGGCCTTTTCGGAAGCTTCTGCGTGATCATGACCAAGCAGGTGGAGAACGCCATGCACAACGAGTAACTGCAGCTCATCCATGACCGGATGCCCAGTTGCTTCGGCCTGGATTTGGGATCGTGGAAACGAAATCAAGATATCTCCCAGGTATAGCAAACCGCTATCCGAGTCAATATAACTGGCCGGGAACGCCAGCACGTCCGTGGGGGCATCGATCCCGAGAAACTGTTTGTTGAGCTGGTGTAGCTGTTCGTCGTCGGTCACTACGATGGTAAGCTCGGAATCAAAAGGAGCAGATTGCCCCCCTAGGGTTACTGCCGCAGCCCGCTCCAACAAGGTGACCTCAACCTTGCCTGCATAACATTCGGGGACTTCGATATTAATCATTTGAAATTATGTATCGATTTGAGACTCCAGAGGTCCATCCGTGGCCGGCCGGGAGATCAATGGGACGGTGGGGCTGGTTTCGGATTTTGTGGAGCCGAGTTTTTCCAGTTTCGGGTATTCGATGCGTGGGTGGTAAGTACCACGCAGCGTTGCCGTGAAGGAATCTACGATTGTATCCAGATCTCGCAGGGTCAGGTCGGTGTTATCGAGCTGCCCGGTGATCAGGCGATTCTCGACCACGCTCTTGATCAGAACCCTTAATTCAGACTCATCCTTGGGGCGCTCCGCCCGCATCCTGGCTTCGCACCCGTCCGCAAGCATCAAGATGGCAGTCTCCCGCAGGCGCGGTCTTGGTCCAGGATAACGAAATTTGGTGGAATCGACTTGATTTTCGTCTCCACTCGCGGCTTCCACCGCTTTTGCATACTGGTAGCGGGTGATCATGGTTCCATGGTGTTCGGCGATAAAGCTGTGGATGCGGCGCGGCAGGCGGTATTTGCGGGCCAGTTCGAGCCCTTCGGGGACATGCCGGATGATCGTTTCGGCACTAACCGCCGGTTCCAACTCATCGTGCGGGTTGGGGATGCCGGGCAGCTGGTTCTCGATGAAGAAGAAGGGATTCATCGCCTTGCCGGCATCGTGGTAGAGCGCCCCGACCCGGGTCAGCAGCGGGTCGGCTTTGATCCGTTCTGCCGCCTGTTCGGCCAGGTTGGCTACCTGAAGGCTGTGCTGGTAAGTTCCGGGAGCATTACGCAGAATAAACTGCAGCAGCGGGTGATCCGGTCGGGAGATCTCCATAAGTTGCAGCGCGGTGGTCATCCCCAACATCTGGGCGATGAAATACTGCAGCAGGATCGTCAGACTGCTGGAGGCGATCCCGTTCAATCCGGCAATGCTGATTAAGGAAGCTACGTCGACAATATCCGGGTTGGGTTGAGGCGCCCTGAATATAACGATCACAGCCATCCCGGCTAGGGCGATGGCGAGGGCAGCCCAAAAATAAGACACAATGCGGCGTCCTGCTCCGAGCGCCAGGATGCCCAGGAAGCTGCCGAACAGGTTGTAAAGGGTCAATTCATAAGCATTCGGCACATTATAGGCATACAGGATCGCCAGAGGGAAGGCGAAGACCAACGCAACCTGTGTGCCGAAGAGGGAGGCCACGATCAGGCCGAACGCGGATAATGGATATAAGTAAAGGAAGATGTTCTGCCCTGTGGATAATAAACGCCCGCCGACCAAAAAGAGCAGGAACAGGAAAATGATAATCGTCAACCCACGCAAGTCTTGAGCCAGAGCAGGGTTGCGCCGGAGATAGATCAAAAGGTAGACGACCAACAGCAACGTGGCTACGCCGAAGCTGAGCAAATCCTGCCAGCGACCGATCGGCTGGACGAGTCCGAATTGGCGCAATGCTTCCAGATCCCGTTCCGTGGCGACTTGGCCGCGCTGGACGATCGTCTCGCCCTGGATGAAAGTCTGGGTGACCGGCTCGATGGTCTGGCGCGCATTCTGACGGGCTGCCTCGGTCAGCTCGGGACTATAGGCGCTGTTCGGGATGACGAAGCCTGCCACTAAATTCGCCACAATGTTTGCCTGATCTTCAGGGAATGCCAGGCTTACCAGGGCGGGCACCTCCCGGCGCGCTTCCTCAAGGCGATCTTCGCGGATCGTCCCGCGCAGGACCTGCTCCACGACCGTGATGGCTTCCTGCTGGACAGCCTGCCAGCGGGCATCGCTCAATGAGAGCAGGCGCTGGACGGTTTCCTGGTCCAACCGAATGTCTTCCATGGCTGCCAGATCGGCCTGTTTCTGCTCCGGTGAGGCATAAGCGTCGGCCCGTACGCTGGAGATATAAGCCAGGGTAGCCCGCAGTCTCTCGAGTTGCTGGCGGGCGATGCGGGTCTCGGGGGGAAGATAGACCGGAGGAATGGCAAGCGAGGCCGCCTCGCGCTGGCGCTCGGTCAAGATCTCGCTTTCGAAGGTCATCGTGCGCGGGGCAACGATATCCTGGATGGCTACTCTACCGACCTCCAGTTGAGTAGCCGAGCGAGAGGTGACCTGTGGGAACGCCAGCATCACGAAAGCGACCCCCACGACAAGGACCATCAGGACTGAAGTCCATAGAAAACGTCCTGGAAGCCAGCGAGTCTCACGCTGGTTTTGGCTTGTAGACATGATCCGGAGAATTATCCGAGCAGCTGGCGGACGATCTGGCTTACCTGCGAGCTTTCCGCCCGGCCTTGAACGCGAGGCAAGAGGATTTTCATTACCTGGCCCATATCCCGCCCCGAGTTCGCACCGGTTTCGGCGATAGCCGTGCGGGCCATCGCTTCAATCTCTTCGGTCGTGAGAGGTTGAGGCAGATAAACCTGCAGCACCTCGATCTCGTTGATCGATTCGTTAATCAGGTCCTGCCTGCCAGCCCGCTTTGCGTCTTCCATGGCCTCGCGGCGGGCTTTGACCTCTTTTTGCAGGATGGCGTGGGCTTCGGGCTCCGTTAGAGAATGACCTTGATCGATCTCGACCTGGTTGATTGAAGATAAGGCCAAGCGGATGGTTCGTTTGCGGAGGGCGTCTCCGTTGCGCATAGCCGTTGTGAGATCCTTCTCCAACTCAGATTTCACACTCATGATTTCATTATACCCTTTTCGCTGGAAAGCTATTTACTTTTGTCATTCGACCTGGCTCCTATCGCCAGAATTTGCTCAATCCATGGGGCAGCGCATACGCTGCCCACCAATCAAGTGCAGGTGCAGGTGGTAGATGGCCTGACCGGCATTCGGGCCAGCGTTGATGATCAGGCGGTAACCGGTCGAATCGATGCCCATCTGACCGGCAAGCTGGCGAGCAACGTTAACCACGTGTCCGACCAGGGGTTCGTCTTCTATGGTTAAATCATTTACAGACGCTAAATGCTTGTTTGGCACGATCAGGATGTGCACCGGGGCTACCGGGTGGATATCATGGAAAGCGGTCACCTGATCATCTGAGTAAACCTGCCTGCTTGGGCTTTCCCCGGTAACGATCTTACAGAACAGGCAATCTTTCTCCACGGCGGATATCCCTCGCTGTTTGCCGTTATATATACATCAATTCACATCGTCGACTACAAATTCCCCGCAGAGACCGCGCGAGGTGTGTCGCATGATCTTCACCGGTGTGATCTGGTTCCAGAGATGGGCAGGCGCCAGAGTATGCACGCGCAGGTAGTTATCGGTCAGGCCGCTCATCTGCCAGAACCGCGGTCCGAGCTCGCTGACGTTCTCCCACAAGACTTCCACCACCTGCCCCAGGAACTGAGTCTGGTAGCGTGCGGAGGACACCACCAGATCGGCGTGCAGCCTTGCGTTGCGTTCCTTTCGAAGTGGATACGCCACCTGATCGGGCATCCTGGCTGCTGCGGTTCCGGGTCGGGCCGAGTAGGTGAACACGTGCCCACCGGCGAAATTCATCTTTCTTACAAAATCCAGCGTCTCGGCGAATTCGGCCTCGGTCTCGCCAGGAAAACCGGCGATGATATCCGTGGTGATCGCCAGGTCCGGGCAGGCGGCGCGCGCCGAAGCCACCAGCCTGGCAAAGGTTTGTGGGGTGGTCTTGCGAGCCATCCGGCGCAGCGTCGCGCCGCAGCCGGACTGCAGCGGCAGGTGTAAGTGGCGGCACAGCCGTGGGTTATCCCAGAGCGAAAAGAAACTCTCGTCCAGGTCCCAGGGTTCCAGGGAGGAGAGACGCATCCGGGGGACGTCGGTCTCTCTCAGGATCGTTTCGACCAGGTGGCGCAGGTGCATGGAAGATGAGAAGTCCTGGCCCCAGGAACCGAGGTGAACCCCGGTCAGAACGATCTCCTGCGCTCCCGCCAGCGTATCCGGGTCGCAGCGCATGGCTGCCTGGACGTCGGCCAGGATTTCCCCGACGGTCCGGCTGCGGCCCTGGCCGCGAGCGAGGGTGGTCACACAGAAGGTGCAGCGGTTATCGCAGCCATCCTGCACTTTGATGAATGCCCGGGTGCGCAGCCGCGCCCCTGGGATAGGCTGTCTGGCAATTGGTTCCAGATCGAAGGTCTCGGCCGGCAGGTCGAGCAAGTCGAGTACCAGGCGGTCCTTCACGGCGTTTGGCACAACGCGACGGACTTGGGGAAGCGCGCTGGCTGCCTCCGGGCTCAGGCTGGACCAGCAGCCGGTTACGACGATCTCCTTCGATCCCGAGCGACCTGCCTGGCGGATCTTCTGCCTGGAATCCGAAGCAGCGGAGGACGTGACTGCACAGGTGTTGATGACCGCCAGGTCCGCCTCAGCCGGGTCTGCGACGAGGGTGTGACCGGCAGCATGGAACTGGCGGGCGTAGGTCTCAATCTCGCTCTGGTTCAACCGGCAACCGACCGTATCCAGAAAAATCTTCATAGTTCTAATCGAGTAACAATGCTCTACTATGGAGAAAACGGCAGCCTCAACGGGGATTCACGGGTTAACGACGCTGAAATTGTCGAAGAAAACCTCTGTCTCGGGAGCACCGATCGTGCCTGCCAGTAAGCCAACCTCGCCATGCACGAATTCGTCGTCGCGCACACTGGCGAGCCGCAGCCCGTTGGCATACAGGGTGAGCGTGTCACCGATGCAATCTGCCCGCAAATGGTTGCTCGCCGGTCCTCGAACGATCGCTTCCGAGGGAGGCATGGCCTGCACGCCAATCAAAGCGTTCACTCCGTCGAGGACTTTTCCGATCCCGTAATAACCATCGCTGCTTACCACCAGATAATAAAAGTTCTGGTCGTCCTGAGCCCGGCAGACAAAACCGAAATCATCGTCCCCGGCTTCGCCGCGATGCTGCGCGTCAACTTCCAGACGGGCATCCCCGAATTCCAGACCAGGCCCGGACCAGAGCAACTGGTGCTCTCCCTCGACCGAGATGCGATAAGCCTGATCCTGGTAATCGAAGCTGCCGGGCGGCACATCGGGTGACCGATCCCAGCCGCTCTCCTGATCGGAAAAATCGTCCTGAAAAAGCAGGCTGCCAGATTCAAATTCCGGCCAGCTCTTTGGCGAGACAGAAATCCGGCAGGCCAGCAGGAAAACCCCTAACAGCAAGACTCCTACGAGTAGCTTCGATCGCGGGAGGTGCGCGGGTCTGTTATTAACCGGATGAATATTGTAGCACATGCTGCCTCGACGAGCGCCTCCTCCGATCAAGGCCGGAGATTCAACAACAGCCGGCGTGTTTGCTCTTCCACCGTGCTCCCTACTGGCGCCAGAGCCTGGGCCAGATGGAACTGCTCCCGAGCTTTGACAGAATTTCCATCTAACAGGAGGACCAGGCCGAGGTGGAGGCGGGCAGGTGCATATCCTGGATCGGCAACGAGCGCTCGCTTCAGGAACCTGTGGGCGATCCCGGGGTTACCCAGCAGGACGTAGATCTGAGCCATCGTATCCAAAGAGGCCGGGTCTGTCGAGTCCAGCAAGACCGCAGAGCGCGCAGCCGGCAGGCCTACCTCCCGTACCTGCGTCTCGTACTCGATGGTGAAATTTGCCAGAGCGCGCCAGTAGGTTGGGTCACGCGGGGACATCTCCGCGGCGCGCTGGTAATGAACCAATGCGGCAGGCAGGTTGCCTTGCTGGGCGAGCACGCTGCCCAGCGCCGTCTGGAGGACCGGATTACGCCGGTCTAACCGGACTGCTGCGTCGAGGTATACCAGAGCCAGGTCCAGGCGACCGGATTGCTGCCAGTACAGCCCCAGAAGCGTATTTGCGGAGATCGAGTGTCTGTCCAGTGTTACCGCTTTTTGTAACTCAACAAAACCATCCTTGCCAGTCTGCCGGCGGGCTTCACCCAGGAACGCCCAGGCCTCGGCGTAATCCGGGCGAAGCAGAGTCGCTCTGGTAAAGGCGGCCTCCGCCAGTTGCCACTGTCCCACTGCGGCGAGGGCGCGCCCGGAGGAGACCATCTGAAAGGCCGGGTCATCGGATAACCGGGCGGCGGCGAAACCGCGTTCCAGGATGCGGATATCCGGCGCCAGATGGGGATCTAATTCTGCCGCTAACACCAGGTGGGCGTGCGCTGCCTCGGGCTGCAGAAGCGCCTGGACCAGCCCAAGCTGATATTGCCAGGCAGGATCGGCAGGCTGATCGGATGCCAGAAATCGCAGGTCTTCCGCCAGCCTGTCGAGATTCCCGAGCCGGTGATGCGCCCCGGCAAGGCGTGGATATACCTGAGCAGGCGGAGCGCCGCGCTGCAAGGCGGTTTGCCAGGCATTGATTGCCCCCTGAATGTCTCCTCGTGTTTGGGCGGTTTCGCCTCTCGCGAACCAGTCCTGGGCTGACAAACCATCCATTGTCTTACCCTGCTCATGTGCGCCCCCGGCTTCCCGGTTAGCCCCTCCTCGTAATGTATGCCGGGAAGGTTCGAGAGACTGGCCGGAAAGCATGAAGCTGGCGGTCACTCCGAGCAGGAGTACCAGGACGAGCAGGGTCAGGGCCCGGGGTAGGGAGGTGGCACGAATGGTTGGTTGCACAGGGCGGATTATATTCTAACGCAGGAAAAAGTGATGATCATCAGGTTGTGTACTATCAATTGTGTGAATATAATGGCATAAGTTGGGCGCGGTTTCCGGACCACGCAGGCTTGCGCGCAAGCGTGCGTGCGCGCAAGCACGGATGCGAAGATCGTCGGATCAAATAAGTACGGGCGTGGTCTCCGGACCAGGCGCAAAGGTTCAGGGACCGGCCGATCAATGATGACAACCTAACAGGGCAAGACAGGAGATCCTATGGATTTCGGGCTTAGCGATGTACACCGCATGGTACAAGCGACGGTGCGGGAATTTGTGCTCAAAGAAGTGGCGCCAGTGATCAAAGAATACGATCGCAAGCAGGAAATGGCGCCGTTCATCCTGAATCGCATGGCAGAACAGGGGATTCTCGGCATCTGTATCCCGGTCCGCTATGGGGGTCAAGGCATGGACTATATCTCCCTAGGCCTGGTTTGTGAGGAGCTGGAGGCAGTCGACAGCACCTTGCGGGTGGTAATGTCGGTGCACATGGGGTTGAACAGTATGAGCCTGCTGCAATGGGGCACCGAAGAACAGAAGCGGCGCTTCCTCATACCCCAGGCGCGCGGGGAGAAGGTAGGCTGCTTTGGTCTGACCGAGCCCGGCGCCGGATCCGATGTTGCCGCCATTGCCAGCACCGCTCGCCGAGATGGAGATGATTACATCTTAAATGGGGAGAAGATGTGGATCTCTCTGGCGACAAAAGCTGACCACGCCCTGGTCGTCGCCCGCACCGATTCCGGCGCGGCTGACCCGCATGACGGGCTTACGGCTTTCATCGTCGAACTCAATCGACCGGGTGTTCGCACCGGGGATATCCACGGCAAGCTGGGCATGCGCGCCGGTTCGACTGGATGGCTATCCTTCCAGGATGTGGGTCTCCCGGCTGAGAACCGCCTCGGAGAGGAGGGAGAGGGCTTCAAAATCGCCATGTCCAGTCTCGATAATGGGCGGTACACGGTAGCAGCCGGGGCAACTGGCCTGATCCGCGCCTGTCTGGATGCCAGCGTGCGCTATGCGAAGGAACGCCAGGCCTTTGGTCGCGAGATCGGCAAATTCCAGCTCGTCCAGCAGAAGATCGCCCGCATGGTACAATCCTACGAAGTTGCCCGACTGCTTTACCTGCGCGCCGGATGGATGAAGAACCAAGGATTGAGGAACACACGGGAGACTTCCCTGGCGAAGTGGTTCGCCACAGACGCCTCTTACGAGGCTGCCTCCGAGGCCATCCAGGTCCATGGCGCATATGGATACAGCGACGAGTATGATGTGGAAAGGTATTTACGGAACGCCAAAGGGGGGGTCATCTATGAAGGCACCAGCGAAATCCACCAGTTGATGCAGGCAGGCTACTCGCTCGGCTACCGGCAGGACGCAGCCTTGCGTTGTGAGCTTCCGGCTTACGATGAAGATTATTGGCAGGCTGCGTAGTTACGGTTGCAGCAGATGCGGAGATCTGGATACCCGGATCTCGATCAAGAAAAGCAGGAGGTCTCCTTCTCAACACATCACCTTAACTGTCATCTCGATCGCTCATCTACTCTGGATTCTTGGCTCTTATTAAAAAGGAGGACACCTTGAAAAGCGTAGTATGTGTAAAACTCGTGCCTTCCTCAGACGCCAAAGTGGTCGTCGAGGATGGGCAAGTTACCTGGGGAGATGCTCCCCAGGTGATCAACCCGTGGGATGAGTACGCCGTCGAAACCGCGGTACGCCAGCAAGAGACCCTTGGCGGCGACGTCACGGTCGTTTCGATAGGCGGGGAGAACGCCAGGGACGCGCTGAAGCATGCGTTGGCGATGGGTTGCACTCAAGCGATCCTGATCGCTGACCCTGCTCTGGCTGGCGCGGACAGCCTGTCTACCGCCCGCGTCCTGGCAGCCGCCATCCGTAAGGTTGGCGACGTAGACGCGGCCTTTTTTGGCCGGCAAGCCATCGATGGGGACGTCGGCGTAACCGCGGCTCAGACGGCCCGCCTGCTCGGCTGGCC
The DNA here is from genome assembly GCA_035291645.1 of Anaerolineales bacterium. GTDB lineage: Bacteria > Chloroflexota > Anaerolineae > Anaerolineales > UBA4823 > DATDRQ01. The sequence goes on from DATDRQ010000119.1 coordinate 9,764, forward strand.
ATCCCTCACCCTGGTTTCAACCATCAGCCAGCTCGATCCTGGTGCGAAGATGATTCGTGTCGAGCGTTCAGTGGAGGAAGGTCGCCAGATTGTAGAAGGAAAACTGCCCGCAGTGGTCAGCGTGGTCAAGGATATCGGAGAGCCTCGCTACCCGTCATTTATGGGTATCCGCAAGGCATCCAAGGCAGACATCCCGACCTGGCGTCTTTCTGACCTGGGACTGCAGGCTCCTGAGCCTCTGGTCACCTGGCCTGAAATGATCAATCCGCCCAAGCGGGAGATTTTGACGGAAATTATCACCGGAAATAGTCCGCAGGAGATCGCCGAAAAGCTGGTGGACAGGATCCTGGAAGAGAAGGTGCTGTGATGGCTGACAAAGTGTGGGTCTACATCGATCATTCCGACGGGAAGGCATACCCATCATCCTGGGAAGCTTTGGGCGCGGGACTCATCCTGGCTGAAGATCTGGGGGGCGGCGTAACAGCCGTCGTGGCAGGGGCGAAAGTGAAGGACGTGGCCGAGCAAGCAATCCAGCATGGCGCCGATGAGGTGCTCGTTGCAGAGGATGCATTGCTGGCTGATTACAGGGCGGAGGCTTATGCCAGCACGCTCAGCCAGCTGGCAAAACAGAACCAGCCGGAGGCGATCCTGTTCCCGACGACCACGCGTGGCCGGGAGATCGCGGCCATGGCAGCCGTCGACCTTAATGCCGGGGTGATGCCGGATGCGGTCGGACTGGAAGTAAAGAATGGTGGCGTGGAGGTAACCCGGCCGGTTTACGCCGGCAAACTGCTTTCCAAGGCAGTCTCCAAGGCGCGCCCACAGATGATCACCCTGCGCGTGCGGGCGTACGCGGCTCCGGAACCGGATGCCTCCCGTAGCGGTAAGATCACGCCGGTGAGCATCTCCCTGAACGAAGCAGAACTGCCCACTAAAGTAATTGGGTACAACCAGGCGGAGGCGGGTGTTAGTCTGACCGACGCCGGTGTGATCGTCTCAGGCGGGCGTGGCGTTTCCAACAACCCCTCCCTGACGCCTCCGGCCGGTATGGATGAGAAACAGGCCGAGATCTGGCGCGCCCAGCAGGGTTTCAAGATGATCGGCGAGCTGGCGGAAGTACTGGGTGCTGCGGTCGGGGCCAGTCGCGCCGCGGTGGATGCGGGTTACATCCCTTACGAGCACCAGGTGGGCCAGACCGGCAAGGTGGTCGCGCCGAACCTGTACATCGCCTGTGGGATTTCCGGCGCAATCCAACACCAGGCCGGCATGCGCACCAGTAAGATGATCGTGGCGATCAACAAGGACCCAGAAGCGCCAGTCTTCAAGATGGCTCGCTTTGGCGTCGTTGGTGACTTACATACCATCGTCCCGGCGCTTACCGAAGCTTTTCGTAAGCGGCTAGGAAGATAGCCTGCCGGTTTAGCCTGCTTGACACTGGAGAAGAGTACAGATACACTTTGTGACGAAATTGCTTAGGAAGGTTGCCGTTGTTACTCTTTTTACAGGCAACCAGCGCAATAATCTTTTTCGGATGGAGTAGGATATATGGCTCAACGCATCATTGGGACCGTAAAATGGTTCAACCCAACCAAAGGCTATGGTTTTATCGGCCATGAGGGGGGCGATGACGTATTCGTTCATTTCTCGGCCATCCAGGCAGATGGTTACCGTCGTCTGGAGAAGGGCCAGCAGGTCGAGTTTACTATCGAGGAGAGCCCCAAAGGGTTACAGGCTGCCAACGTCGTCGCAGTCCCTGAAACTGTAATTACTGATTAAGGGATTGAACCAAAGTAGTAAAGAAAAGTAGTAAAGATATGAAGAGCCGCCATGAGGTGGCTCTTTTCGCTTTGATTAAGCATTAGTCTACATTGTGCAAATTCCGGTAGATCGGTGCAAGCGCTTCGTAAAGGGTGCGATATTCCTGATACAGCCCGCCGTATCGTCTTTGATTGATCGCACGCGGTTCGACGGTGTGGTCGATGCGGATCACTTCGTCGACCGCCTCCATGTTGGGCAGGATCCCCAGCCCAACAGCCACCGACAGCGCCGCACCCATCGCCCCGGCCTCCTGGGGATGTTCGACCACACGCAAAGGGCGCTCGATGATGTCGCTGATGATCTGGGTCCACACCGGGCTGGTGCTGCCGCCGCCGATTGCGTTAACCGAGTCGAAAGTCAGCCCCAGGCGCTCGAGCGATTCACAAATCCAGCGCAGGTGGAAAGCGACTCCTTCCATCACAGACCTCGCCAGGTGGCTCTTGGTGTGGCTTAGGGACAGGCCGACAAAGCCTCCTCGGGCGTAATGATCGAGGACCGGGGCGCGTTCTCCGGAGAGCCAGGGCAGGAAGAGCAATTTATCCGAACCTGGTTCGACCGAATCAGCCATCTGCCCGAGCAGCTGGTAAGTGGATATCCCGGCCGCGCTCGCCTGGCGGTCTTCCTCCTGGCAGAAGGCGTCGCGGAACCACATCAGCGCCCCGCCGCCAGTCTCCATCTCGCCGGCGATGATCCATTTGTCTGGGTCGATATGGTTGAGCGCCCAGAAAGGTTTCTCTGGATCGTTCTGAAAAACCCTGGTCGAGAGTCCGACCCAGGTGGCGGTGCCGATGCACAGGTGAGCCTTTCCGGCGGCATTTGCACCGGAGCCCGATTGCGCTACAGCCACATCCCCGGCGCAGATCACGACCGGCGTACCAGGCGCCAATCCGGTCTCGGCTGCTGCACGGGAGGTGACCTCCCCGATCACCTGGGTACAGGGGTAAGCTTCAGGCAGCTTCTCGAGCGGGATTCCCAGGGTCTCGCAGACTTCCTTCGACCAGATCTTCTGGTACGGGTCAAACAGGAAAAAGACCGAAGCCCCATGCCAGTCGATGGCTATCTTTCCGGTCAGGCGGAATAAGATGTATTCCTTGCAGTCGAGCAGTTTGGCGGTGCGCGCCCACAGGTCAGGTCGTGCCTCTTTCAACCATAATATTTTCGGGATCACATCTTTAGCAGTCGGGATATTCCCTGTTTTATTAAATAAGAATGCTGGAGTGTCTCCGCTCAGCAAGCGGTCTGCCTGGTGGACGCTGCGCACATCCAGCCAGCTGAGCATCGGGGTGACCGGCTGGCAGCGCTCATCGACCGGGAGCAGGTTGAACATCTGCGCCGAGATACCGACGCCCAGGATCTCGCCGGGCTCGATACCCGCTTTCTGGATCACCTGGCGAGTGGTCTTTGCCACCGCCTGCCACAGTTCCTCTGGGCTCTGCTCTGCCCAGTCCGGCTGCGGGTAGTAGATTTCGTAGGGCTGGTAAGCGGACTGAAGAACCCGTCCCTGCAAGTCGGTCAGGACGGCTTTGTCGCCTCCTGTTCCGGTGTCGTGCGCCAGGATGTATTTTTTCTGCATGAGGTATATTGAGTTTTCTGATTTTGTGGATTTGAATTTTAAAAAGTGAATTCCGAACCACCTAACGGTGGGCCAGCTCTTCCACGTCTCGGTACCACTTGACCCGTTCGCCGATCGCCGCGCGCACCTTCCAGCGCATCGTCTTTGGCTGGGCTTCGATCTTTTCTAATAAATCGTTGATGCGTCCCTTAACTACCTGCCGGTCTTCATCGGTCAGCTGGGGATAGAGTTCCTGAAGCTCTACGACGTGCAAGAAGTTGTCGGTTAGCGTCCGCCACAGCCCCCAGTCGTTGGCAGCCAGGCGGGAGATAATCCCGGCGTTGATGGTCTCGTTATCCGTCTCGCCGACCGGGTGCTCGCGTAGCAGCATGATCGTATCGATGACGTCTTTTTCATTCAACTGGTAGATCTGCATCTTCTCCACGAGCAGCTCTGCCAGCGGCAGGGTCAGACTGTCCGCTTCCAGGCGGCCGATCAAAGGCAGGACGTGCGAAAAATCCAGGCGATCTATGAAGATATCGATGTGCCTGCCGAATACCGGATCGTGGAACAACATGCGCCCCTCTCCGAAAAGACGGGTGACCATCTGGTCTTCCCGGTAACCGAGATCGGTAAGCAGATGGGTCGCATCCTTAATATGGCGGGAGTAGGTGGCGAAATCGATATCGGTAAATACCCGGCCCAGGGCGTCCTGCAAGTATCCGTATTGAGGGCAGCGCGTGCGGAAGGCGAGCGCGCCGATCAGGCGCATCACGATGTGCCGGTTCTCCGGCAGGTCTAACGCTTCCAGGATACGGGTGCGCTCTGTGTAGAAATCTTCCTGAATTTCACCATACCTGCTCATAGGCGCTTTTCCTACATTATTTAGAGAATGAACTCAACCGGAGATCAAGATGTGGCCCTTGACCCGATCGCGATCCAGGTTGATGATGGCGGCCTTCATGATGCCTTCGGCGTATTCGCTGCCGGCGTTGATCGCCAGCGTCCGCCCGATGCGGATATGTCCAGGCGCTTCATGAATATGCCCGTGTAAGCTAAGCAAAGGCTGGAAATGCTCGATAAACTTGCGAACAGCGGTGCTCCCAACCGGTTTCATTAAGACCTGCCCGCCGCTGCTCACGATCTTGAGATTCTCATCCAGTTGTGGGCAGACGTCTATCCCGGAATCGAAAGGCGGGACATGCAGAGCTGCGATCGCCCTTTCCGGGTGTTCCAGCAGGAGTCCGATCTCATCCAGTCGTTTTTCCAATTCGTCCTCTTCGGTATCGCGCGGGCAAACCCAGGGAGTCATGTTGGCGTTGGACATCCCAACCAATTCGTGGTTTTCATCGATCCAAAACCGTTCGCCGTCAGGATTATGAACGTGCTCGAATTCATCAATCGCCAGATCGATCGACCGGAGATCATCATTCCCTGGCATAAAGTACAAGGGAATTTGTTGCGCGGGTAATTTTTCTTCATATAGAGCCAGCCAGGCACGGACGCGATCGACCATCTCCCGCTCGAATCGCTTCCCCATCCTGTCGGGGTCCTGCTCCAGCTGCTCTGCTTCTTCTGGCTCCAGGACGATTGGATAGAAGCCGACGTTGCTGATCGTCTGTTTTAATTTCTCCAATTCAAGTGCACTGCTGGCTTCTTCTTTTCGGCCGAAAAGGTATCCCAGGAAACGTCCATGGCCCTGGTGGATGATCGGGATCATGGCTTTGCCGGTGACATCACCCCCTACGATCAGGACGTTGGCCTGGTACTGGAGGGCAGCATTTAGGAATTTTCGATAGAAAGCATCAGAACCATGGAAGTCGGAAGCGTAAAGGATGCGGGTCATCGCCATGCGGCGCTCCTGGATTCAAGGATGAGGAAATAAGTAATTCCAACCGGGAGGGGCGGTTCTGCCCCTCCCGGTGATCGATTAGGACGCCATGAACCAAACTTAGATGGGTGGTACAGATTTGAAGGTCCAGTTGATGTCGATGCCCTCCTTGCGCAGGCGGTAAGCGCGGGCGATGTAGAAGACCACGATCCCGCTCAGGAAGAAGACCGCCAGCGTCATCAGGGTGGTCGGTCCGATCCGGCCGCCCACTGCTGGATACAGGAATGAGGCGATGATCATCCAGAGCAGGTACAGCATGGTGATTGTGCCGACGATCGTAATCAGGGGGAACCCACCGATCGAACGGCGCACCGCGGCAGAAGCATTCTGGTACAGGTCCGGCTTTAGGAAGGGGAACAGGGTGATCGCCAGGACCGGCACCAGCATGGTCCAGACCGCGAAAAAGACGAAGTTCAACTGCGCGCCCATCACCCCGCCGGTGGCGGCGTCGATCACGCCGATCTCGGCGATCAGGATGATGATCAGGATGGCGATAATCGGGCTGCGCAGTTTGGGATGCACGTAGCACACCCGCTCCGGGATCAACCGGTCGAAGGACCAGGCGAAGAGGATGCGGCTGCAGTAGAACACATAGGTCTGCGCCAGGTTGATCAGGGTGTAAACCCAGGCAAAGGCGACGAACAGGATGAGTGGAAAGCTGGGTCTCAGGATCGCTGCATAGAATGTGATCCATGGCATGGTTGGCCCTTCATACCCGATGTTGCTCAGGTAGCTTTCCGCTGCCAGCCATTCCAACGGCACGAGCCTTTGAAGCAGCAACGCTCCGACCACGAAGATGGCCCAGGTGACGAGCAGAGAAGCCCAGCTGCCGGCTAGCAGGGTCTTATCGGCCTGTTTGACTTCGCCGGCGAAGAAGGTCGGGATGTAGTAACCGTAGAAGATCCAGAAACCCATGATCAGACCGGCCAGGGTCATGATCGCCACGTTTGGATTGGTCACCATCCCATTGGCCTTCGCCAGGTCGATCCGGTCTGCAAAACTACCGGCCCCCATGAAACGATCCCAGGCGGCTGGGAAGGCATCCGCCCCTGCTGTGCCGAGCTGGAAGTACAGGATCGCCCAGGCGATTAGACCGAGGAAGAAACCGACCTCCAGGATGCGGACGATGGTGCGGGTGGGCAGGATCATCGTGAAGAAGGCGATGATGGCGCAGATCGTGCCGACCAGGATGATGCCGGTCGTGCTGACCGACCAATCCGCGAAGGAGATCATGCCAGGATTATTGAAAACGATGCCCATGGTGCGTGCAAGTACAGGCAGGGCAGTCTTCGGGATCCAGGCGATCAGCGAACCGGCGACCATAGCGCTGAAGATCACCAGCGTCCAGCTGGCGCCGAAGGCGATCGGTGCACTCAATACCCGGCTTCCCAGGGTGTAGTCGGCGGCCGAGCGGGGCATGGCAGCGCCGATGGTGGCATAGGTGTAGGCGTGGAACATGCAGAAGAACAGGGCGACCGTCAGGACGCCGATGATGCTGCTCCCCGGCCACACTCCTGCGACCCACGAAAACGGGATCAATCCCGACGAGGAAAGACTGATGCAATGAACGCCGAACACCATCGCCCCGAAGATCCCAATCGTGCGGACCAGGCCGGAGCTCCGGCGGGCATACAGCTTCCGTTCACCGCCTGAGTCGCCCTCTTTTGGCATAACCATATCAGCCATTTCTTATTCCTCCTGCTAAGAATGAATTAAGACGGATTATTCGAAGTGAAGATCAGGATGATGGGTTTGGTACCAGAATGCCTCCTTTCACACCCCTTATCGTTCTCAACAGCCGACGGATCGGTAGGTTTCACCAGTCGATCTCCGCTGTGACGCGCGCGTAGTCGCTGCGCAGGAAATCCTGGGCGTATTCAACCGGTTTTCGATCCGGTTTGCGGTAGATCGTCCGGGTCACCATCAGCAAGGGAAAACCTTCCGGGACACGCAGGATGGAAGTGATCGGATCGTCTGCCGCGACAGCTTCGAAACTTTGAGCAATGTGCCCGATCTGGATACCATATCCTTCTGTCAACAATATGTCAGGATTGGTTCTTTCCAGGTCGTATTCGTGAAGGGCAGGCAGGCGCTCGCACGGGTAATAGGAGCGCTCGATCACGCAAGGTACCCGGTTTGCCAGCCTCAGGACGGAAACGCGGTTGAGCGGGCTGCCGATCTCGACCTCCAGCCGCTCTGCCAGCCGGCGGCTGGCAGGGATCTCGCCGAACTCCAGCAGCTGGCTGGAGGTAGCTATCCCGCGCGAGGCCATGGCTTCTACGTAATTGATCAACTCACGGGCGTCGTAGGCGACGCGCGGTTTGGCGACGAACGTCCCCGAACCGTGGTGTCGCTCCAGTATGCCTTCGTTGACCAGTTCTGTGATCGAACGCCGGATCGTCATCCGGCTCACTCCCAGTTCCTGGCTGAATTCGCGCTCGGAGGGCAGTTTGGTCTCAGGAGGAATCTTGCCGGAGAGGATCAGCTCGGCAATGTACTCCTGGATTTGAATGTAAAGCGGTTTGCTCAGGTCTTCGTTTAACAATTCAAGCGCTCCTTGGCAATTCGGAACATCCGAAACTTGAATTCGACCCACCGATAAGTGGTTGGTGGTATAACCTGAAACCTGTAAATGTACGATTACTACCGCTTCACGGACGAATCAAACCCCCTCATAGATAATTATATAGGATTTTTAACCAATATCAAGAGGGGAAATTCAAGAATCAGGCAGAATTTTCTCCAATTCATCTGCCGCATGATAATACGATGTATACCACTTTATCGGTACTGGTACACAAAGGATGACGAATTTTGAAGTGGTATACCCATGAATTCAAAGGATTGGTTTGAATGGTTATCCCTGTGGTTGCTCCTCGTTCAACCGGTTGTACTTCCTGAGGACCTCGCAAAGCCGCTCGTGAGGCAGGGCGTAGACGGTGTTCCCGTTAATGCCGGTCATTGGTTGAGCGGCAACCAGCGCGTTAACGATGGCTTCTTCGGTAGCCTGGATGGTGGCTTCGAAAAGGGGCGTCATTTGGCTGTTCGGAAGCACATCAACCTGTCCAACTCCCTCCCGGTTGGCAGCCCCCGGGTTTGCCGTCGAAAATGCGACGAAGATATCCCCGGAGTTGTCGGCGCCGACGCCGCCCAGACGGGCGATGCCCATCGGGACTCGGCGCGCCAGGCGCTTCAATTGGTGAGCTATCAACGGCGCGTCTGTAGCGAGGACGACGATGATCGAACCCCCGCCTGGGCTGGGATCTAAAGATCGCAATTCAGGCATCAACTCGGTAATTTCCTTCCCAACCGGCGCCCCGGCGATAGTCAGGTTAGTCCGCAGCCCGTAGTTCGCCTGAACCAGGACGCCCAGCGTCACCTGCCTGTCCGGCAGCTGCACCACCCTCGAGGCAGTGCCAGTGCCGGCTTTGAACTGGTAGGCGACCATCCCGGTTCCCCCGCCCACGTTCCCTTCGGCAACTGGTCCGCTCGTCGCGCCGTTCAGGGCTGCATAGACGTGCTCCCGCCTGACGTGAAAGCCGTTTACGTCGTTCAACCGCCCATCGAAGGTCTCGGCGACTACCGGATTAAGCCAGAAGACGGGCGAAAGCTCCAGGTCGAAGAGGCGGTTCTCGTACACCCAGGAGACTACCGCGTCATGCACCATGCCGACGCTATGGGTGTTCGTGATCGAGATCGGTCCATCCAGGAAGCCAGATTCCTCGACCCAGGTCGTGCCGGTCATCTCGCCATTGCCGTTGAGGGAATACCAGCCGGCGAACACCGGGTCGAAAGTCTTCCCACGCGGCAGGATGACGGTGACTCCCGTCCTGACAGGTCCTTTCCCAACGTATAGCTGGCCATCCCCGGAGATGAGCGTTGTCTGCCCAACGGTCACTCCGACGACATCGGTGATGGCGTTATAAGGTCCTGGCGCGCCGTCAAACGGGACGCCCAGATCGCGCGCTCTGCTCATTCCTGACCTCCATGGCTGTCGAAAATATTATCTGTAGAAGTTACGCATTTGAGGGTGAAATTGGGTTTTTTAGGCGGGCGGAGCCCGCCTAAAAAACCCCATTCTCCTACCAACTGCGTAAGCTCTAATCTGGTTATTTTGGTTGTGTTAGGTTAGGAGTGATCCTACCGGTTGGCTAACACTCGGTTAATCTGGTGAGATTATAGTCCAGGATTGGGTGATAGACCTGTCTGCCGCGGAGACCTGGCAGAGTAGCCGATCAGATGGAACCGGTCTACTTAGGCCAGAACTGTCTGATAGAAAATCACCCGTTGATTCCTTGACAAATCCCGACTAAAATTATATAGTTAAGTAATATTAATTAATTAGGGCAGTTAACCATGGACCCCACACATGAATTTCCCCAGGTACTCCGCGAATGGGCGGGTATATTCATGCAGCGCTCGATGCGTGATTTCGTCCAATTCTCCAGGGATTCAGGCCTTTCGATGAGCCAGATGAGTACGCTTTTCCGCCTGTATCATTCGAAAGTGTGCGGGGTATCGGAAGTTGGCGACCACCTGGGCGTGACCAATGCGGCTGCCAGCCAGATGGTCGATCGTCTCGTCCAGCTGGGTATAGTAGAACGCAGCGAGGATCCGCAAGACCGCCGGGTCAGGCAATTGACCTTGACCGCCAAGGGGAAGGCAATCGTCGAGGAGAGCATCGAAGCACGCCACCATTGGATGGCCCAGCTGACTGAGGCGCTCACGCCCGATGAGCAGAGAGCGATCGTTGCTGCGTTGACCATCTTGACGCAGGCAGCTCTTAAGCTTGAACCCCCACCTCAACCAGAGACCAAACACCCGGATAAAAACCGGCTGATCGGCGAACCGCAAGGTTAGCAGGCTGATCGGATTACCCAACCTTGTATATCTTTCAGCTATCTTTAACCTTGCCAGATTTCAGGAGAAACCGTTTTGCAGAATCCGCGCACGAATAATCCGAGAGGGAAGATCGACCGCAAAGCACTGGGTCGCGCTCTGCGTTATTTGGGTCGCTACCGTGGGCTGGCGCTCCTGCCCTATCTCTTCCTGGTGATCGCAACTTTGGCGCAGTTGATGGTACCCCGGATGATCCGGAACATCATCGATACAGTGACTCAGGGATTAATAGCCAAGACCATCGTTCCGCAGCTCAATAGCATCCCGGCGAATGTGTTGCCCAACATCCTCTCGCGGATGGGCGTGACGCTGGATCAATTGCTCTACAGCTTCGAGAACGCCGAACGGCTCTTGATCAACGCCGGGATCGCGATCCTGATCTTCGCGGTGGTGCGTGGGCTTTTCTCGTTCTTGCAGACCTTCACCGCGGAGCGTAATTCCCAGAGCGTAGCGTTTGACTTTCGCAACGAGCTGTTCGCCAAGATCCAGAACCTGTCGTTTTCTTACCACGATCGAACCCAGACCGGGCAGTTGATGATCCGGGCGACCGATGATATTGAGAAAGTCCGCCTTTTCATCGGCCAAGGTCTATTGATGGCGGTCGGGGCCCTGATCCTGCTGAGCGGCACCTTGATTATCCTGTTCACCACGAATGCCCGTTTAACCCTAATCGCGTTGCCTATCCTGCCGATCGCCCTGGTGCTGTTCATGGTCTTTGGGGCGATCAGTGGACCTCTTTTCGCGAAAATTCAGATACGCCTCGACCGCCTTAATACCCGCCTGCAGGAAAACCTGGCCGGTATCAAGGTGGTCAAAGCGTTTACCCAGGAGAAGAATGAACAGGCTAAATTCGATCAGGCAGCCGACGACCTGATGCGTCAACAACTGGTCGTCTCGCGCGTCTTCTCTTTCCTTTTTCCATTGGTTATTCTGGTAGCTACCGTGGGACAGACGGTTGTGTTGTACTTCGGTGGACGCCAGATCATAGGCGGGAACCTGACCTTAGGCGAATGGCAGGAATTTAGCCTGTACCTGGTATACATCTTTCTACCCATCGCTCAGTTGGGCATGATCGTCACCCAGATGTCCCAGGCCTCCGCCTCTGCCAGCCGCATTTTCGAGATCCTGGATGCACAGAGCGAGGTCGAGGATAAACCGGATGCCATTGTATTACCTCCATTAAGGGGATCAGTAAGGTTCGAAAATGTCACTTTCCGCTACTTCGGGAGTGGAGAACCGGTATTAAAGAACGTGGATTTTGAGGTCGAGCCGGGACAGACGCTTGCCCTGTTAGGCGCCACCGGATCCGGCAAGACCACCATTATCAATCTGCTGCCGCGCTTCTACGACCCGAGTGAGGGGAGTATCCTGATCGATGGATATGAACTACGGGATGTTACCCTGGAATCCTTAAGATCGCAGATCGGTATCGTTTTGCAGGAGACGACTTTGTTCGCCGGCACAATCCAGGAAAATATCTCCTTCGGGAGACCGGACGCCACCCTGGACGAAATCCAGGCGGTTGCCAAAGCCGCTGCGGCGCATGACTTCATCCTGTCATTCCCGGAAGGTTATAAAACCCCGGTGGGTGAGCGCGGCGCGACGCTGAGCGGCGGCCAGAAGCAGCGCATTGCCATCGCCCGCGCCCTGCTGCTAAACCCACGCATCCTGATCCTGGATGACTCGACCAGCAGCGTTGACCTGGCGACCGAATCCCAGATCCAGCATGCCCTGGATCGCCTGATGCGGGGCCGGACCAGCTTCGTCATCGCCCAGCGCATCAGTACGGTGATGAACGCCGACCAGATCCTGGTTTTAGAGAAAGGCCAGATCGTAGCCCGCGGGAAGCACGAAGACTTGCTGGAAACCAGCGAGATCTACGCGGATATCTATACATCCCAGTTAGTGGATGATACCGCAGGCGAGCCGGTGCTCGCGCCGATCACTGCCCCGGTAGCAGGAGGTTAGTATGTTTGGTGGTGGACCTGAAGGATTACGCCGGATCATGAGCCAGGAAACTCTGAAACCCCGACGGCTCGGAGAAACCCTGGCGCGTTTCGGAGATTATTTCAAGCCCTACTGGCCGGTTTTGGCCGTAGTAGCCGTGTTGATCGTGGGTGCGACTTGGGCTCAGGTAACCGCGCCGGCCCTGCTCGGCCAGATCGTCGACTGTTATCTCACCCCGGCAGCGGTAACCGCTTTCGGAAATCTTCCTGGAGCACCACAAGGCGGAGCCGCGGCGGGCGCGGTGACTAACTGCTCTTACATCTCCAATACCGATCTGCTCACCAGTTCACAGCGGCTGGCGGGTCTGGGTAGATTGTCCTTGATCATTGCCGGGCTGTATGTATTGACCTCCGTGTTGACCGGCCTGACTTTCTACCTGATGAATTGGGCCGGTCTGCGCGTCTTGCGCCAGCTGCGCGAGGATCTCTTCCGGCACATGCACCGGCTTTCGGTAGGGTACTACGCCGAGCACGAGGCCGGGGACCTGATGAGCCGGATCACAAACGACTCCGAGACGATCCAGCAGGCGTTCAGCTTCGCTCTGGTGAACGTGTTGAGCGGCATCCTGTTGATCGGATGGATCGGATACACCATGGTGGAGAAAAGCCTGGCGTACGCCTTGCTCAGCCTCTCGGTAGTGCCTCTGATGATCATTGCCACGCTGTGGTTCTCTTCCCAGGCCCGCAAAGCTTTCCGCCGGACGCGTGAACAAATGGGCAGCGTGAACGCGGAATTGCAGGAGACGATCTCGGCGGTGCGGGAGGTGCAGGCTTTCAGCCGGGAAGAGGAGAATATCGGCAACTTCATGCAAGTGAACGCCGCCAACCGGGACGCCAACATCCGGGCGGTTTCATTTACCAGTGCTCTTGCTCCGACGCTTGAAGCTTTGGGCTACCTGGCTCTGGCGATTGTGGCCTGTGTAGGGGGGTTGTCCTTATTGCGCGGGCAAACCCTGTTCGGCACGGTGATGTCCTTCGGCCTGATCGTCTCCTTCCTGACCTACGTCCAGCGTTTCAACCAGCCTATCCAGCAGATCTCGGTGTTGTGGACCAACATCCAGAGCGCGATTGCCGGTGGCGAGCGCATCTTTGGGCTGCTGGATATCGAACCCGAGATCAAGGATGCCCCAGACGCTCAGGTGTTGCCCATTATCACGGGCCGGGTCGAATTCCAGAATGTCCACGCCGCCTACAAGAAGGATGAAAAGGTGCTCAAAGGGGTCAATTTCGTGGCGGAGCCAGGCCAGTCCATCGCAGTGGTCGGCCCGACAGGTGCTGGCAAAACTACTTTGATCAACCTGATCCCACGTTTCTATGATGTCACCGGTGGAGCTGTATTAATCGATGGGATCGACCTCCGCTATGTCACGGTGGAATCTCTGCGCCGCCAGATCGGTCTTGTCCTGCAGGATACCTTCTTGTTCAGCACGACGGTGATGGATAATATCCGCTTCGGCAAACCCGCAGCGAGTGACGAGGAAGTGATCGCAGCCGCGCAGCTGGCCCACGCCGATTCTTTCATTGAGCGCCTGCCCGATGGCTATCAAACTATCCTGGGGGAGCGCGGCAGTGGATTGAGCCAGGGACAGCGCCAGCTGCTGGCGATCGCCCGGGCAGCCCTTTCTGATCCACGTATACTGATCCTGGATGAGGCGACTTCGAGTGTCGACACGCGCACCGAGCGCCTGATCCAGAACGCCTTGGAGAACCTCCTAAAAGGCCGGACCAGTTTCGTCATTGCCCACCGCTTGAGCACCATCCGCAATGCCGACATGGTGCTGGTCCTTGACGATGGGCAGATCGTCGAGAGGGGGAAGCATGCCGATCTGCTGGCCCGCAAAGGTTTTTATTACAACCTTTATATGAGCCAGTTCCGCCGCCTGGAATCGGTCGAACAGGCAGGCTCAGATGGGCGCCGGGCCGGCGAAATGGCTGTCACATGAGGAAATGCCCGACAGCAACGAATTGATGTAGCTGCTCGTGGTGAAACAGGTTGTTAGAGAATAGAAAAGGCGCTTCCTGATGAGATAGATCGTTAGGAAGCGCCTTTGATCTTTATCCAGTAAAATCCCAATTCAGGGCGCGTTATATCCCGCCAACCCTAATCCGGTGCGCTGGATGGCGTAGAGGATCTTAGAGAGGCCGGGTTTCTCGGAAAGCGCTCGATATTCGAACAACCGGAGTACAGTCATCAAGTCGCGCCATTCGGAAGCAAACGATTCTTTCCCCGTGACCAGCTCCTTGGCCTCGGTCAGGCTGGCCTGGATATATTCCGAGGCGTTCATTTCCTCCAATTCCTGCTCCAGGGACTGGATGATCTTTTCGAGCTCGCCTCTATCGAGCCAAATACCCCGGCATTGAGGGCAGTAATCGATGAGGACGGCTGTTTCTCCATATTTGATCGAGACCATTGCGATATTATCCACCGGACAGGTTAGTTCGCTTAGGTGGGGCTGGAAGCGATCCTCCTCTCGCCAGATCTCAAAATCCATCCAACCCAGGTCCGGGTCCGCCATATCCTTGGCCTTGCGCAGTTCCTCCTGCTGAATCCAGATGCCACCGCACTGCGGGCATTCCTCGAAGACCACGCTATCCAGGTCGCGGTGGTTCATCTCCACATTATCTCTCGGGCATTTCATCGCATCTACCTCAGGCTGAAGTTGCTGGCTAAAGTTGCTTTTAAGTTTATCACAGAGTGGTTTCATCAGACGAGACGCTAAGAGTAAAGCCCACCCAAGCGTTCGGGTGGGCCTGTGCTACATTATTAGCGGTTCTTTTCAGCCAGGGAAGTTCAAAGGTTCTAGTACATCACCTTCCGGGGTAGCTGCTTGGACTGAGCGACCCAGTCTTCCACCTGAGATTGGACCGGCGTCTTGCGGACCATCTTCTTTTCTTCGTTGACCTCGACAATTTTCTGATAAAGGTTCGCCGGGTTGCGCGTCGCCAGCTCCACGACGGTATCGACCCCGGCCTCCTCCAGCAGGTCGGCGTATTCCGATCCAACCCCCTTGATCCGGTATAGATCGACGTGGTTGACCCACTCCAGGATCAGCTTCCCGCTGATCTCCGTCTGCTCGGCGATCTCAATCCTTCCCTTCGGGGTAGAGCCGCGCTCCAACAGATCGGAAGGGTTGGCAATCCCGATGGCCTGGAGCTTCTGAGCGTAAACCGGGCCGATACCTTCGACATACGCCAGGTCGTAACTGAATTTCGCAGATTCGGCTGGTTGGGCAGTCTCAACCTCCCCCGCCCGCTCAACGGTCTCTTCGACCGCCATCGCTTCGCCAGCGACCGGCGTTCCGACTCCTTCTACGGGGGCGGTCCCTTCGACCAGGTTGGCGGTCTCGAACACGGCGGCCTCCTCCAGCATTCCGACACCTTCTACGGTCTCCGTCGCCGCCATGCTCACTTCCTCCGCTGCGGCCCTGGGGGTTTCGACTACGGGAGTTTCATCCATCCTGCTGGGGGCAGCGACGGCTGCGGCTGCCGCGGCGGCCGACACCGGGGCAGCGCCCGCCGGCATGGAAGCTACCGCCGGGGCGCTGGCCTTCACGGATGCGGAGCGAGCGGCGGCGGCCTCGGCATAGCGGGCCGCTTCACTCCGGATGCGGAAAGAGCCGAAGATGGCAAGGGCGCCTCCGACGATGGCAAAAATGCCTACTACCAGCGGGAGCGATAAGGCTGCCAGGAACGAATTGCCGAGCAGGAACAGGCCGAAAATGATGCTGAGAACGCCCAGCACTCCTCTTCCCCAACCTGCTCCCTGAAACGCCTGGATGATTTCAATTACACCGATGAGCAGCCCCCATATCCCAAGGACTATCACGAGAGTCGCCGGGACGAGCAGAGCGCTCCAGAATGGATGCTGGATGATGAGCATGCCGGCCAATATACCCAGGACTCCGGCGAAGAGCTTCCAGCCCCACATCGAACTATCGATGAAGATGGCGATAATAGAGAAGATCCCGGAGATCAACCAGTAGAGCCCGAGCAATTGAACCAGCACGACCGTGCCCAGCCCGGGTCGGGTGACCAGCAGCACGCCCATTAGGATGGCTGCGATGCCCTCAATCAGAACCAGCCACCAGGGGACTCCGGAGTGTGGCTCCACGGCGACGGATTCGATTGCATAGGTTGTGGTTGAAGTGCTCATTCGATTTCCTCCTTTCGAAACTGGGTAAGATGATGGGTTAAAGGGATTAAGTTCGGGCGCGGTTTCCGGGCCACGCGTAAGGATTCGTTAACCTTCGTATCAAAAAAGAAAGTGGGAGAGAGAAATGCCTGACAGGTTGAAGAAAGCTCTGTTTGCTCCTCATCTCGGGCTTTAGGGGGTCTCCACATTAAGTAAAAAAAACCTCCTTCGTAATATAGGTTTTTTCCTAACTCGAGGAATAGGGTGTGATTAACATTAATATTATCACAGGTCGAAACAACTTACAAGTTGTTACGCATATTGTCTAATAATTGAATAAGTTATGTTTCATTTTCTCACCTTTTGTCTGACCTTCCTCTGGGCGATCTTGACTGAAAAAGTGCACTTCGAATCCTCTCCCATCCAGTATAATCTGTCGAGACCCCCATACCAGTAAAATCAAGCCACCCGGCCCTGAAAGGAAATCTTCGCCCATCTTGCGCGTTTCCGGCTCTCGTCTCCTGCTTATTCCATGCTTGCTTCTCTTTCTGTTATTAGGAGGCTGTAGTTCTCCAGCCACACCAGAAGCGTCCCCGGTTGTAATAACCATCGTGGAGACAGTGCCAGTTGAGGTGACGCGCCAGGTAGTCGTGACCCAAATCGTGGAGGTAACCCGCCAGGTGATCATTACGCATCTAGTCGAATTGCTCGTCACACTCACACCCCCACCCGCAACCGAGACTCCTTCCCCGACGCTTATCGCTCAACAGCTTACCCCCCTTCCAACTATACTATCCACGGCAAAGATCGGCGACAACACGACGCCGAAAGGTTCCAACTCGGTCCCCTTCTTCATCGAAAACCAGACGGACACCCTATTGTTGTTGAACCTGTATGGCCCGCAGACGCTGCTTACGTTGAGCATCGGCAAGGATGAAGTGAGGAAGACATTCCTTAAGGAAGCGGAGTACACCTACGAGGTCTGGCGGGATGGCCAGATCGTTTATTCAGGGGGATTCACCATTACGAATTTCGACAAACACGAATTCTATCTGCGGGATAATAAAGCCATTCTCTGGATCCCGTAGAAATCGCTGCCAGGCAAATTTGCTCACTCGTTGAAGGAAAAAGTCGATTCCTCATAGAACCGGATTGCGTTGGCTGCCATCCTGTCCATTAACCATTCCTGCAGCCAGGCGCGTTTGCGATCCAGATCCCACTTGGCAGCCAACACTTTCAAAGGAATGTTGATATTCAGCGCTCGGAAAGGGATGATGTGCCGTGTGATCCCGCTGGGGACTTTATGCCTATCTCGCGCTGCAGCGATGATCTGTTCCGGGCGATAATGCGGGAAAATAACCAATGCTGTGATCCCCGGATAGAACGGGGCTTGCTTCTCCCAGATATCGTTCGAAGCGCGGAAAATATCTGCCCGGCCTTTGTAGGCATTGACGATGTCTGTCAGGATGCTGAGGCCACCAGACCTGATATCGGACCGGCAGTTTACCAGCTGGATTTCTTTCTGGCGGACGATGAAGGCAGCTGCCTGCCCGTTCTCGATCGCCAGCCGCGCCTCCTCCAGAGTGCTGGGAATCAAGGAGGTGCCCTTGATCTCCGCCAGCGCCTCTGCGAATATCTGCGGGGGCATTCCCGCGACCACGTGATTCCAGGATTCGAGTCTCAATCCCGGGCTATGGTAATCGACCAGCTGGGCGACGATGTGCGGGATACCCAGCAGCTCGCAGGCCATAACCCGGTTGGCTCCATCCAGGATTACGTAACACTCGCTTTCTGGGATGGCAGCGACAACCGGAGGATTTTTTAATTGCCTCTCTGCCTGTAGACGCCGGCTTAGACGCTCGATCCGGCGTGGGTCGAAGTCCTCGTGAGGCCGCAGGTCGGCGACCGGCAGCATGCGGAGATCGGGTAGTTCGGTACTGTCTATCATTCGTTCACTGAGCCCTCGGAACCTGCGGCTCTGTTTAAGTGGAAGATAATTCAGTGATTATACTGGATCGAACCGAGAGGTTCTATGCACCTGAATCTGGCCAATAATGATGAATAAGTCAGGGTGCTCGGTCCGAGGAAGGGGGAGGCCCTTGGCAACCGGGCTGGATTGTTGTAAAGTTGAATAGATCGCATCTGGAATGAAGAGGGCTATCGCGGAGGGTGTTGGTCATCCCAGAGGTGCTGGAATGATGCGGTTCCTGATTCTAATAGGCGGACTGCTCCTGCTCCTGCTTGCCTGTGCCACGAGCACGGCAGTCCCCACGATCGATATCCAACGGGTGGTCGAACTGACCGTTACCGCACTTTCGGCAACAGTGAACGCCGCAACTCCTGTTCCAGCTTCTGCGCAACCCTCACCCGAGATGCCATCCCCGATACCAACAACCCAATCGGCTCCAATGATCATAAATATCCCCGGCTGTTCCCTGAAGAATCCTCAATTCGAACAAGGGTTGGTCACCAAGGTTGTCGATGGGGACACTATCGATGTGGAGATCGATGGAGAAACGTTCGCCGTGCGTTATATCGGCATGGATGCAGCCGAAAGAGGGGAGCCATTTTGGAGAGAAGCCCGCGATAAAAATGCCGCGCTGGTGGAGGGGGTGATGGTCGCCTTGATCCAGGACGTCTCCCCCCGAGACAGTTTCGAACGCTTGTTGCGTTACGTATTCCTCGCTGACGGTACATTCGTGAACGAAGAGATGGTCCGGACGGGATACGCCCGAGCCATGGCTTACCCTCCAGACACCGCCTGTGAAGATCAGCTCAACCAGGCCCAACAGGATGCACAGCAGCGTGGCGTTGGGATCTGGGCACGAGCGTTGGCTACCAATACCCCTTCAACTGCTTTATCCGGCGTTACGATCCTCGTCGAACCATCCTGTTCTCAATTCAACGCGCCGGGCGACGACAACAATAACAAGAACGAGGAATATGTGTGCCTGAAGAATCCGGGTAATCAAGCGGTTGACTTGACAGCCTGGACAATCGAGGATGGGTACGGCTGGACCTATACTTTCCAACACTTCTCGCTCGATCCGGGCGACTTGGTCCTGCTCCACACCGGATGCGGAACGGATACGGCCGAGGACTTGTTTTGGTGCAGGACAGAAACGGCGATCTGGAACAACGGCGGCGACTGCGTGCACCTGAAGGACACGCAGGGTGAGCTCATCGAGGAGTTCTGCTATTAGAAGAGCAGATACAAACCTACCCACGGAGGGCAAACGATGAAGAAGATCATCAATCACCCGGAAAGCGTGGTCCGTGAAGCCCTGGAAGGCCTGGCTCTGGCCCATCCAGACCTGGTGAAGGTCCATTTCGATCCGAATTATGTCACCCGGGCGGATGCGCCGGTGCAGGGGAAAGCAGCCCTGGTCTCTGGAGGAGGCTCCGGGCACGAGCCTATGCACGGCGGTTTTGTCGGCCTGGGAATGCTCGACGCCGCCTGTCCAGGGGCGGTCTTTACCTCTCCGACTCCCGACCAGATGTTGGAAGCCACCAAAGCGGTCGATGGTGGGGCTGGCGTCCTGTATCTCGTCAAGAATTACACCGGTGACGTGATGAATTTCGAGATGGCGGCCGAACTGGCAGGTATGGAGGGGATCGAGGTCGTGAGTGTACTGATCGACGACGACGTCGCCGTCGAAAACAGCCTGTACACTGCCGGGCGGCGCGGGGTGGGCAGCACGGTGCTGGCGGAGAAGGTGTGTGGGGCGGCTGCCGAACAGGGACGGTCGCTGGCCCAGGTGGCGGAGGCCGGTCGAAAGGTCAGGGTATCAGGGCGCAGCATGGGGATGGCGCTCACCTCGTGCACCGTGCCGCACGCAGGGAAGCCGACCTTCGATCTTCCTGAGGATGAGATGGAGATCGGGATTGGGATTCACGGAGAGCCAGGGCGGGTTCGCATGTCGCTCCAACCTGCCGATGAGATCGTCGCCACACTGATGGAGCCGATCCTTAAGGATTTGCCGTTCCGTCCAGGTGATGAAGTGCTGCTCTTCGTCAATAGTATGGGTGGCACCCCGTTGATCGAGATCTATATTGCCTGCCGCCAGGCACATCGCATCGCTGCCATGCATGGCTTGAAGGTCGTCCGCAGTCTGGTCGGTCCCTACATAACCAGCCTGGAGATGGCGGGTATCTCCATTACCTTGCTGAAGATGGACCAGGACCTCCTGACCCTGTGGGATGCGCCGGTGCGCACCCCAGGCCTGCGCTGGGGTATTTAATCGATGCTCATTACCCGAGACGATGTTTTAAAATGGATTCGGGCTTATGCAGCGGTGATCGCCGAGAACCGGGATTATCTGATCGAGTTGGATTCGGCGATCGGTGACGCCGACCACGGCGCCAATATGGACCGCGGGTTCAGAGCGGTCCTGGCCAGGCTTCCTGACCTGGCAGACAAAGATATTGGGACGATCTTGAAGACCACCGGCATGACGCTGGTTTCTTCGGTTGGTGGGGCGGGCGGTCCCCTGTACGGCACCTTCTTCTTGCAGGCCGGGATGAAAACCGGCGGGAAGATGGATATCAGTCTATCTGAATGGGTGGGGGTATTAGAGGCAGCGGTGGAGGGCGTGATGGCGCGGGGGAAGGCGGAACCGGGCGATAAGACCATGCTGGATGCCCTGGTGCCAGCAGTGAGGGCGCTCGTAAAATCTCAAGCAGATGGCGTAGCAGATGCCCAGGCCTTGATGAACTCCGCTGAAGCTGCCCGGCTTGGGATGCAAGCCACCATTCCCATGATCGCCCGCAAAGGCCGGGCGAGCTACCTGGGCGATCGCAGCGCCGGTCACCAGGATCCCGGGGCGACATCTTCATATTTATTGATCCGGGCAGCTGCCGATACCTGGGCGGATGCATGAGATACCCTTTACTTTCTGCGATGTATTTAATTTCGACGCTGGAAAGAAGATCATATCAATGGTAAGCCTGGTGCTCGTCTCCCACAGCCGCCAGTTGGCCGAAGCGCTGGAAGCGTTAGTGCGCCAGGTTGCTCCCGGTGACCTGCCAGTAGCGATCGCGGCAGGCGCCGGGGTGGATCACCAGGAGTTCGGCACCGATCCGCTCGAGATCGCCAATGCGATCCAATCAGTTTACTCAGAGGCTGGGGTGATTGTCTTGATGGACCTGGGGAGTGCGGTGCTGAGCGCCGAGATGGCGATCGAATTCCTGCCGGAAGAGCAGCGTCAGAAGGTGCGTTGTTGCCCTGGCCCCTTGGTCGAGGGAGCGATCGCCGCCGCCGTCCAGGCGGGTGCGGGGGGAGGACTGGATGAAGTTTGCCGGGAGGCGCGTCAGGCGCTGGAACCGAAAGTCCAACACCTGGAGCAAGGTCAGTTAGCCGGGGACGCCGACCTTCCAGCTCGGGGAACTACACCCGAAGGAGAATTGCACACCACGGTCCTCACCTTGCACAACGAGCACGGGCTGCACGCGCGCCCGGCGGCGCGGTTGGTGAAGGCAGCCGCACCTTTTTCGGCGGATATCCAGGTCACCAACTTGAGCAACGGGAGAGGCCCGGCTACTGCGAAGAGCCTGAACGCGCTGGCGACACTGGGAGCTATCTCTGGAGACAGGATTTCGGTTACTGCCTCTGGTCCCGATGCAGGGCAGGCGCTGGCCGCGCTACGCCTGCTGGTTGACGATAATTTTGGCCTGCCTGCACTCCCCGAATTCCCCAAGCCGCCCTTGCTCCCCTTTGAACCTGCTCGAGCACCTGCTACTGGCAGCTCGCTCCAGGGGATTCCGGTGGCGGAAGGCATCGCCCTGGGTCCATTAGTATTTTATCGACTTGAATCATCCGGGGTGACTGAAGAGAATTCTGGTGATCCTGAGCGAGAGTGGCAGCGCCTGCAGGAGGCCATCGGGCGAATCAGGGCGCTCCTCGACCGGCGCCGCCTGGAGACGCTCTCCAGGACAGGCGAGCTCCAGGCAGAGATATTCGCCGCGCATCGATTAATCCTGGATGATCCAACTTTGCAGGCAGAGGTAAGAGAACGCATATTTAATCGAGGCCAACCTGCTGGACTTGCCTGGCGCGAGAGCATCAACCAGGCGATCGATGCTTACCGGTCGTTAGAAGATGCATATCTCAGGGCGCGCAGTACGGATGTGAGTGATGTCGGCGAGCAGGTAGCTCTCGCTCTGCAGGGAGAATCTGACAATCTAACATTCCATCTGGACGAGCCAGGGGTCCTGTACGCGGACGCCCTCACCCCTGCGCAGGTTATGCAGCTCGATCAAACGAGAGTCGAAGGATTGGTGATTTTCAGCACCGGTCCGACTTCCCACAGCGCCATACTGGCACGCGCCTTTGGTATTCCATCTGTAACCGGGATTGATCTGAAGGGAATGGGGATCGAAGTCGGGACCCTAATCGCTTTAGATGGTTCGACTGGCGCCGTTTGGTTAGATCCAGACCGAGAAGTCTGGGAGGCGCTCACCCGCCGGCGAAAGGCATGGTTAGACCGCAGGCAGGAGCTTTTGGAGAATAGTCAGGCGCCTGCGATCACCCGCGACGGCCGCCGGATCGAGATTGCCGCTAACGTCGGCAGCCTGGCTGAGGCCAGGGCTGCTTTGAAGAATGGCGCCGAAGGAATCGGTGTGCTGCGGACAGAGTTTCTCTACCTATCGCGAAGCGAGCCGCCCGGCGAAGCCGAACAGCTGGCCGTATTGTCGCAAATTGGGGAAGCTCTGGGAGGGCGGCGGGTCATCGTCCGGACGCTGGATATCGGCGGGGATAAATTTCTGCCCTATCTCCAGCTCCCGAAGGAAGCGAACCCTTATCTGGGCGTGCGCGGCCTGCGCCTATCGATGCGGCAGCCGGAGCTGTTTCAGGTTCAGCTGCGGGCAATCTTGCGGGCTGGCCGCGATTTCCCGGTCAGCATGATGTTCCCGATGGTTTCAACCCTGGAGGAGGTGAGTTGGGCGAAAGAACAGCTGCATGCGGCGCATCTGTCGCTTGAAAAAGAGAGTCTCCCCCATCGCTGGCCAGTGGAGACCGGTATCATGGTCGAGGTGCCTTCCGCGGCGCTCCTGGCAAGTTCCATTGCACCGCTGGTTGACTTCTTCAGCATCGGCACCAACGATCTGACTCAGTACACCCTGGCTGCCGAGCGCGGCAACCCGCAACTGGCGGGTTTCGGGGATGCGCTGCATCCTTCCGTCTTGCTCTTAATCAAGCAGGTGGTTGAAGCGGCACATTCCCAGGGTAAATGGGTGGGCGTTTGCGGCGAGATCGCCGCAGACCCTCAAGCTGCGCCGGTCCTGGTCGGGTTGGGCGTGGATGAGCTCAGCATGAATTCGGCTGATATCCCCACAATAAAATCCGTGATCCGCCGGCTCGACTTCCGAGTGACTCAAGAATTCGCAGCCCAGGCACTGACCTGTACAGGGGCGCAGGAAGTGCGCAGTGTTCTTCGAGAAAATAGCGAGAAGTCGATAGAGTAATCCATGCATTATGCCTGGTTGATAACTTCCGGCGTTGCTTCTTCAGCCCGAACTCTATTCGACCTTTCCCGTATCTCCATTCATCGATATCCGGTAGGTTTTTACCGGCTTTTCCGCAGGTCCGCAGGTTGCCTCTCCGGTGGTCACGTCGAAGCACGAGCCATGCCACGGGCAGACGATTGTTTTTCCCTCCAATTCTCCTTCGCTGAGCGGCCCGCCGGCGTGTGTGCAGGCGTCACCGATGGCGTAGAACTGCCCGTCCACGTTGAACACTGCCACCGGTTCCCCGCCCAGGAAGACGAGCTTCGCTCGCCCAGGCGGGAGCTCGCTCGCCCGAAATTCGTCCTCTCCTAACTTGGCAGGTTGTACAACCCCCGCTTCGACGATGGTGATCTCGATAGAGTCGCGCGTGATGACTGGGATGTGCAAGTGAATCTCACCGTCCTGCACCTCGACCGGGTACATCGCCAGTTTCGCTTTGTGATCGGTCAGCAGCTCCCCGTTCGTCAGATTGTACTGGTAGCCGTGCCAGGGGCAGGTGAGTGTGTCCCCGGTCAGATGACCGGTGGCGACCGGTCCACCCCGGTGCAGGCAGCTGTTGCGAACGGCGTACCACTTGCCGTGGTGGTGAAAAACTCCGATGGAAAGGTCATCGACCTGGACGATCTTCCTTTCTCCATCGACGATCTCCTCCGCTTTCGCAACCACCACGTCTCGGCTCTCTCCCGAGGTGCGCATTCCCAGGCCCAGCTCGTAGGCCTCGACTGCCAGCTGGAGGACCGAATCCTGATCGATGGTGGCGCGCGTGGCGTAGGTCTCCGCTTCCCGCTCGTACCCGTAGGCGCGCGAGAGCATCTCGAGGATGACCATCATCAGCAGGTTCCAGGCTCGCAGGGCGCGCACTTCCCAATCTGGATCGATCTCATGCAGCTCTTTGCTGATGGCTTCGCTGATGGCGTGTTGTATGAAACCGACCTGCCCGATCACATATCGTTCGGGGATATAGATATTGGGATCGGCCCCGTGCGAGGTGTGGGCGCGCCCGACGTAATCGACGTAGCGGGCGTAGTTGTCGTCGAATTCCCCATAGGCGGTCCTTCGCCAGAAATTTGTCAGGTGGTGCATCCTTAACTGAAGATATTCTTGATCGAGGGTGCCGTCTTGACGCATGAAGTGTTTGCGGGTTGGAGGATAGCGCAGGAGCTGCGAATAGAACTTCGAGACGATCTCCGGGATATATTTTTCCAGGATAAAACGCGACTCGTGGATCGCCCCGGCATCCTGCTCGGTGAAGCCGACGAACTCTGCCATGTAGCGGAAGTATTGCCCCGAATCCTCGGCGCCGCGCTTAATCTTATCATCCTGGGTCAAGGGTGTAGACATCGAGCAAATCTCCTTATAGAAAACCTGTCAGGAAAACATCGCTTCCAGTATACCGGAAAAACGAATAATTTCGAGAGACAGGCAACGATTGTATAGTTCTGGTGTTACTTATAAAGTAAGAGAATCCTGTAAGGGGAAGAAAAAAGGAGATTTCAAATGAACAAGTACGTTGTCGAATTCATCGGGGCGTTCTTCTTGATCTTCGTCATCGGGATGACGGTCATCGAGCCTGGGGCAGGCGCCCTGGCTCCCCTGGCGATCGGATCTGCCCTGATGGTAATGGTCTATGCGGGAGGACACATCTCCGGGGGGCATTATAACCCGGCGGTCACCCTGGCGGTATTGTTGCGCGGGCGGATCGAAGCCGCTACTGCGGTGATCTACATGGTCGTGCAGGTAATCGCGGCGATCATCGCTGCGCTGGTAGTCACATTTGTCAAAGCGGGCGCAACGCCGCCGACGCTTCAACCCGTAGTAATCCCCGCACTACTGGCGGAATTCATCGGCACTTTTGCCTTAGCATACGTCGTACTCAACGTGGCTACGGCAAAAGCCAACGCCGGTAACTCCTACTTCGGTTTGGCGATCGGCTTTACCCTGGTGGTGAGCGCCTTTGCGATCGGCGCGGTGTCGGGCAGCGCCATCAACCCGGCTGTGGCAGTTGGGCTCTCGACGATGGGGATCACCGCCTGGGGCAGCCTGTGGATCTACCTGGTAGCGAATTTCCTCGGCGGCGCGGCCGCGGCGCTCGTCTTCCGTGCGTTAAACCCTGGCGACGATTAACCTAAGACAAGCATTCCAAATAATAAATCGCCTCTGCAAAGTTTGCGGAGGCGATTTGTATTCGGGAACATCAATAGAGCGAGGCTGAACTTGAAATCTTTCGTGGATTTTTTCCGAGCTATTTTCTGGCTAACTCGGCGATGATGTCTCCCAGAGTCTCTAAAGCGTGATCGATTTTGTAGGACCAATCCGCAGCATTGATGCGGATGAAATTACGGAACTGTTTGGATGGTGAGAAGAGATAACCAGGGGTAAGGGTGATCCCCTCTTTAATAGCCAGGCTATAAAGCTCCAGGGAATCGACCGCATCGGGCATCTGCACCCATAACACAAACCCGCCGGATGGGCGGGTGACGCGGGTCTCGGATGGGAAGTATTTCATCACCGCCTGAGAAATGCGGGCAATATTGCGGGCGTACTCCTTTCGGGCGCGCCGCAGGTGGTGGTCGTAGCCACCGCTTGCCAGGAATTCGGCTATGGCGTACTGCGGCAGGGTCGGGGCAGAGACGCTGGCAGTGTACTTTAACCACTGGATAGTCGACTCAAATCGTCCCGGGACTACCCAACCGATGCGGTAGCCAGGGCACAGGTCCTTTGAGAATGAAGAACACAGCATCACCAACCCTGTTTTATCAAAAGCTTTCGCTACGATTGGACGCCTGTCGGTGAAGTAAAGCTCCCCCAAAATATCATCCTCGATCAAGGGGATGTCGTGGCGGGCCAGAAGTTCAACCAGCTCCTTCTTGTTTTCATCCGGGATTTGACTGCCCAACGGATTATTGAAATTCGAGATCACCAGGCAAGCCCGGATCGGATTGTGCTCGATGGCAAAATGCAGCGCGGCGACGCTGATCCCGTCCCGAGGATGGGTAGGGATCTCCAACGCTTTCAACCCATGCACTTCGAGGGTTTGAAGAAGACCGAAATAGATCGGCGATTCGACCGCGACGATATCCCCTGGGCGGCAGACCGCTTTCAGGCATAGATCGACTGCTTCGATGCATCCAGAGGTGATGACGATGTCGTTTGGCGCCAGGCTGCAGCCCGCCCGCACAGAGCGCTGGGCGATCTGAGCACGCAGTGCTTCGACTCCTGGGGGGATGATGTACGTCCCGCCCTCTTTGCCGAGTTCGCGCCCGATCGAGTTCAGCAGGCGGTTCAGATTTTCAGTCGGGAGCAGTTCGAGGTTTGGGAGGGCCGCCCCCAACTGCACCAGGCTTGGATTGTTCGCATCCCGCAGCACCCTCATGACCAGCTCTTGAACGCTGACCTGTCCCGGATCGGGTTCCGGTGAAGATATTTCCGGTTCCAACAAGGCAGAGGGGAGTATCGTGCGCACATAATAACCGGATTGCGGCTTGGCTTCGACCAATCCGCGGTCCTCGAGCAGGTAATAGGCGTGGATCACAGTGCTGATGCTCACGCCTTGCTGGCGGCTCATCTCCCGCACCGAGGGGATGCGCTCGCCTGGCCGGTAGGTGCCCTTTTCTATCAGCATCCCGATCCGGTTCGCTAGTTCTTCATACAGCAGATGGTCTTGATCGAAACCGCTCATCGGCGTGTTCCTTTTCCGAAAAAACTCGCGTCCAGAATAATTGGGTACAGCTGGTCAAGTTCCTGATCGGTACAGTTATTATAACCATAAACTGTTATGCTTACAACTGGTATATTCTGCATCTGTACTTATTTTGATTCGTATGTGATACTTTATCCAGACAATCAAGATCTAATCATGGAGGTTGAGTATGGATAGGATCATCTTTGAGAATCCCGAGAAGTTATCCGAGTTGGAATTACACGATAAGGATGTCTGCCGCATCAACAGCTACGAACCGTGGACCGAAATCGTTTGTAAGAAAGGTATCCTCTGGCTGACACAAACTGGAGATGGTAACGATCATATCCTGTCCGCTGGAGAACATTTCGTCAGCAATCACCGTGGGCTCGTGCTGATCGAAGCTTTACCGGAAGCTCTGGTGCGCATCGTGCCACCCTCGCGTAATTAGCGCCAGCACCGGTAGATATCGCCGGTTTCTTAAACGAAGATATTTCGCCCCACCCAACAATGGTGGGGCGAAATTTGTTTCTCAATCGCCCAGTATTTTCGCTTCCGGCATGGTCCGGAACACGCCAAAATCAGGTGGGTAGTATTCAGCGGTACCATCTGCGGCAGCCTGGCGCTAATCCTTTATTTGGTGCCGGAGTTCCTGGGATTGCCCAGCCTGGGCGTTAACGTCGTGGGTGTATTATTGCTACCCTTTCCCATCGCGATCGCCATCTGGCGCTACCGGTTATTCGATATCGACCTGATCATTCACCGTACTCTGGTCTACGGCGTTCTCACGCTCAGCCTGGCGATCGTATATTTCACCAGCGTCATTCTTCTAGGACAAGTCCTCAGCCTGTTCACCGGGGAAAATGCCCGTTCAACCCTGGCGATCGTTCTAACAACGCTATTTATTGCAGCCCTGTTTAACCCACTCCGGTATCGGATTCAGAATGGAATCGATAGACGTTTTTACCGTAAGAAATATGACTCTGCCCGTATTTTAGAGGATTACAGCGCAGGTTTACGCGAGGAGGTAAACCTCGACCAGCTCAGCGAGCACCTGCTCAAGGTAGTTGAAGTTACGCTCCAACCGGACGCGTAAGCCTTTGGTTAAAACCGGTCCAAAAGGTGCAAGATAAAAAGCAATAAACCGATTTCCAATCAATTCTCCCTGCGATAATCCGCAGTAAAAAAGGCTTCAAGAACTATTGTAAATTATACAGAAATGGGGTAAATTTACTCTATTGGTCGCCTGCTGCACGGTATTCATTGTCCGTAATGGATGGGGTGGGCGAAAGAAAATTCCATGTAAAGGAGTTGAACCATGGCATTTAGTTACAAGAACTCGAAGGGGACGACTTATTATCTTCACGCCAGCACGCGGAACCTCAAGGATGGGAAGAAGCAGCAGCTTTTCTACTTCGCTAAAGTGCAAAAGGAGGGATCACTGGATAAAGTTCCTGAAGGATACATGGTTTCAGAAACCAAGAACGGGCTGCCGGTTCTGAAGCGCAAGTAGAAAAGACCGGCAAACCATCTTTAATTTGCGGGAGAAAATGATGTGGTGGCCACCGGCCGAGGCGGTCACCACATCATTTTCTTATCATCAATCAAACGATGAGGTCTGGTTCGGGCTTTTGGTTGCAATCGTTTCGATATTTAAGTTCAGTCCCTGGCGTTACCGGAGCAACAATTTCTGTTTCCGATAGGCTCAGGTTTCTTGTATAATTTGCCGATCGATTAATGTCTCATTATGGAGCGATGAAGTGGTTTTTCGATTAAGAAACGATAGAGATCCTGGCAGGATGGTGTGCGTCACGAACCGGACCTGGTTTTCAGTGCTGGAATTGGCCGAAAATCACGGCTGGCGCCCTTATGGTGGGGTGCAACCGGAATGGTTATGGGATTCAGGAAGCCTGCCACTCTTCCAGGAAAGTCACGATTTGCTCGCAAGCAGTTACACCTACGATGGGGGGAGATTGGTAATGCTGGAAGATGCGTTGAACCTGGCAGACGCGCTGGAGAGGGCATTTCTGGCGTACGAACCGGAACGCGTGCGGAGCTACTTGGAAATGGGGCTAATCGGGACCTTCGATCCTGCTCACGTGGGTAAACCGGGAATCGGGGTGATCCTGGAAGTGGCCGATCTCTGCCAGTCGGGCGCGTTCTGGATCGACCGGGATTAACCCTTTATTCCGGCTCCTCGGTTAGCAGCGCTTTGTTGCCTGCAGATAGGTCGACGGTCTCGCCAGCCGAAGTACCCGGCAAATAGCGCTCCCACAACCGCGCTCCCAAACCAGGGCGCCGGTAAAGAGATGAACCCCAACTTCCAGTGGAAAACCGGTCGAAACCAATCCATCTCATAGGGTACTGCGTAAATTTTATTGAAGTTCGCACAACCCAACCAAGATTCAGGAGGAAATAAACAATGTTCAGGAGAGTCTTTTTCATACTACCGGCGATCAGCCTGGCGCTGATGTCGTTCCAGACCGGCGATCTCGTAAAAACTAAATCCGGTTCAGGAGGAGTGCCTATTTTTTCCGATGGGTTTGAGAGCGGCAATTTTGCGGCCTGGTCAGGCAGCGTTCGCGATGCAGGCGACCTGGCCGTCACCTCGCAGGCAGCATTGGAGGGAACCAGGGGCATGCGGGCCAGGATCGACGATAATGCCGCCATCTTTGTCCAGGACAACACTCCGAATAACGTAAATGTTTATGACGTTCACTTCCACTTCGACCCGCATTCCATCGTGATGGCGAACCTGAATAGCCATACGATATTTGTCGGGACCGATTTCCAGGGAACAATCGTGCAGGCCTTACGGGTAGAGCTGCGTTTCTCCAACGGCGCCTACCAGATCCGGGCCGGTTCCCGGAACGATAACCTGACCTGGACGAATACGGCCTGGTTCACGATCGGCGACGCCGAGCACCAGATCGAAGTCGAGTGGGACGCCGCCACGCCCGGAGAAACTGATGGCAAACTTAAGCTAAAGATCGACGACGTGGTGCGCGCCAACCGGCAAGGTCTGGACAACAACAACTTCCGCATCGACCGGGTCCGGCTGGGGGCGCTGGGCGGCATCGACAGCGGCACGCGCGGGATTTATTACTTCGACCAGTTCGAGTCCTTTCGCTAAATTTACTTACAGGGGGAGGGAGGGCCTGGGATATTCCCAGGCCTTTTTTTATTTTCTGGCTACAGGAACGCCGCTTTCTCGCTATCGCGGTTGCCAGGCGGGCTGAAAATCGTCCGCCGGGTCCTCTGTCAGGCGGGTCTGCTCCGAGCCGTCCGCGTTCATCACGTAGATTTCCCCATTGCCGTCGCGCCAGGATTCGAAAACAATGCGCGTGCCGCCGGGGGACCAGTCAGGAAACCAATCATCCTCATTGTTCTCTGTCAGGCGGGTCAATCCCGAGCCATCTGCGTTCATCACGTAGACTTCCCCGTTGCCGTCGCGCTCCGAGGCAAAGGCGAGGCGCGTGCCATCGGGAGACCATTCAGGAAACCGATCACTCGCCGGGTCATCCGTCAAGCGAGTCAGCCCCGAGCCGTCTGCATCCATCACGTAGATTTCCCAGTTGCCGTCGCGCTCCGTGGCAAATGCGATGCGCGCCCCATCGGGCGACCAGGCTGGAAACCTGTCGGTCGCCGGGTCCTCTGTCAGGCGGGCCTGTTCTGAGCCGTCTGAATTCATCAAGTAGATTTCACTGTTGCCGTCGCGCTCCGAGGAAAAGGCGATGCGTGCGCCGTCGGGGGACCAGGCAGCGATCCTGTCATCCGCCGGATCATCCGTCAGGCGGGTCTGCTCCGAACCGTCCGCGTTCATCACAAAGATATCCCAATTGCCGGTGCGCCTCGATTCAAAGGCGATGTGCGTGCCATCGGGAGACCAGGCAGGAAACCAATCACCTGCCGGGTCGTCCGTCAGGCTGGTCTGTTCCGAACCGTCTACATTCATCACGAAGATTTCCCCTCTGCCGACGCGCGATGAGACAAAGGCGATGCGCCCGGTGGTTTCCTGTAATGGGACAGCGGTCTCCGTTGGCACCGTAGTAGGAACCGACGGAGATGGTGTATTTACGACCAGGCCGGATGAAGCAGGCGCCGCAGGTGGGGTCGAGGTCGGAGGTGGGGTTTCGGTCGGAGGGGGGGCTTCGATTGGCAAGGAGGCGTCTTCGGTCGTCAGGTTGTTGAAACTATTGGCTATATCTCTGGGATTATCCTGCCTGGTTGCGACATAACCAATGATCAAGCCACCCACCAATAGCAATCCGGCCCAGATCGCCCAGCGGGGCAGCCCCTCGGTTAATTTTCTGGCGCCATCCGCTTGAGTTCCCGTCTGCTCATGTTCCTGACCTGGTTGCCCGATTGCCACGCCTTCTGCTTCAACGCGAAGGGCAGCCAGCCGCTCCTGTTCTGCCAGCTGGCGTGCCAGGCGTTCGTCCTCTTCTTTGGCCTTGCGCTCCGCCTCGGCTTTTTCGCGGGCGAGACGTTCTTGCTCGGCTTTCTGTTCAGCCAGCCGCTGCACTTGTGCCCGTTCCCTGGCCACCCGTTCTGCCTCGGCTTGCTCTTTTTCCAGCCGCTCCTGCTCGGCCTTCTGGGCTGCCAGCCTTTCGTCTTCTGCTTTTACCCGAGCTAACCGTTCTGCTTCGGCTTTCTGGGCAGCCAGCCGCTCCGCTTCTGCTTTCTCCAAAACCAGGCGGGCGGCTAAGGCTTTCTCCTCTGCCAACC
The DNA here is from genome assembly GCA_035291645.1 of Anaerolineales bacterium. GTDB lineage: Bacteria > Chloroflexota > Anaerolineae > Anaerolineales > UBA4823 > DATDRQ01. The sequence continues at coordinate 41,975 of DATDRQ010000119.1, forward strand.
GCTCCTGCTCGGCCCTTTGTGCAGCTTGAGTTTCTGCAAGTTCCATGGAGGAGGGTGTCTGAATCTTGAACAGGACTCCATCCTGGGAGCGCATGAACAACACCGGGGTAGCCCATTCGACCCAATTGGGCATAAAAAATATAGACCGGCGAGCCTCAGTCAGGGCTGCGTCCACCGGCAGGCCGTCGACCAACGCCGTATAAAACCCCTCGGAAAAGACGATAGCCGCCTCGTCGCTGATCTCAAACTGCATGCCGATCACGGCCGGGATGCCGCGTTCGACCAGGGCGGCTGCCACACCGGCAAACGGGTCCTGGCGGCTGTTCCGCGCCCCCTCACAGGCGTTGAGCAAGATCAACCGGATTTCCGGATAGTCTCTAAACAGGGTACCGAGTTGAAAACCATCGGTTGGGGAGAGCATCCCGCCCGCATTGCACAAAGCCAGCTGGCCGGCCTGGATGGAAGGGTCGAAGATGCCGTGACCGATGAAGTGCCAGGCGTGGTAGGGCCGGCCCTGGCTCCTGGCCCGCCGAAGGGTCCGCTGGAGAGTCTGGAGCGTGGCATCCTGGCTGAATTCCAGCTCAAGCCTGGAGCTTTTGATCAAGCTTACCAGGGCATTCTGAATTTTCGACTTTTCTGCGTCGATGTCGAGTTCGGGTAAGCCGTGGGGAGAGCTGACCGTGACCAGGATACGCAGGGGTAGATCCACCGCCAGGGGCCGCGGCGGGCTGGGCAGGTCGATGTAGCGCACCAGCGGCGTCATGGTGGATAAAGCCAGGAAATCGGGGCCGTCGTACAGGTATTCCCAGGGAAGATCGGCCAGTTCTGGAGCTCCTTCCAACCGTAAGCGCAGGCGCAGGCCATAATCTTTGCGCTCCGCTTCGTTACGGGCGCTGACGAAGATATCCCGAACGTCGCCTTTGAAAACCGCGTTGAAGAGCTTGTTTCCGAAATCCAGCGCGGGTTGGGCTGGCTGGAGGATGAGGCCACGGGTACCCAACCTTTTGGGTTGGCCAATTTTTAAAAGAAAAATTTCAAGGTCTTTTTCGTCGAAGGGTAAAACGAAGGTCGCCCTGGCTTCACCCCCTGCCGGCGCCCGCGCAGAAACCTTGTAACTGCCTTCGCCGGCTGGTTCGATCTTCAAGAAAAAATCCCGGTAGGATTTCCACCCTTTTGTGGGCATCTTGACACCCTATAGAATTGGACCACTTTCCTTACGAGCAAATGCCGGGCGAGAAAAATATTTATGGACAATCTTAACCAGAATGGTAAAGATTGAACCCAGTGTACATTAAAACGGGTCAAAAAGCAACGGGTATTTTCCGTGGGGATTTGAGGCAATTCGATCAAGCAGCAGCTTCGGCCTGTACTGCAGCACTTCAGCCAGGTGCTGGAGCTGGATGTGCTCGCTGCAGGCCAGGTCGGCGATGGTTGTGATGCTCCCCGTTCCCAGGGGGTTACATAAACTCGCGAAATTGCAGACCGTGCCGCTTGCGCGCCTCCAGCCAGGCCTTGCGCATGATTTCGTACACTTCTTCGGGCTTGGACACGTTGCGCAGGACGATGTTGGGGTTGGAAGGATCGTGGCCGCGGATGGTGATATCTCCGATGCCGATCATCCGCTCGCCCATGCCCTGCTCGAAATCGATGTCCTGGATGCGGATCAGCTCGAAATTTTCCACACGTTGGGAAAGCAGCCCGGTGATGATTTTCAGTCGCTCCGAAGTGATGGTGTAATTCTCTACCAGGGAGAGGAAAGGACGCCCTTTCCATAGAACACGCTCGCCGAGATCGTCTACCTCGTCTTCCGTGGTGGTCAAGGGCATCTCTTCCCCCATGATGGAGTCCATGGTCACCATCACGCCATCTGCAATCTTGCTGACCAGTTTTTCCTGCTGGTCCTGTGTTATGGAAGACAGATCGACACCGCTTTGGGCGATGGCCTGCCAGATGCTGCTGATCACCTGGGCACGGAGTTTATCGATAGACATGGACGCCTCCTTGGTTGGGGTTATTCTAAAATTATCTTCGGTCTGAACAGCAGCGCCACACTCATGTGCTAGGGCTGGATGGCTCGCGGCAAGCCAGGCCTGCGATGGTGCGGGCTAGCATGAGGATGCTGAATTCGATGATACAACAGATTTGACCCAAGTACAAGCAGGCCAGGTTCGTTCCAATCCAAAACGTAAACTTCCCTTGCTTAACCAGAACATCTGTGCTATATTCCCTCTCGATATGAGGATCTTCAAATCATGGCGCCCGGTCTGGAGATCGAGCCTGACATTCTTGG
>DATDRQ010000120.1:0-2240 GCA_035291645.1 Anaerolineales bacterium
CAGAGAACCTCCCCGTGCTGATGGGGCTGCTCGGCATCTGGTACAATAATTTCTTCCAGGCGCAAAGCACTGCCGTCCTTCCTTACGACCAATATCTGGAGTACTTTCCCGCCTACCTCCAGCAGGCCGACATGGAGAGCAGCGGCAAGAGCGTGGACCGGCAGGGCCGGCGAGCCGACTACAGCACCGGGCCGGTCATCTGGGGCCAGCCCGGTACCAACGGGCAGCATGCCTTCTACCAGCCGCTGCACCAGGGGACGCAATTGGTACCTTGTGATTTTCTCATCCCGGCCCAATCCCATAATCCGGTCGGGGATCACCACCCGATCCTGGTGGCGAACTTCTTGGCTCAAACCGAAGCCTTAATGCGGGGTAAGACCGAGCAGGAAGTCGAGGCTGAGTTGGTTGCCCAAGGCGTTACGGGGCAACAACTGGATCTCCTGGTGCCGGCGAAAACGTTCGAGGGCAACCGCCCGTCCAATTCATTCCTGTTTCGCCGGCTCACTCCGTACACCCTCGGCTCCCTGATCGCCTTATATGAGCACAAGATCTTCATTCAGGGTGTCATCTGGAATATCAACTCTTTCGACCAGATGGGGGTCGAGTTGGGCAAGCAGCTGGCGGGCGTGATCTTGCCGGAGCTGCAGGGAGATCAGCCGGTCTTCGACCACGATCCTTCGACGAATGGTTTGATCAACTACTATAAGTCGATTCGCTAAACAGTCTTCTGGATGAGTCAATGAAGAAAATAAGCGGGAGTCGAGGCTTTAGCCGGTGAAGATATCCTGCGATATACCGGTTGAAGCCTAATGTCACGAAGAATTCGCAATTTTATTGCCAATACCTGCCTTGCCGGGTGTTGAAACACCCGTCTGGAGAAGATTCAGGCCTGCTTAAGCAGGCCGGGGGCTGTCGCAGGAAGGGAAACAACCCGCTTCAGCGGGTTTGGATCGCTTAGACCGGGATTTGAATCCCGGGCGAAGCTGGATCGAATCAGGTACCTAGATTTTTCAATCGAGGGCTGAGAGCATGCTGGAAGCACACACGACTGGGGAAGAAAAAAGAACACCAGGGGATTGGTACCAGCTGACCCCCGCTCAGGTCCTGGAGAAGATTGGGTCGAATGCAACCCAAGGCTTGCCTGCTGAAGAAGTCCGGCAGCGCCAGGAGCAGGTCGGTTTCAACGAGCTGGTCGAGCGCGGCGGGCGCACCCGCTGGCAGATCCTGGTGGAACAGCTCACCGGTATCCTGACGCTGATCCTGTTCGCCGCGGCGCTCGTCTCGATATTCCTGGGTGATTACATCGACGCGGTGGTCATCCTGGCGATCGTCGTGCTCAACGCCGCCCTGGGCTATACCCAGGAGTACCGCGCCGAGCAGTCCATGGCCGCCCTCAAGCGCATGGCAGTCCCAAGCGTGCGGGTGCTGCGCGATGGCCGCCTCCAGGAGATTTCCGCCCGGGATCTGGTCCCCGGCGATGCCGTCCTCCTGGAGACCGGCAACGTGGTGCCCGCCGATGGCCGCGTGCTGGAGAGCGTCAACCTGCGCGTTCAGGAAGCCGCCCTGACTGGTGAATCCGAACCGGTCGATAAAGAAGACGGGCTGGTCTTCGACCAGGAAAAACCGCTCGGCGACCGGCGCAACATGCTTTACATGGGGACGATCGTCAACTACGGTCACGGTCGCTTCGTGGTCACCGAGACCGGCATGAACACCCAGTTGGGGCACATCGCCGACATGATCCAGTCGGTCGAGGAAGAGAAGACGCCTCTCCAGCAGCGCCTGGACCGCCTGGGTAAAGCCCTGGCGCTGGCTGCTATCGTCATCGTCGTGGTGATCTTTATCCTGGGGGTCTTGCAGGGCAACCCGATCGAAGAAATGCTCTTGACCTCCGTCAGCCTGGCGGTGGCCGCCATACCGGAAGCGCTCACCGCGGTCGTGACCATCGCCCTCTCGCTGGGGGCGCAGCGCATGCTCAAACGCCAGGCCCTGATCCGCCGGCTGCCAGCTGTAGAAACCCTCGGCTCGGTCAGCGTGATCTGCTCGGATAAGACCGGCACGCTCACCCAGAACCGGATGGCGGTGACGGTGCTGGACATCGCCAACCACCGCGTCAAACTCTCCCAGAGCCCAGACGAGGCCGGTTTGGTGCTGGTGCCCGAGCAGGGACAGCCGGACAGCCCCGGCCGGCTGCCCACTTTAGACCTGCTCCTGGTCAGCGGAGCGTTGTGCACCGACGC
>DATDRQ010000121.1:0-23647 GCA_035291645.1 Anaerolineales bacterium
GAGGCAGGCCAGATCGCCCAACAGCTTGAAATCCAGAACCGGGAACGACAGCAGATCACGCGGGAAATTCAGGCAGCAGCCGAACGGATCGCACTCGAAAAGGATCCAGATGCTCTCTTACTTTTCGCTGCTCATGAAGAATTCAATGTCGGCGTCGTAGGACTGGCAGCTTCGAGGTTGTGTGAACACTATCATCGGCCGGCGATCGTTGCGTCCAGGGGACCAACACACTCGCGGGGCTCATGCCGCAGTATTGCAGAATTCCACATCACAGCTGCGCTTGACCAGTGCAGCGATTTGTTGGAGCGGTATGGGGGACATGCCGCAGCCGCAGGTTTCACCGTCAGCAATGAGAATTTGCCGATGTTAATAGAAAGGTTGGGTGCTCTAGCAATTGAACAGCTGGCGGATAAGGACCTGCGCCCGGTGTTAGTCGCCGATGTTGAAGTCCCTCTACGAGAACTTAGACCTGATCTTCTCGAGTACCTTGAATGGCTGCAACCGACCGGTTACGGAAACCCAGAACCGTATTTTGTTTCTCGGGATGTCCAGGTGAAAAACTCCCGGCAGGTTGGGAAAGAGAATTCCCACCTGAAACTTACTCTAATCGAGGGTGGGATTATCCATGATGCCATAGCATTTGGACAAGGCCAACGGCATGAAGAAATGCCAGGGCGAGTCGATATCATGTACACCTATGAGAAAAACGAGTTTAATGGGAGAGAAAGTTTACAGCTCAGGATTCGAGACCTTAAGCCAGCCGGAACCCCGGATTAGGCTTATTCGGGCTGGAGTTCAATCGATAAATCGGTACTTGATCAAAGTCCACATAGCTTGAAATGCATCCTTCAGTCCGATTTTCTTACCTTCATCGTAATCCCTGGGGGTAAATGCGATCGGCACCTCGTAGATTCTCACCTTCTGCTTCAGAATCTTGGCGGTAAATTCAGGTTCAAAATCAAATCGTTTCGCCCGTAATTTAAGGTCTTGGACCACTTCCCGGCGAAATACCTTGTATCCGGTCTCCATATCCGTTAAGATGTTGTTATACAGGACGTTCGTCATCAAGGTCAGCACCTTGTTGGCGATCATATGCCAAAACATCGTCGCACGGCGAGGTCCTCCGAGGAACCGGGAGCCATAGACAACGTCGGCGATCCCCTCTTCCAGGGGTTGAAGCAGAGCTGGATAATCCTTAGGATTGTATTCGAGATCGGCATCCTGGATAATGATCACATCCCCGCGCGCGTTCTGGATGCCGGTACGTATCGCCGCTCCTTTACCTTGGTTCTGTTTATGCAAGATCGGTTTAATCTGGCTGTTGCCATTATACGTTTCTAGAGCCTGGACCGTTCCATCCGTCGATCCGTCATCGACGACGATAATCTCATCGGCAACATTCTCTGCCTGCACTCTGCGCAAGATTTCATGGATGGTATGAACTTCATTGTAAGCAGGGATGATCACGGTGACTCTCATGGGCCGAATTATACCAATGCTTCCAATCTTAAAAATCTCGCTTGTATAAACCTTCCAATTCTGTATTGGCTATCCATTGTGAAACGGCGTGCTATAATCTTATAAGTTACGCAATTGAGGGTGAAATGGGGGTTTTTGGGCGGGCGGAGCCCGCCCAAAAACCCCCATTCTCCTACCAACTGCGTAAGTCCTAAATCTTTCAGTCGGGAAATCTAATCTTTACCTGGAGTTGCGTTCATGAGTTCTCCATCCACCAGAGCAGTTGCGAGTTGGACAACTACCTTAGCCGATGTTCCCTTCTCGCCGCCTCCCCTAAGCAGAATCGAAGAGACCGGTCTCTCGCCGCTTTGGTTACAAGACCTGGCGCTGAAGATTATTTACTTCCAGGGGTACATGACGGGACTCAAGATCGCGGAGGGAATGGCATTGCCCTTCGCCGGAGTGGTTGATCAAATCCTTGAGGCGCTTAAAAAAGAGAAATTTATTGAGATAAAGTCCTCCCAGATGGGGCTCGGGGAAGGTGGTTACCAGTATGGGATAACCAGCGCCGGGATCGCCCGGGCACGCGAGGCATTAGAGCGCAGTCAATATGCCGGACCAGCTCCGGTCCCGCTCCAGATATACAACGATTCCGTCAAACTACAGAGCCGCGCTCGAGAAAACATAACTCACCAGACGCTACGGCAGTCGCTCTCGCATCTCGTGCTTTCTGAAAAGATGATGCACCATATCGGTCCGGCGATTAATTCGGGTACTTCCATATTTATCTACGGACAACCCGGAAACGGGAAAACCAGCATCGCCCGCGCTTTCGGGAATATGATCTTACAGGAATCGATGTACATACCCTATGCGATCTATATCGATGGCCAGGTAGTCACCATTTACGACTCGGTAAATCATACCTTATCAGCGAATGGCGAACAGGGATTGGATGGAGGACCTTCTTCCCGATCCGGACCACGGCGTGACCCGCGCTGGGTGCATATTCGCCGGCCATTCATCGTGACCGGAGGAGAACTGACTCTGACCGGATTAGATCTGGTCTTCGACGATGTAAATAAGTTCTATGAAGCCCCTTTCCAGGTGAAAGCAAATGGAGGCATCCTGCTGATCGATGATTTCGGGAGGCAGCTGGTCAGGCCGCGTGACCTGCTCAATCGCTGGATCGTTCCCCTGGAGAACCGCATCGATTACCTGACCCTACATACCGGTAGAAAGATCGAGGTACCTTTTGACGTCCTGGTGGTGTTCTCAACGAATCTTCCTCCCAAGGAGCTGGTCGACGAAGCATTTTTGAGGCGGCTTCGGCACAAGATCGAGGTTACCGATCCAAGCTACGACGAATACCGGGAAATATTCAGGCGGGTGGCCGAATCCAAAGGGATTAAGTTCATTGATACAGGGCTTGCTTACCTGCTCCAGGAGTGGTATATCAAGAAAGGTCGAAAACTACGTGCCTCTCATCCCCGCGAATTATGCGATCAGATCCTGGATTTTGCCCGCTACAAAAACATAGAACCCGCTCTCACCCAAGATTTGATCGATCCTGCCGCAGAATCATACTTCGTCGAAATGGGATAAGCCCAGTCAGGTGGTTGTCCAAAATCGGCCTGCGATAAAGTGGTGATATGTGATGTTACGTAATCTGCCTCGGCCCACAATTTTTGCCCACCGGGGTTCGAGCGCCAACGCTCCAGAAAATACGCTTTCCGCTTTTGAACTGGCCTTAAAGCAGCAAGCGGATGGCATCGAATTGGATGCCAAGTTATCCGCGGACCAGGTCGTGGTGGTCATCCATGACCAGACGGTAGACCGGACGACGAATGGGACCGGGAGAGTGCGTGACCTGCCCCTGGCAGCTCTGCGTGAGCTGGATGCGGGCTCCTTTTTTGACGTAGCCTTCAAGAATGAGCCTATCCCAACCCTGGAGGAGGTCTTCGAGACAATCGGTCACCAGACTTTCATAAACGTCGAGCTGACGAATTACAATTCCCCATTCGATCAGCTGCCGGAAAAAGTTGTCGAACTTGTAAAACGGCATCGGATGAGCACACACGTCTTATTTTCATCTTTCCATCCCCTGGTCCTCCGCCGCATTCACCGCCTGTTACCAGAGATCCCAGTGGGTTTCCTTGCACTTCCAGGTAGGTCTGGCGCTCTGGCGCGCAGCCGGATTGGCAAGCTAATCGTTCCGTACCAGGCAATTCACCCGGAGCTGAGCGATGCTACATATTCATTGATCAACCGGGCACATCAGGCAGGTCATATCGTAAACGTGTACACCGTCAACCGAGAAGAAGATATGCGCCAACTGTTCAATTTAGAAGTGGATGGCATTTTTACAGATGATCCGCTGCTCGCCCGACAAGTGCTTGCAGATACGCCACGCATCCGCTAAGACAATTCATGATCCCATCCTCCTGGCTGGCAGAAGCAGCCGAACGCATCTCTCCTTACATCCATCACACACCGCTGACCAGCGACGAACAGAATGGATTCTATCTCAAGTGGGAAAACCTGCAGATCACCGGCTCGTTCAAAGCACGCGGGGCTTTAAATAAGGTTTTATCCCTTCAATCCTGGGAGAGAAGCCGGGGTCTTGTGGCTGCCTCTGCTGGAAATCATGGTCAAGGGGTGGCCCTGGCCGGCCGGATAACAAATACTCAGGTCATAGTTTTTTGCTCGGAGCATGCCGTCAGCAGCAAGGTGGACGCGATGCGATCCCTGGGCGCCGAAGTCAGGCAAGTACCGGGTGGTTATGGTGAGGCGGAACGAGCCGGTTTAGCATTCGCAAAATCCAGTGGGGCTGCCTGGATTTCTCCGTATAACGACGGGCAGGTAATCGCTGGTCAGGGAACGATTGGACTGGAAATCCAGGAAGATCTGGGCGATATAAAAGAAGCAGCATGGATCGTCCCAACGAGCGGTGGTGGGTTGATCTCAGGTATTGGGGCCTCACTGGTAAACCGCGCGGGTCGACCTCACCTGATTGCCGTCCAGGCAGAAGCTTCTGCTTTCTTGCACTCGATCTTCTACACGGGCTCCCAACAGGGTGTTCCTGATCGCCCTACTCTGGCAGATGGTCTCTCCGGCCCGGTCGAAGATGGGTCGATCACAATTCCGCTGGTAATGAACATGGTGGATGGATTTGTCCTGGTGAGCGAGGCAGAGATCGCCCAGGCGATGGCGTACGCCTGGCATTATTACGATCAACGAATAGAAGGATCCGCAGCGGCTGCCCTGGCAGCACTCCTCTTTAATAAGGTCTCAGATCGCCCGGCAGTCGTCATAATCTCCGGTGGAAATATCGACAGAGAAATACACACTCGAACCATCGAGGAAGCCGGCGATCAACCCTTTCCAATCCATCCATGAGGAACCATGATCCGGTTACCCCAGATGAGATCATGGTGGTAGGTATCTCTCGCCAGATTCAGGATGGCGAGGTCGTTGCTCAAGGACTGGCAACCCCCCTGGTCGCTGCGGGTTATTTACTGGCCAGGAAGACTCACGCACCTCATCTCTACTTCGCATCGGCGATTGGACAGACAATCTGCCGCGAGCCTGCCCCGTTAAGCCTGGTGAACGTCGAAAGTCTCTGGCTGGACAAGGCGATGCTGAGCGGTGGATTTATGCGAGCAGCGGCCGATGTGTTACCCAGCCTTAAACCCAAGGAATTCTTCCGGCCAGCACAGGTCGATCGGCATGGTAACTTCAATAACATCGCCTTCGGAGTTGATTATCGAAAACCCCGCATGCGTCTTCCCGGAACTGGTGGAATACCGGATGTGACTACTTATTTTAATGATTATTGCCTTTACGTTCCTCGCCACTCCAGGGTGACCTTCGTGCCGGAACTAAATTTCCTCTCCGGACTAGGCTACCACCCTGCCCGGACACAAGGCTCCGGGCCTCAATACCTGATCTCGGATCTTGGACAGTTCGATTTCTTTCCTGCCGAAGGAGAACATGGTTGTCTGCCCAGGATGCGTCTGACCAGTTTTCACCCTGGAGTCGACGTAGAGCGAATACAGGCCAAGACAGGGTTTGAATTGTTGATTTCACCGGAAGTTGCAGAAACGGCCCCCCCTACAGAGGAGGAATTGTTCCTGCTCCGCCACGAGATCGATCCACTCGGTATACGGCGTTTAGAGCTGCTCAGTGGGGCGGAGAGACGCAGTCTACTCCACCAGATTATCGCTTTGGAAACCGATCTTTAGCTCTGTTAAATAAGCATGAGAACTCTAGCCAGGATCCTTCGACAAATTATCCGGTTCATACTCTTGGGATTTGTCCTTAACCCGCTCTTTTGGGGACAGTTGCCAATTGCTTGGTCGCAAACCGAAGACGAATCCTCTACAGAACGAGCACAAGCACTCCTGGAAACCTTGACTCCTGAAGAACGTGTCGGACAATTATTCCTGGTCACATTCCAAGGAAATACTGTTGAACCGGACAGTCCGATCTACGATTTGATCTTTAATCGCCACGTAGGTGGAGTCGTCCTGAACGCAGAAAGTGATAACTTTGTCGCAGCTCCCAATACGGTAAGCCAGGTCTTCGGCCTGACCAGAGAGCTCCAGGCAACCGAATGGTCTGCTTCGCAGAGCCTCCAGATCGGTCCAAACTCCAACCAGGAATTTTCTCCCGCTTTCATTCCCATGTTTATCGGGATCTCCCAGGAGGGCAACGGCCCACCTTACGATAATATTTTCAATGGAGTAACCTCCCTACCAGCTCAGATGGCGATAGGCGCCACCTGGCAGGCACAATTAGCCCAACAGGCTGGCCACGTGAATGGGAGCGAGTTATCCGCGATGGGGATCAATCTGTTGTTGGGCCCGTCGTTGGATGTCCTCGAATCACCCCAGGAAAGAGGCGCGGGCGACCTGGGTGTACGCAGTTTTGGAGGCGATCCCTATTGGGTAGGAGAGATGGGACGGTCCTATATCGCTGGAGTCCACCAGGGAAGCAGTGGCAGGATTGCCGTTATCGCGAAGCACTTTCCCGGACACGGCAGTTCAGATCGCCTGCCGGAGGAGGAAGTCGCCACTGTTCGGAAAGCGCTCGAACAGCTCAAACAAATCGAATTGGCCCCCTTCTATGCTGTGACCGGGGACGCCCCCTCTGCCGAAGCGACGACAGATGGATTATTATCTTCACATATCCGCTATCAAGGCTTCCAGGGGAATATTCGGGAAACCACCCGGCCGGTCAGTTTGGACAGACAGGCCCTGGAACAATTGATGGGGTTACCGCCTCTGGCTTCCTGGCGAGAGAATGGGGGACTCCTGGTCAGCGACAACCTGGGCAGCCGAGCTTTTCGCCGTTTTATCGATCCCAGCGACAACGCGTTCCAGGCCCGTTTCATCGCCCGAGATGCTTTCCTGGCAGGCAACGACCTGCTCTACCTCGGTAATGACTTCATCGCAACCGAGGACCAGGAGGCGTACCCGACAGTCGTCCGTACTTTACAGTTCTTCGCCCAGAAGTACCGGGAAGACCCGGCTTTCCAACAACAGGTCGATGCGTCTGTGTTAAGGATCCTAACGATCAAGTACCGTTTGTACAACAATATTCTCACCCTAAACCAGACACAAGCAAGATCTGAAGGCCTGGAGGGAGTCGGAAAATCCAGCGCAGTAACTTTTGAGGTCGCCCAACAGTCAGCCACATTGGTCAGCCCCTCCCTGGCAGATCTCGCCGAAACCCTCCCCCAACCGCCCAATCTGAACGACAGGATCGTCTTCGTCAGCGATGTTCGTAAGGCGCAGCAGTGCAGCCAGTGCCCTGAGCAGGACGTGTTCTCGCAGAGAGCGCTGGAGCAGGCGGTATTTAGATTGTATGGCCCTCTTGCTGGAGGCCAGGTATTACAGCGTAATCTGGTATCCTATTCGTTTGAGGACCTGGAAGCATTGCTCGATCAGAATCCGGTCTTCGATCCGACCGAAATCGAAAGTGATCTAACCCAGGCAAATTGGATCGTTTTTTCTCTGCTTGATGTGAGCACAAACAACCCGACCTCACAAGCATTGTCTCGATTTCTCGCTGAGCGCCCCGATCTGTTTCGCCAGAAGAATCTGGTTGTATTTGCCTTCGACGCGCCATATTCACTCGATGCCACCGAAATATCCAAATTAAATGCTTATTTTGCTCTTTACAGTAAGACTCCCCAGTTTGTCGAGATCGCTGCCCGCCTGCTTTTTGGGGAGCTGCCGACCCCTCCCGGCGATCTTCCGGTATCTGTGTCAGGGGTAAACTACGACCTTATTTCAGCAACTGCCCCTGATCCTTCGCAAACTATCCAATTGTTCCTCGACCTGCCTGATCCCGGCTCTCTAACAGGCACAGCAACTGTTGAACCCCTCCAATTACCTAATTTTAGAGTTGGAGATCTAATCCCTATTCGTACAGGCGTGATCTCCGACTATAATGGGCACCCGGTTCCTGATAACACCCCGGTTCAATTCATTTTTACAATTGATGGGCGAGAAGTCTCTTCACAGACCGAGAACTCAGCCGCCGGGATTGCCCGGTCCACTTTTCTGATTGAACAGGCAGGGACTATTGAAGTTAAAGCGCGCAGCAATCAGGCCCTCGATTCCACGATCCTGCAATTTGAAATACCGCCTGAAGGAAGCGCCATCACTGGAACGACAAGTCCTGAGGCCGTAATATCCGAAACGGTCGCTCCTTCCCCAACCATCACCCCCACGCCACGGGCGACGCCGGTCACGAATGCTCCCGGGGCTCCAGATTTCGGGGATTGGTTACTCGCCTCATTAGTGGCAGCGGGAATTGGGATCGCGGTTTACTGGATGGACGCATCCTCGGGGATGCTCCGCTGGGGGATAAGATCCAGTCTGCTGGCCTGGATGGGAGGGTTGGCAGCGTATATCTACCTGGCGCTCGATCTGCCAGGTACAGCTCCACTGATCCAGGCTTCGGGCTCCTGGGGGGTACTCCTGGCTACCTTAATCGGATGCGGGTTGGGTTGGGGAATCGCCAGGGCCTGGCAAAGAACCCAAGGGACTTTATTTTAAGCACACCTTACCGGAATAAGGTAAAAAGCAGGCTGAGAATAAGCAAGCCGGCTGTGATCACGACCAGAATATTTTCCGGAGAAGACGAGATGAGGTCAGCCATTGTGGGGATCAGCGCCGGGCGGCGCGGCTGGGTACCTGGCTCGAGCGTCCCAAACAGCGCTTTCCGTAAGGCGGTCATGTCCTGCGGTCTCTCGTCTGGATGGAGGCTTAGCGCCCAAAGAATCGCCCGTTCTGTCCGGTAAGAAAGGTTTGGGTTCAGCTGTCTTGGCAAGACCAGGCGATCCGGATGAAGGAAGCGTTCCCTGGCTTCCACCGGCGGATGGTTTGTCAACAGGTGGTAGAGAGTCCCCCCGAAGGCATAGATATCACTGCGAGCATCGGTATGACCGGTATCGCCTCCATATTGTTCTAAGGGTGTGTACAGAGCAGTACCGCGCCCCTGGAGGATGGTGATCGTCTGCTCTTCAGAAGCCTGGATCTTGACCAGGCCGAAATCGACGAGTTTAATCAATCCACTCGGTGTGAGTTTAAGGTTACTCGGCTTGATATCCCGATGGAGAATCGGCGGGTCCTGATTATGCATGAACGTCAGCGCGTCCGCAATCTGATTTGCCCAGCCTAAAACATCCCGTTCGTCGAGGAATGTCCCGGCCTGGCGGGCCTCGGTCATTACCGTGCGCAAATCCTTCCCTGGGACAAAATCCATCACCAGGTAATCGCGCGGTCCCTCAGAAAAGAAATCAGATACCTTAGGAAGATTGGGATGATCCAGGCGGGCAAGAACGGTTGCCTCTCGCCCGAATTGATCTCTGGCTTGGTGGAGCAAATCCTCCGCCATGGAACCGTCGTACTCCACTTCTTTCAACGCGCATTTGCGTCCTTCCAGACGTAAATCGTCCGCCAGATAAATACACCCCATCCCTCCCTGGCCAATGATGCGCCGGATCTTATACCGTTCGCGCAGAACGTCTCCTGTTTTTAATGGGGTTGGCATTTTTCTATCACGTTTTTACATTTTGCTGGTATTATACACGCTGAGGTTGGGCATGGACCGAAACGGAGAGGACACCCCCATTCTGGTCGGTCAAACCGGTCCCCTAAACGGACATCGGTGGAAAATTCGCAGTACGGTCACAGTTGGACGGGATGCAGACTGCGAAATTATGATCCCCAATCGGCAAGTATCAAGACACCATGCCCGGATCGAACTTTCCCCTGAAGGGGTTACGTTAGAGGACCTCAGCAGTAAGAATGGCACCCATCTTAACGGCGAGCTGGTACAAGACTGCGTACTCTTACGAGATGGGGATGTGGTCCAGATTGCCCTGGCCCAGCAATTTGTCTACCTGAGTTCAGACGCGACGCTACCTCTAGGAGATTACGATCAAGTGGAACGCCACCCTTCCAGGCCTGGCAAGCTTCGTCTCGAGAAACGTTCCCGGCAAGTCTGGATCGGGGATGAGGAGGTAATCCCCGCTCTTTCAATTTCCCAGTACAGGCTGCTCGAGATCCTATCTGAACATGATGGGCGGGTAGTCTCTCGGCAAGAAGTGATTGCGCGAGTTTGGGGCGAGAAGAATGCGATCGACGTATCCGAACAAGCCCTGGATGCCCTGGTGCGCCGGCTGCGCGATCGACTGGCAACAATCGATCCACTTCACCCCTATATCGTTACTATTCGAGGCCATGGTTTGCGCCTCGAAAACCCACCTGCTTAATTTAAATCCGGAGGATTTTACCGAAAAAATCCTTGCCTGTGATTATCGGTAGTTCTCACTATCAACCAGGTTCTTTATGAACTTTGTCTACCTATCTCCGCATTTCCCTCCATCCTATTACCAGTTCTGCTATCACCTGAACCAGCTCGGTGTCAACGTACTCGGCCTGGCAGATGAGGCTTATGATCGCTTACGACCCGAACTGCAGAGATCGTTGCGTGAATATTACCGGGTTGGGGATATGCATGTTTATGAACATTTATTGAAGGCCTGTGGTCACTTCACCCATTGCTATGGAAAAATCGACCGGATCGACTCGCACAACGAATACTGGTTAGAAACCGAAGCCAGGTTAAGGGAAGACTTCAACATCTCCGGCCCAAAAAGACGTGAGATTAAGAAGATGAAGCACAAATCTCAGATGAAGCAGATCTTCTCGAAGGCAGGAGTCGATGTCGCTCGTGGAGAGGTGGTCCATAGTCTGGGTGAAGCGCTGACGTTCATCGAGACGGTTGGGTACCCGGTGGTCGCAAAACCTGACAGCGGCGTTGGGGCAGCGAACACATTTAAAATCGATACCGAGAATGAATTAATCTCCTTCTTCAAACAAAAGCCCCCCATCGACTATTTGATGGAGGAATTTATCTTCGGGAGGATATATACATTTGACGGGCTAACCGATAAAGAAGGCCGCCTTGTTTTTTTTACATCCCATACCTACAGCCAGGGAATCATGGAGACAGTGAATGACGACTCCTTGATCTACTACTACTCCTTGCGGGAAATTCCATCTGACCTGGAGGAAGCTGGGAGGAAGGTAGCAGGAGCGTATAAAATTAAGGAAAGATTCTTCCACTTCGAATTTTTTAAAAGAGAGCGTGATCAAGAAATCGTTGCATTAGAAGTTAATATGCGTCCCCCCGGTGGATTGACCACCGACATGTTCAACTACGCCAATGACATCGATATTTACAAAGAATGGGCGAACGTAATCACTGGCAACCACTTTTCTAAAACCTACACACGTCCTTTCCACTGCTGCTATGTCAGCCGGAAGGCGTATAAAGTATATGCGCACTCCCATGATGAGATCCTGGAGACCTTCGGGGAACGAGTGGTGCAACATGAGAGTATCAGCGGTATTTTCAGTGCTGCCCTGGGCAATTACGGTTACCTGATCCGATCGGCGGATTTGGACGAAATTATCGAAATGGCCGGTTTCATCCAACAAGTGGAGTAATCAGGAAAAATCGAATACCACAAGTGGTGGAGCAGAGCGCTTTCCCAGGATATGGATCGGGGATTATATGGACGACAACGTTTATTTTAACAGCCCCCTCGCCTACCTACCCAACTTAGACGATCCGGTTTATTTAGATCAATACCGGACCAGTCAGATCGTTATCAGCGCGGGAAGAGGCGCCTGGGAAGATGAGATGATCGCCGATGCGGAAGCACTCAAACGGGTCTTAGAACAAAAAAATATCCCATGCTGGGTGGATCTATGGGGGCAGGATGTCAACCACGACTGGCCGTGGTGGAGAATTCAGCTGCCTTACTTCCTGGGGCATCTCGACCTTTAGATTAATACCCTTCCAACGCTTCCAGAATTCTCTCTGCCGCGTGTCCATCCCATAATGGAGGGACGCTCCATTCCCCTTTTTCTCTATCCAGGCAGGCTCGCATCGCTGGGACTAGTTCAGAGCAGATGCTATTGACCAGCTGGTTCGTCCCGTGGCTGATCGTAACAGGGCGCTCGGTGTTCTGCCTTGCAGTCAGGCAGGGTATCCCAAGGTAGGTGGTCTCTTCCTGGACCCCACCTGAATCGGTCAAGACCAGATCAGCATGCGCTTCTAAGGCCAGGAACTCCAGGTAAGCAAGAGGCTCGAGGATTCTGACAGATTGAGGATCATGGATTAACTCGAACTCAGCCATACGCTGGCGAGTGCGCGGGTGGATAGGGAAGAGCACCTGCCGCTCCTGACTGACTTGTTCCAGAGCTGCCAGGATCTCTTTCAGGGTATCCACATCATCCACATTAGAAGGGCGGTGGAGCGTTACCAGGATAAAGCGATCCAGATCGAGTCGGTCTTTCAACCCTGGCCAGCGCTCCTGAGATTTCGGCAACAGGTGAACCAGTGTATCGATCATCACGTTGCCAACAAACTGGATCTTCTCACCCGGAACGCCTTCCCGTAACAGGTTCTGGTTGCCATCTTCCGAAGGGGTAAAAAGCAGATCCGAAATCTGGTCGGTCAGGAGGCGGTTAATCTCTTCCGGCATGGTCCGGTCAAAAGACCTCAATCCCGCCTCCACATGGGCAACTCGTATGCCCAGCTTGCTGGCCACCAGGCTACAAGCGAGAGTCGAATTAACATCTCCAACGACAAAGACCCAATCCGGTCGGACCTCCTGGAGAACTGGTTCGAAACGCAACATCACCTGCGCCGTCTGCCAGGTATGCGATCCGGAACCGACTTCCAGGTTAATGTCCGGTTCAGGTAAATCCAGCTGCTCAAAGAACACCTTTGACATCAACGGATCGTAATGCTGGCCGGTGTGGACCAGGACCTGCTGGTACCCGAATGGGTGCAATGCTATTGCGCGCATGATCGGCGCAACCTTCATATAATTCGGTCGAGCACCTACCACGTGCAGGATCTTCAATCTAGCTACCCTTGAGATTGGTCTCCATCGAAAACCTTAGAGCCAGGCGGTTCACGGATTTCAGCCGGTTGAGCAGCTCCGGGTCCTGATTGGATTCTTGCAGCTGGGAAATGAGACCGGAGAGGATCTGAAAAAAGTCAGGGTTGATCTGCTCACGGTTCTCCTCGAGGATTTGCCGCCGGTTTTCCTCATCCCCCTCTTCGATCAGATCCTGGATTAAATCGATCTCTGGTGGCGCGGTACTGGCTTGCTGGATCACTGCCATGATTTGCTGGAGCTTTCCGATCCTCTCCAGATCGCCGCTCTTGCGACTGGCTTCCAGCTCGCGGTTCAACACCTGCAGGAAAAAGTCATCTACAACGGCTAGATTTTGCTCGGTTGCCTGGGCCATATCTTCCGCCTTCATCAGTTCGTCAAGTACCTGGCGCGCCTGGTTTACTCTCGCCTCTACCTGGGCATCGATCTGGCGAGTCAGGGTCAGGAGCATTTCGCGGAGATAGGTCAGTCTTTCACGCTCCTCTCCCTGGGCCTGGTCGATTTGTTCGCTCAATAATTGAAAGAAAGCGTAGTCCATGCCTGGGCGGGCCAGGCTGACCAGGGCGCTCAAACGAGTTTCGTTAGGAGCTTTAATAATCAAATCCAGGAGTTTTTCCCGCGTAAGCTCGCTGCCTGCTTCCTGCAGTGATTGGACGGCGGCTTCCACCTCCTCCGATTGTTCCTTGATCCTTTGGCCAAACTCAGAATGATCCAGTAAAGTCTTTTGCAGTTCTTCGAGTTTGCTGACTGATTCACGATCCCCTGTGGCCGCGGCTGTTTCCAGCAAGCGCCCAAGCAAGTTGAACAGCTCTCCATCCACCAGCTGCTTCTCTTGTTTGATGATCTCCAGGCGGACTTCCTCATCGGTGGCTGTAAGCAACCGCTGAAGGAGGCCAAGACGCTGCTGTTGGGCCTGTACCATCTCGCGGGTGATCCCATCCGCCTCCAGCACTTGTTCGATCAGACTCTGCAAGGTCAGGTTTGATTTTGGACGAAGCAAGTATGCTTTACGCTGCTCTGGTGGCAGTCGGTTAACCACCTGATTGATCAGCCCTCCCAATAAACGTTCCTGCTCGTCACGGGGTAACCCGATCTCCGGGGGAACATAGGTGAGCAGTAGTTCTTTCTCAGGATCGTGATAAACGATCGGAGTTGCCAGGGTCCCCTGGTAACCGCAAAAGGGGCATTGAACGACGTTGAAAAGACCGGAAAGGAGTTGTGATTTAATCGACGGATCTTGAGCGACGTCAAAAATCTGCTCTACATCCGCAGTAATGGGCTGCCGGCAGTTTGGGCAATTGATACGGGTCTTGGGCATCGAATTCTCCTGAAAATTAACGGGGTAGTGAAAAACAAATCCGGGCTCCCTGCCCTGGTTTCGGGTCTACCCAGATCCGGCCGCCATGGGCTTCGATCACGGCGCGAGATAAGAAGAGGCCGAGACCAGCCCCTTTCGTGTTCCGGCTGGCGTCAGAAGATCTGTAGAATCGATCGAAGATGTGCGGGATATCGCCTGCGGCGATGCCTGGCCCCTGGTCACCGATGCAAACCACGATCTGTTCGGGTCGGACCTGACCAGAGATAGAGATCTCACCTCCAGCAGGCGAATACTTGACCGAGTTCGAAAGCAGGTTGTAAAAAACCTGTTCCAAGCGGTCTTCGTCGCCCAGTATAACCGGAAAATTCGGAGCAAAATCCACCCGGATAGTATGGCGAGAAACCTGCGTCCGAAAACGGGCTACGATCCTTTCCGCCGTTTGCTCCAGGTTTACGTCGGACCGGTTCAGGGTAAGCGTACCCGTCTGTAAACGGGTCGCGTCGAGTAAATTCTCGATTAATTCGGTCAACCGGTCGGCCTCTTCCTCGATCACCTCCAGGCTATCCTGGACGATTTCCCGATTCCAGGAAGCATCCTCTCGCCGCAGGGTGCTCACGTAGCCCTTTATCAAAGCAACCGGGGTCTTCAGCTCATGGCTGATGACGGATATAAAGGTGCTTTTGAGTTCCTCCGCTTCGCGAAAATGGGTGATATCCCTCACGGAGGCAATCACATTCATCAGGTGGCCGTCCGGAGAGAGCATCGGAGCGTAGGTAATTCCGACCGGGAGTGGTCGCTGCGATGGGCGCTGGAGATCTCCCTCTGTATACAGGGTTGCATTGGGGGTGAGCGGCCACCCGTCCACCTCGGCCTGTTCCAAGGATGGTCCAGTCTGCAACCTTGCCCACCGGATGACTTCAGAGTGTGGTTTACCGACGAAGAGGTCCAGGGGCGTCCCATACAAGCGCACGAAGGCCGGATTACTCCGTTCGATCATAAGTTCTGAAGTCAAGATCAGGATCCCATCGGCGACCGAGTCCAGCAAGGTATCCATGCGCTGTTTTTCGTGCCGGATCTGCGTGTAAAGCTGCGCGTTCCGTACGGCAATCGCGGCCTGATCGGCGAAGCTCTGTAACAGAGCCTCATCATTGGCAGAAAAACGCGCCGAATAATTCCGGAACATGAAGATCATCCCAATCACTTCGCTGTGGACGATCAGCGGCAATCCGACACCGCCGAGCAGTCCCAGGCTGGCAGTTCGGGTGATCTGCTGGAGAAAGCTGTTAATCTTGGGCAGTTCGAACTGGGCCGGATCGTCTGAATCCGGGACAGCGCCCAGAAGTGGATTAAGGTAATCTAAAAAAACTGGGGGGATGCCGTGGGAGGCGGCCACGCTCCAGCCCCCCTGTTCATTTCGCAAAGCGATCAAGCCTGCCTGACCCGCCAGCATCTCGGCCGAGATGTGCAGAATTCGGGCGAGCAATTTATCCAGGTTGAGTTCCTGAGTAATCGCCCGCCCGATTTCAAGCAGATAATCTCGCTGGCGGATGCGGAAATCAGGCAGCATTGATTACCAACATCTCCCGCTCGGCGATGGAGATCGCCTGTTCAAAAATTTCGAGACCTTCATCCATCTCACCCCGAGAGATGCTGAGCGGCGGCGCTATCCGGATCGTGCTTTGGCCGCAGCCCAGGGTTAATAATCCACGTTCGAAGGCCAGGTTAACGATCCGCTCGCGCAGATCGTGATCTGGTTCCTTTGTGCCGCGGTCTTTCACGAACTCCACCCCGATCATAAGTCCGATCCCGCGCACATCGCCGATACTTGGATGTCTTGCCTTTATTTCCTCCAGGGCATCCAGGGTGTACTCTCCGATATCGGCAGCGTTCTGCATGTACTCGGTTTCGATCAGATCGATGGTGGCGATGGCCGCCGCGCAAGCGAGCGGGTTGCCTCCATAGGTATTCCCATGCGAGCCGTAGGGCCAGGTGGCAACGCTCTTCCGCGCGATGATAGCGCCGAGCGGCACGCCAGAGGCAATGCCTTTGCCGACGCACACGATATCTGGTTCCACACCAAAGTGCTCGATGGCCCACCATTTCCCCGTCCGTCCCATGCCGGATTGGACTTCGTCCACGATGAGCAGGATATCGTACCTGTCACACAGGGCGCGCAGGGCGGGGAAGAACCCGGGGGCAGGCATGATGTATCCACCCTCACCCTGGATAGGTTCGACCAGGATTGCGGCAACATCCTCATGGGGCAGCAACTTTCCTAATAACTGCTCTTCGATATACCGGACGACCGTCTCGCCATAGTCTTCCCCGCGGAGCGACTCCAGGACAGGCCGGTAGGGATTCGGGAAGGGGACATGGGTGACCCCATTCATCAGCGGGTAGAAACCCTCCCGGTAAACGGGTTTGCTAGCCGTGAATGACAATGAACCGAGGGTCCTGCCGTGAAAGGCGCCCAGGAAACCGATGAACTGTGTGCAACCGTTATGATAGCGAGACAGTTTAATCGCCGCTTCTACGCTCTCCGTCCCTGAATTCGTCATGAACGAGATCGCGTTTTCCTGAAAGGGGGCGATCAAATCCAGTTTCTCCCCCAACTCTACCCATAATGGATGATAAAAATCGGCAGAAATATGAATGAATTTCTCTGCCTGTTCCTGGATCGTCCGGACTACTTTCGGGTGGCTATGACCGGTGGAAGTCACGGCGATACCAGCGGCAAAGTCCAAAAAACGATTGCCGTCCACGTCCCAGACCTCCGTACCGCGTCCGTGGTCCATGACAAATGGATAACCACGCGGGTAAGAAGGTGAAATGACCAGTTGATCCCGTTCAATAAGCGACCGAGCTTTCGGACCGGGCAACTGCATCGGCGGTTCCATATACATACCTCCTTGGTTTGGGTATTATGTTGATCTTCAAAGGTTCGTTGAAGAGGTCAGACAACAGGATTATATCATTGGAAAAAGGGTATAATCAACCGCTATGCTGACCCCTGGCAGCAGCTTTCAACTCCTCGGGCGTCATGGCCGCGCCCGAACGGGGATATTCACCACCTCTCATGGGGATATCCGCACGCCGGTTTTCGCTCCGGTTGGCACTCAGGCAACCGTTAAATCGGTTACTCCCGAGCAGCTCGCCGAGCTGGGAGCCACTCTAGTTCTTTCCAATACGTATCACCTATATTTGCGTCCCGGAGATGAACTGATCCGGGATTTAGGTGGAATTCACAAATTCATGAGCTGGCCCGGGCCCGTCTTGACTGATTCGGGGGGCTTTCAGGTCTTCTCATTAGCAGAAAATCGTCGGGTAGACGAAGATGGTGTCACGTTTAAATCCCATATCGACGGGTCCACCCACCGGTTAACGCCAGAGAAATCCATCGCTATCCAAGAAAACCTGGGCGCCGATATCATCATGGCTTTCGATGAGTGCGCGCAACCCTACGACCGGGCTTACAACGAACAGGCAGTAAACCGAACCCACCGGTGGGCAGAGCGCTGCTTACAGGCTCAAACCCATCCAGAGCAGGCGCTTTTTGGCATCCTCCAGGGCGGAATTTTTCCGGATTTGCGCGAGCACTCGGCCCGATTCTTGGCCGGTTTGGATTTCCCGGGTTATGCGGTCGGTGGCTTATCGGTTGGCGAGACAAAAGAAGAAATGCACTCCGTGTTGGAGTTGGTGGATGGTATTCTCCCGGACGAGAAACCGCGCTATTTGATGGGTGTGGGCACACCCGAGGATCTCGTGAACGGGGTGCTACGGGGGGTGGATATCTTCGATTGTGTGCTTCCGACCCGCCTGGCAAGGCATAACGCTGTTATCACACGCCATGGAAGGCGACTGAACCTGGTCAATGCTTCTTTCGCACGCGATCCGGGTCCAATCGATGAACAATGCCAGTGCTACACTTGCAGGAATTTCTCTCGAGCTTACCTGCGCCACCTGATCATCTCCAAAGAAATGTTATCCGCTACATTGCTCTCGCTCCACAATCTGCAAACACTGCTCCAACTGGCAAGCGAGCTCCAACAGTGTATTTTGGAAGGGACCCTGGATAGATATGTACAGGATTTCTTTACCCAGAGAGAGCAATGGGTCGAGCAGGCAGAAGAATCACGATAATAAGTCGGTTTCCGGGCCAAGCGTGCGTGCGTGGAAGTAGCCTTGCGTGCAGGCACGCTTGCGCGCAAGCACGGATTCGTAGACCTTCGTATTTATAAGTAGATCCTTTCACTCCAGCCTGAGGAAAGTAAATGAACGTCTTTCAATCCATCTTGCTTGGCATCGTTCAAGGGCTGACTGAATTTATTCCGGTCTCCAGTTCGGGGCACCTGGTGCTTGTCCCTTACCTGTTCGGATGGAAGATCCCTCCGGACCAGGCGTTCGTATTCGACGTGCTGGTACAGGTGGCGACCCTGGTGGGGGTATTTGCATTCTTCTGGCGGGATATCACGGCGATCATTAAGGCAATGTTCGCCGGAGCGCTGCAACGACAACCTTTCGGTGAACCGATGGCAAGGCTGGGCTGGTATGTTGTCCTGGCGACCATCCCGGCAGGTCTGGTAGGATTCTTGATAAAAGATACAATCGAGGCTTTTTTCAACAGCCCTATTTATACAGCTCTTTTCCTGTTGTTTACCGCATTCTTATTGATCATCGCAGAACGAGTTGGGAAACGGTCTCGAAATCTGGATTCGATGACCTGGAAAGATGCCCTGTTGATCGGTTTTTTTCAGGTACTGGCGCTCTTCCCGGGGGTTTCTCGTTCAGGAGCGACGATTTCAGGCGCCATGCGCCAGGACTTCGAACGGCCGGCAGGAGCGCGCTTCTCATTTATCATGTCGATCCCGATCATGTTCGCAGCCGGCTTCTTATCCTTGTCCGACCTGAAAAAGTTTCCTGATTTCACCCAGCTTTTACCTGTGTTCATCCCCGGTTTCATTACGGCTGGGATCGTCGGGTATCTGGTGATCGGCTGGTTATTGAATTTCCTGTCTCGCTACCCGTTGTATTACTTTGCCGCTTACTGTGTCGCGCTCAGCATACTTACTTTCGTGGTAAGCCTGACCATTCTCTAATCTTTCTCTATTATTTCGTTGCCTATGCGCAGGTTTTTCCTTGGTCTGCTATTGTACGTTCTGGCAGCTTGTTCGACCTCTCCCGACCCGGCAGTCCAACCGACTCAACAGATCATTCGGGTCGCCTTTCCACCATCCTTAAGACCCGTGGCCGAAAGCTTGCGAGACTGTTCATTGGACTTCTCGGCAATCGCTTTGTTTCTGGAAGAATGGCCTGCCTCCCACCTGGACTCACTGGATCACGATATTATCCTGTGGGCGGGAGAACCCCCGGACACAGCGACGTTTGCTTTCTTAATAGAGCAGTCGGAAATCCTGGTCGTGATCCATCCGGATAATCCTGAAAGTGATCTTACAGATTCAGCAATCCGCAACCTGTTTAGCGGGCAAATTCAATCCTGGGATGAGGCAGAAGGGAATGATGAGCAAGTCGCCGTCTGGATTTACCCGCCAGAGAATGACATCCAACGATTATTCTCGGAAGCTTTCATGGGGGGAGATGAATATTCGCCGTTTGCCCTGATAGCCCCAGATTCTGAGGCGATGATGGAGGCAATTTCGGCGGATCCGGGGGCAATTGGATTGCTCCCTGGGATATGGGACTCTGGATCACTGAAAACCGTTGATTTGAAGAGTCCTATACGCCTGCCGATCCTGGCATTAACCGCAGGAGAACCTGGTGGGGAAACTCGGGAGCTGCTGGCCTGCCTTCAAGACCCTGCCGAATTAAGGGACCCACCGTAGATCGATACCCACTTAGAAAGCGGCAGGTTCACCCGAACCAGCCACCATCACTTTAAACTTTCGGTTTTCCATACAGGTACCAGAATTTATCAGGCGGAAAACCGCGCGCCAGGTTTTGATCCCAAACAAAATCACCCGGTAATAGAACCGCCCGCAGAAGCTGGTCCAGGGCGAACAACAGATCTCTATCGGCTGGCTCGATTTCAGCCGATTCTTCCAAAAGCAGGTCCAACATGGCCCGCCGCTGCACTTCATAGGTGTAGCGGTCGGCATTATTCTCCTGGTTCTGGCGGTATTCCTCCAGGAAATCTCGCCAAAGGCTTGATCGCGAGCGGAATTCTTGAGCTGCCTTCCGTTCCCAGGTCACCCGCCAATGGGAGCGGACCTCGTCCAGCCGGGTTTCCAGCCGGTAGACCTGTTCCTGTTGGGACGAGGAGACGGCCCAGGCGCGCGCCCGTGTCCGGGCGAGCAGCAACCCCCCCAGGGTGAGCCGGGGCAGATCAGGCTCTCCGGGAGGCGCGCTGACGCCGATCGGCCAGTAGATTTCTTTAGAAAGCAGATACTGTTCGAGCAGCTCGAGGCCGGCCTCGAGATAGCGGACATCATAATCGAAGGATGGCATGGCTCTCTCCCCTACTTTGCCTGGATCGGTTAAGCAATCTGAGATTAACGATGAGTCACCGCACTGCTCGTCTCCAACGCTTTGCGCACGTCCTTTAAGTGCATGATATTGTGCCGATAAAGCAGTTTGAGATACCAGCCGATCTCTTTTTCACCGAACCAGGGATGTCGAGCGAAGAGGGTTAGATCATCTTCAGAGAGATCATCTACCAACCGGAGGGAATCGTTCCGCGCCGATTGCATCATCGTGATCAACTCCGCAGGCGCATTCTCGCTCAGCTTCGGAGTTTCGACTTCGTTAAAGGCATCGATGTCCATATCCTGCGGTGCGCCGGGGCCTCCCCGTAATACATCACGTAGATATTTTTGATAAGCCCACTCTGCAGAGACAAAGTGCGCCAGCACCTGGCGCACATGCCACTGGGATCCGGTCGTATAGACCTGCTGGTCCCAATCTTGATCAGAGAGGGACTCGAAGAATTTCAGGGTTTTCTCTCCCTCTACAACGAGCCGTTGCCGGATATGTTCCAGTTCGTTTCCCACACCATCTCCCAGAGCGATTAAACGGATAATTACATCATCATATTCAGCGGTTCTTCGAGATATTTGGCCATCGCCTGCATGAACCTGGCTGCTTCTGCACCGTCGCTAACCCGGTGGTCTGCCGAGATCGTGGCCTTCATCCGCATTCCGGGTTTAATCTCCCCACCTTCGACAACCGGGACTTCCCGCACCGATCCAATCGCCAGGATAGCTGCTTCAGGCGGGTTGATGATGGCGATGAATTCCGCCACGTCGAACATCCCCAGGTTGCTGGTAGAGAAAGTCGATCCCTCGATATCATCGGGCTTAACCTTGCCTTCCTTGACCCGGGAAGCCATCGTGCGCACTTCGGCAGAAATCTGCCGCAGGGTCTTCTGATCGGCATCCCGGCAAACCACGGTCAGCAGGCCGTTTTCGACGGCGACCGCCACGCCGATATTGATGTGGCCGAACCGGATCACCTGGTTGTTTTTCTCATCCAAGGCAGCGTTCAGGTTCGGGAACTCGCGCAGGGTCAGGGCAGCCGCTTTCACGAGGAAATCGTTCACGGAGATTTTTTCTCCTTCGGGGAGCAGCCCATTCAGCTGGGCGCGCAGCTTCATCATGTTCGCCATGTCGTATTCATGGGTGACGTAGAAGTGCGGGATCTGCTGCTTGGCCTGGACCATGCGGCGCCCGACCGCACCGCGCAGGCGACTGAGCAGTATCTTCTGATCCTCGCGTGGCTCCCATATAGGAATGGCGACCGGTGCAACGGGAGCGCCGGCAGGCGCAGGTCCCG
The DNA here is from genome assembly GCA_035291645.1 of Anaerolineales bacterium. Taxonomy (GTDB): domain Bacteria; phylum Chloroflexota; class Anaerolineae; order Anaerolineales; family UBA4823; genus DATDRQ01. The sequence continues at coordinate 22,053 of DATDRQ010000121.1, forward strand.
GTGCGGGGGCAGCTGGCTGCGGCGCTTCGAGGGCGGCTTCCACGTCCGCCCGGACGATCCGGCCGCGCGGTCCCGATCCTTTCACTAGCCGAATATCGATGCCCTGCTCTTCTGCCATTCTGCGGGCCAGCGGGGAAGCGCGCACACCTCCCGGATACTGCCCATCCCCCGGTGTGGTCTCTGGAGCCGGTGCTTCCGCAGCCGGGGTTGGCTGCATCTTCGGTGATTCGGCTTCAGGGGACTGTTCCAATGTCGCTTCCGCTGCGGTTGGCAGCGGCGCTTTGGCAGGCGCACCCTCTCCTAATAATCCCTGTACATCGATCTCCTCGTCGGGGGAGCCGATCACGGCAATTGGGGTGTTGACCGGGACTATGGCGCCTTCTTCCACTAAATGGCGGCGTAAGGTACCGGTAAAGGTTGACTCGACCTCGACCGTGGCTTTATCGGTCTCGATCTCCGCCAGGACCGCGCCTTTTTCCACAGGTTTGCCTTCTGCGATTACCCATCGAACCAGGGTGCCTTCAGCCATGTCGAAACCCAGCTTTGGCATGCTGACAACCTCAGCCATCAAAGCACCTCCTTGACCGCCTCGACCACGTCCTCCACCTGCGGGAGAGCCATCTGCTCGAGAGCCCGGTTATAGGGGAGGGGTACTTCTTTTTGAGCGACCCGTTTGATCGGGGCGTCGACGTAATCGAAAGCCTCTTCATAAAGGCGAGCGGCTACCTCCGATCCGACTCCATAGGAACGCCAGCCCTCTTCGACGATTACCGCCCGATTGGTCTTCTTGAAGGATTCGAGGACAGGCTCCATATCCAGAGGGCGCAGGCTGCGCAAGTCGACGATCTCGACCTCGATCCCTTCTTTGGACAGCTGATCGGCAGCTTTTATCGAGACCTCGAGCATCTTCGAATAGGTGACGACGGTCACGTCACTCCCAGGACGGTGAATTTTCGATTTTCCCAACGGGACCGTGTAATCACCAGCAGGCACCTCGCCACGCACCTGGTAGAGGGTAGCGTGTTCAATGAACAGGATCGGGTCATCGGAGCGGATGGCCGCCTTAAGCATCCCCTTGGCATCCTCGGGTGTGCCAGGAGCGACCACCTTGAGGCCGGGGAAATGCGCGAAAATCGCATCCGGCGTCTGAGAATGGGTTGCACCCAGCTGGCGCCCGCCGCCCCCTGGGGTACGGATGACCAGTGGTATGGTGAACTGCCCGCCGAACATGTAGCGTAGTTTCGCGGCTTCATTGACGATGTGATCCATGGCAGCAAAGGCGAAGTTGATCGTCATCAGCTCCGCGACCGGTCGCAAGCCGGTCAAGGCGGCGCCGATGGCGCAGCCGATGATGACGGATTCGGCGATCGGGGTATCCCGGACGCGTTTTTCTCCGAAATGATCGTAAAAGCCTTTGGTGACGGCATAAGTCCCACCCCACACGCCGACTTCTTCCCCCATGATGAAGACTCGCTTATCGCGTTCCATTTCTTCCCACAAGGCCTGCGAGATGGCCTCACGCATGGTAATCTTTGCCATAGGTTCGGACTACTCCTACTCCTCTACTCTTCTGCGTAAATCCCAACAAACAGCTC
>DATDRQ010000122.1:0-2543 GCA_035291645.1 Anaerolineales bacterium
ATACCGAAACGAGATCGGAGTGACCGACCTGGCCGATGAGAAAGTGCTAGTGGTGGATTTCGGCAGCACTTTCACCAAGATCGGCATTTTTGATACCAAGGAGGAGAGCTTCTCGCTCAACTACGTCCCCACCACTGTGGATGACATCCGGGTCGGGCTGGCCAACGGGTTGGGCGTGCTGGCGGAATGCCAGGCCAGCGGCGATTGGAAACCCCTGGCGAAGAAGATGAGCGAGTTCGCCGTGCGCCTGCCCTGCTCCAGCGCCAAGGGCGGCCTGAAGGTAGCCACGGTATCCCTGGTCAAGGAAGAATCAGGCTTCGCCGCCGAGCTGGCAGCCCTGACCGCGGGCGCCAAGCTGGTAGGCGCATACGATGGCAAGCTGACCGCCCAACAGGCCCGTTTGATCTATGAAAACGACCAGCCGGAGATCATCCTGCTGGCGGGCGGCACCGACCAGGGCGGCGACCGGGAGACCCAACTGCACAACGCCCACATGCTGGCGGAAGCGTCTCGCTACGGCACCTACACCGAGTATGGGGTGCCAGTGGTATACGCTGGCAACCAGGATATCCGCGAGCAGGTTGAGAATATTTTCCGCCACCGGAATGTGGACATTCGGGTGACGCAAAACGTCATGCCGGAGATCAACGAATTCCACATCGAAGTGGTCAATGAAACCATCCGCGAACTGTTCCAAACCGTGATCATCCGCGGCAAGGGTTTTGATGTAGTCGAAGAGTACATGGATGCGCCTTTCACCCCCACCCCGCGCGCAGCGTATCGAGGAATCAACCTGTTGGCGCGCGGATATGGCAGCGAAGCCGGGATCGGCAACATCCTGGCGCTGGATATCGGCGGGGCGACCACCGATTTCTACTCCAACGTGCTGGAAAACCCGCTCTATCTCTTTCCCGGAAGTGACGCCAGGCGCAAAGTGAAACGCACGATCTTGAAAACCCCCAACGTGCCGCTCATCTACCGCCGGGTGGAGGGCAAGTTCGGCCTGAGCTACAACGCCGAAAACCTGAAGGAGCTGGATGGCTTCCAGAGCGGCAAGATGGCAGACAGGATGGCCAGCTATCTGGCGGCGCGCCTGCCGGATGATCTTCGGCCGGGCGACGGGCAGTTCACCCAATTCGTGTCGGCGGGCAGCGGTGCGGTCAAGATCGACTTGGACGGCTATCTGAGCTGGATCAGCAGCCACCCGCACAAGACTCCAGAGAACATGCTCGAAAATGCTGCCAATGCCTTCCTGGCGAAGGAAATCATGGCTGCGGCCACCGGCAAGCATGTTGGCTATGTCAAGGAAACCGAAACCTACTTCTTACAGCACGGGGTGAGTTTCTTCAACCAAGATGTCACCATGCTCTTGATCGGCGGCTCCATTTACCAGGCTTGCCGGGACCGGGAACCCGGCTACCAGGACGATCTGGCACTGATTGCCAGCGGGGCGCTGTACAACCCGCTGGAAGAATATCTGCTGCGCCCGAAAGGGCCGGTGCTGTTGGATGCCAGCTACCTGGTGAGCATCCTGGGCGGCTTGTATGGGCGCGTGAATCCTGAGCAGGCACTGCGGGTAATGAAGCGCGAGCTGATCGCGCTTGAGATCAGCCCGCAGTCACAGCCTTCCCTGCATAGGCATCCAGCCTCGATCAGATAGAGGAGGTGTATCTAAGAAAGTGAATGGACTTGCAGACAACCGGCCAAACCCACTTTTCAGTTTAGATCATGAGGAGGAGCAACGTGTTATCGATCAAGAGGACTTCCATCTCTACCGTATTGATCCTGGGGATCGTCTTGTCGGCTTGCGCCCAGGCTGCTCCCCAGCCCAGCGCGCCGTCGGTGGTCCAAGAGACAGTCGTGGTGGAGAAGCTGGTCACTCCCACAACCACCCCGGGGCGCCAGACCATCATCGTCGGCCTGGCCGCAGCGCCGGATACGCTCGACCCCGCCGACCATCGCAGCCGCCTGTCCGAAACGGTGATCCGCGACATGTTCGATGGGCTGGTGACCCGCGATAACATCAGCGGCGTGCACAATGAACTGGCTGAATCGCTGACCTGGATGGACGAGAAGACCCTGGAGATCCAACTTCGCCAAGGGGTCAAGTTCCACGACGGCACCGAGATGACGGCAGATGACGTGGTCTTCACCTTTAACCGCATCATCCAGGAAAACGCCATTGAATACCCCGAAGCGCACACCTCGCCGCGCAAAGGCCTGATTGCACCGCTCGTCTCGATTGAGAAGACCGGGGATTACACGGTGGTGATGAACTTCAGCGGTCCCTGGCCCCCGGCTCTCCAACTGCTTGTGCACCAACAGATTGTCCCGAAGGCCTACCTGGAGCAGGCGGGCACCCAGGGCTTCATCGAGCACCCGATTGGCACCGGCCCGTTCATGTTCGTTTCCGCACAACCCGGCTTCACCGAGGTCGTGATGGAGCGCTTTGAAGATTACTACGGAGGCGCACCGGACCTGGCCCCGGTGGATGCGGCTTGCGTGCAGGGGGCCGTGTTCCGGGTGATCCCCGAAGCCTCCAC
>DATDRQ010000123.1:0-19509 GCA_035291645.1 Anaerolineales bacterium
CAATCCGAAGGGGCGCCGTCACTTGCCAGGGCGGTGGTACCGTCTGAAAGAATTACTTCTGTCACCCTGAGAGGGCGGTGCATGGTTTTGACATGCCCGGATGCGGACCAGTTGCGGTCCGGAGCAAGAACTGTCACCTGGCCCAGCTTCCGCATTTCCTGAGCCAGGGCAAGCAAACCAGGGGCGTTTACCCCATCGTCATTCGTCACAAGAATATGCATCTCGTAGTATGTCCAAGAAGGCGTTTGGGATTTAGAGGGTGAATTATAACCCCGATAAAGTAAGGTAACCAGCGGTGGTAAAATTGCTTCAGCCGTTTTCCCACCTCGCTCGCAGGAGAATAACCATCATGCGGAAAATCATCGGAGTGGCCCTGATTATCGCAGCCGTCTTTGGATTAATCCTTAGCATCGGCGGAATCATCGGCATCTGGATCGTCAAAGACCAGTTAGCCGCCAATCTGGTAAATACTTTAGACCTGATCGGTACTACAGTCGAGGCGACAGGATCGGCTTTAGTCGTCGCCGACAAAGCGCTCGAGAGCGCCGTTACCAGCGTCTCCGCCCTCGAAAGCACCGTTCAGACACTCGGCAGAACCGTCGGCGATACGACACCGATCATCGATTCGATTTCGAAGATCATGACGGTCGATCTTCCGAGCACCTTGCAGGCAACTCGGGGTGCACTTGGTTCCGCACAAAACTCTGCGAGCTCTATCGAAAGCACACTTCGCTTACTGACCGCCATCCCACTTCTACCGATCGAGCCTTACCAACCGACAGTTCCGCTTACCGATGCTCTCGAAGACTTGAACGACAGCCTGGGACCCCTCACAGAATCCTTCTCTAGCATGGATAAATCTTTAGCTAGCAGCCGGGGAAACCTGACCATGCTGTCTGCGCAGGTGAACATTATCAGCCGGCGGGTGGGCGAGATGGAGACCAGCCTGACGGAAGCCAGACAGGTAATCTCACAATACCAGACGGTAACGTCCACGTTAACCGATCAGCTGGAGGCCGTTCAGCAGAATATCGGCAATATGATGGTCATGCTCGCCTGGATCATCACAATCATCTTGATCTGGCTTGCCCTCACACAAATCGGGCTGCTGATGCAAGGATGGGAGATGGTAACCTCCCTCCGGGAAGTCCAGGTAGAAATCGTCGAGCAGGCAGAGCCCGAACCAGTAAACCTGGAATCATCCCCAGAAGCCTGAGTGTGTAGACACTCGACCAGGATACGCACCATGAATGGTGAGTGGCATGGACGAACGCTCCCATGCCACTCAGATTCTTATTCGCTGTGAGTATTTTTTAGACAATTTCAAATAGTCTTCAGCTCATATTGCGGAGGACCATCGGAAGGATTCCGCCATTGCGGTAGTATTCCACCTCCAGGGGGGTGTCTAAACGGGCGATGGCCTGGAAGACCTTCGAAGATCCGTTTTCCTTGTCAGCCACGACGGTGACCCGGCTTTGCGGCTGGATGTTCTCATCCAATCCCTGAATGGTATATACTTCACGCCCAGTCAGCCCCAGCCGGGTGACGCCCTCCTCTTCCAGGAACTGGAGCGGCAGCACTCCCATCCCAACCAGGTTAGAGCGGTGGATGCGCTCGAAAGATTGCGCGAATACCGTGCGTACACCGAGCAGAAGCGTCCCTTTTGCCGCCCAATCCCGGCTGGAACCGGCGCCGTACTCCGAACCAGCCATGATCACCAACGGTATTCCTTCTCCTTTGTATTTCATCGCCGCGTCAAAAATCGTCATTTGAGTCTCGTCTGGAAGGTGGAAGGTATATCCGCCTTCAACACCTGGGACGAGCAAATTTTTTAAACGTATGTTGGCGAACGTCCCCCGCGTCATCACCCGGTCGTTTCCGCGGCGAGAACCATAGGAGTTGAAATCGCGCAGGGCTACGCCATGCTCGATGAGGTATTTACCTGCCGGGCTTTCTGCCGGTATCGAACCGGCGGGAGAAATATGATCGGTTGTGATCGAGTCTCCCAAAACCGCCAGCGCTCGCGCACCCGAGATCGGTTGGATGGGCAATACCTGCCGGGTTAAACCGACGAAAAACGGGGGCTCCTGGATATAGGTTGAATCGGGATCCCAGGTGTATTGCTCAGCCTCGATGCCTTCAATAGCATTCCAGGTTTCGTTCCCGGAGAATACGTTCGCATATTTATCTGTAAACATTTCAGGGAGCAGCGCTTCAGCGACCGTTGCCTGGATCTCTTGTGTGCTGGGCCATATTTCCCACAGATGGACTGGACGTCCATCCTGGTCTAGCCCGAGCGGATCTTTAGACAGGTCGATATCCACCGTGCCGGCAAGAGCGTAGGCTACGACCAAAGGAGGGGAGGCGAGGTAATTGGCGCGCACATAAGGGTGGATCCGCCCCTCGAAATTCCGGTTCCCAGACAGGACTGCGGCGGCTACCAGGTCCGATCCGGTGATCGCTTTTACCAGCTCTCCGGATAACGGCCCGGAATTGCCAATGCAGGTCGTGCAGCCATATCCGACCAGGTTAAAACCCAGGATGGAAAGCGGCTCCAGGAGACCCGCCCGTTGCAGGTAATCCGTCACGACCCGTGATCCAGGAGCCAGGCTGGTTTTGACGTAAGGCTGGGTCTGCAATCCACGCTGAACGGCCTTCTTCGCCAACAAACCAGCTGCGATCATCACGGACGGATTCGAAGTATTCGTGCAGGAGGTGATGGCGGCGATCACCACGGTTCCATGCCCGATCTCCGATTGGCTTCCGTTCGTGCCGATCGTCACCCGGCGTTCCCTTTGGGATACGGTCAGCTCGAACCCCCGTTCGCTTTTCGGAGTCGCCAGAGCGGTGTGGAAGGCGCGCTGCATCTCCCGCAATGGGACCCGGTCCTGAGGGCGTTTTGGACCCGCCAGGCTGGTCTCGACCGTCGATAGATCCAGCTCGAGCGCATCGCTGAAATCCGGGTCGGGAGTTTGCGAAGTGCGAAATAATGCCTGTTCTTTCGTGTATCGCTCGACCAGTTCGATCAATTCGGACGGGCGGCCGGTGAGCCTCAGATAGCGCAATGTTTCTTCGTCTACGGGGAAAAAGCCGATCGTGGCGCCGTATTCAGGCGCCATATTGGCGATCGTGGCGCGATCCGGCAGCGAGACATTCTCTAATCCGGGCCCATAAAACTCGACGAATTTACCGACCACACCCTTACTGCGGAGCATCTGGACCACGGTCAAGGTCAGGTCGGTGGCGGTCACTCCTTCCGGCAGTTCTCCATACAATTTAAACCCGATCACCTCTGGCGCCAGCATATCGAGAGGTAGCCCGAGCATGGCTGCTTCCGCTTCGATTCCCCCGACTCCCCAACCAACCACGCCGAGCCCATTGATCATAGTCGTGTGCGAATCTGTTCCTACCAGGGTATCCGGGTAGGCAAGCAGGACCTGGCCAACCAGTTTGGAGATCACCACCTGGGCCAAATATTCGAGGTTGACCTGGTGGACGATGCCGGTCGCCGGAGGAACCACGCTAAAATTGTCGAAGGCTTTTTGCCCCCAATGTAGGAATTCGTAGCGTTCCCGGTTGCGCTGGAACTCGATCTCTGCATTCCGCTGAAAAGCGTCCGGGCTGGCGAAGAAATCCACCTGGACGGAGTGGTCGATGACGAGATCGACAGGGACGAGAGGGTTTATCTTACGCGGATCGCCCCCCAGGCGGGCTATGGCCGAGCGCATCGCTGCCAGGTCCACTACCGCCGGGACGCCGGTGAAATCTTGCATGATTACGCGGGCAGGTCTGAAGGGAAGCGGAGTCCGGCTCGTTGGGCTTGGCTTCCAACCCGCCAGGTTGACGACGTCCGTTTGTTTGATTTCGCGCTCGTTACACTGACGCAACACCGATTCCAGCATCACCTTGATCGAAAAGGGCAACCGGTCCAGCCAGGCTAACCCTTGCTGTTCGAGGTTCGCCAGGCGATAGTACACGTATTGAGATTGGCTGGTTTTCAGGCCCTCCCGAGTATTGAAATAATCGGGTTGTTTAGTTTGATCGACAGACATGCGCTTCCTCCAGGAGTAATATTATATCCCCTCCTCATGGATTACTCACCAGGAAACCCTTCTCTGATATAAAAAACTTACTCGCTTTTCAGGACCGCATCCGTCATACGGGCGACGCGCGCCATATATTCCACATCGTGAACCCGGATGATATCCGCTCCCCGCACGATCCCAATGGTAACAGCAGCCGCAGTGCCTTCTACTCTCTGATCGGGCGGCAGGTCGAGCACGTAGCCAATGAACGATTTCCGAGAGGGGCCGATCATCACCGGATAACCTAAGGCACAAATCTCGTCCAGCCGGTTGAGGAGTTCCAGGTTCTGCTCGACCGTCTTTCCAAAACCAATCCCCGGGTCGAGGATAATCCGTCCGTCTTGAATGCCGGCTCCCTTGGCGATCTGGACGCTCTCGAGCAGCTCCCGTTTGATATCTTCCAGGAGGTTATCGTAAGGCACATCCACATACCTTCCACCCAGCCGTTCCCGAATCTCTGCATGGATCCAGGAACTGCGGTTGTGCATCAGGATGACCGGTACCCCATTGCGCGCCGCCACGCTAGCCAGGTCAGGGTCGGCGCGTAATCCCCACACATCATTAATCAGATGGGCCCCCGCCGCCAGGGCAGGTTCCGCTACTTCGGCCTTGTAGGTGTCGATAGAGATCCAACCATCGAATTCCTTTGCCACGGCATGGACGACCGGAATCACTCGCTCCAGTTCAGCATCCGCCGAGACAGGTTTGGAACCGGGCCGGGTACTTTCCCCGCCCACGTCCAGGATATCTACCCCGGCTGCGATAAAACGACGGGCTTGATCGAGAGCAGCCTCGACCATCGAAGCAACCAGGGAATCAGATTTTCCCTGCCCTTCACCCATCAACCCATCTCCAGAGAAGCTGTCCGGGGTGACGTTCAGGATACCCATCAGATAGGTCCGGCTGCCCCACGTGAAGGTTCGAGAGTGAACTGTGAGGATTGGATTTTTAAGCGGTGTTTTTTTCATGTAAATATCAATTACGGACGGCTGGATAGCAATGCAGTCGCCTGAAATCAGCGATCGAGAATAAAGAAGGGACGCAGGGTTAAGCCATCAAGGAGATCGGCCGGGAGAGCCATTCTTCAGCAGAAGCAGTGTCTTCGAAGATCCCAATTTCGACGCCGCCTGGAATGGTTAAAGACTGGATCTTCTCAATAGCCTCCCGGACGGACTCGTTGGCGACGATGACTGCAAGCCGGATATTGCGCGCCGATGGGTCGGAATTCAACTCGATCGCATACTCGATGGCTTCTTGAGGGATCGCCAGGACCTGGCGCAAATCGTAACGGTTACGGGTCAAACGGTCTGAATCATACAGGTGTTCCAGAGAAAAATCACGCCAATGAAGGAGAGTCTCGTGAGATAGCTCCTTGAACGTGTAATTCATCCCCCCATCCTCCCGGCGTTCTACGCTGTAACCGATCCCTGGCGCGGGTTTCCAATTCAGTGGTTTCATACCAACCTCAGACATCATTACGCCTCCTTTGGAAATAATACTCCTTACAATGACACTTGAGGATGAATATCTTATCTGATCCGGAAAATCTTCTTAAGAAGCATTGATCCGAGAATTACCCGGTGTCTCCACAATCTGCGGAAGAGATCTTCTCGAGACCGTTCGTATCCACAGTCTCCAACATTTGCCGGACGGTTAATTGGGTGACTGGGTGGCGCAAATCTGGCGCCAGGTCACCCAGTGGGAGCAGGACAAAGGCCCGCTCTTGCAAGGCCGGGTGGGGGATCTCCAGGGGAGGTAAATGGATGATGTCTTGCTCGTAGAACAGGATATCCAGATCGATCAAGCGCGGTCCGTATCGGAAAGTCTCTGTGCGCCCGAGATCGGTCTCGACTTTCTTCAGGTGAGCCAGCAGAGCTTGGGGGCCAAGTTCGGTCTCGGCGCGGATCACCTGGTTCAGGAAACTCGGCTGAGTCTCATATCCCCAGGGAGGCGTTTCGTACACCGGTGAGCATTCGACCGGGACAACTTCCGGCTGGATTTGCCTCAAGGCAGCCTGCAGGTTCGCCGACCGGTCGCCAAGATTGGATCCCAACGCGATGAAGACTTGATCAGGCATCTAGACTCGCTCGATGATGGTCGCGGTTGCCATCCCATGGCCGATACACATGGTTTGCAGGCCATACTGGCCGGAGGAGCGCTCCAGTTCGTGCACCAACTTGGTCATCAGCATAGCACCCGAAGCTCCAAGAGGGTGGCCTAGTGCGATGGCGCCCCCGTTCGGGTTAATCCGGTCTGTGGCAAATTGTGTCTCTTGTTGCCAGGCCAGGACTACAGATGCAAAAGCTTCGTTTATCTCTACGATATCGATGTCTTCGAGGGTTAAGTCGGCGCGCCGTAACACTTCATGTGTTGCGGGTATAGGTCCGTCCAACATCAGGACCGGATCGGACCCGACCACCACCCTGGCAGCGATCCGGGCCCGCGGGATCAGGTTATACCGACCAACCGCCCTGGCTGAGGCCAGAAGGATAGCCGCAGCGCCATCACTGATCTGGCTGGAATTCCCGGCAGTGATCACCCCGCCATCTTGAAATACTGGCTTCAGGTTCGCCATCTTCTCACGATCCGGAGGTATTCTAACCCCTTCATCGCGACAGATGACCCCGCCATCCTTGTCCGTCACCGGAAACAGCTGTTCTTCAAAATATCCCTGTTGGATTGCGTGCATTGCCCGCAGATGGCTCTCAAAGGCAAAATCGTCCAGCAGTTCACGACTCATCTTCCACTTTGCCGCTATCCGCTCAGCGCTGATCCCTTGATGGACCAGCTCGTAAGGAAAATCTTCTGGCCAGGAGGAGGGCCAATCCGAACCGAGGGGTTGGTGGGACATCATTTCCAAGCCCCCCGCCAGGACGATATCCATATCCCCCGATAAGATCGCCTGTGCGGCGAAGTGGATGGCCTGCTGCCCTGAGCCGCACATACGGTTCAAAGTTACCGCGGGAACCTGGATCGGGAAGCCGGCTTTTAGGACAGCCAAGCGTGCCACATTGGCACCCTGGTCCCCCATCGGGGTCACACACCCCCAGATGACGTCCTCGACCCGGATCGGATCGACCCCAGACCGGCAGACAGCCTCCTTCATCACCATCGCCGCCAGGTCAACCGGGGCGAGAGAGGATAGCGCGCCTCCCGGTTTTCCTACTCCGATCGGGGTACGCACTGCGGCGATAATAAAGACCTCGCGCATGGTATAAGCATACCACGGATTTGCGCAAATGATTTCCAAGGGCTACAATATGGCAATCACGACAAACCAAACTTCTCCATCTCATAACATAAGTATGGCACACGCAACTTTTCATTTCCCACGCAATTTTATCTGGGGGACGGCGACATCTTCTCACCAGGTAGAGGGGAATAACACCAACAACAACTGGTGGGCCTGGGAGCAAGAACCCGGGCGGATCATTCAAGGGCACAAGTCGGGTCCAGCCTGTGATTGGTGGGGAGGGCGTTGGAGGGAGGACTTTGACCGCGCCGCGGAAACCGGCCAAAACGCTCACCGGTTTTCTATCGAGTGGAGCCGCATCCAACCCACACCCGACCGGTGGGATGAAGAGGCCCTGGACCGCTATCGGGAGATGCTGCGGGGCCTGAACGAACGCGGCATGACCTCTATGGTGACTCTCCATCATTTTAGCGATCCACTCTGGCTGGCTGAGATGGGTGGGTGGGAAGATGAAAGCGTCATCCATTCATTCGAGGTCTACGTCCGGAAAGCGGTCGAAGCGCTCCGAGAATACTGCAGCCTGTGGATCACCATAAACGAACCCAATGTGTATGCCTTCCTGGGCTATTTATTAGGCGTGTTTCCACCAGGGAAGAAGGATCTTCGGGCGACCCTCAGAGTCCTGGAAAACATGATGCGCGCCCACGCAGTATCCTACCAGGCAATTCACAGTGTTCAACCGGTCGCCCAGGTAGGTTTGGCATTCCACTACCGAGTTGCCGACCCGGCGCGGAGTTGGTCCCCGTTTGACCGTGGGATTGCTGGTCTCCAATCGCTTTACTTCAACGACCTATTCCCACTCGCCTGCCGCGACGGGGTCTTCTACTCGCCCATTCTCCGCAAGCGCCTGCCAGAGGTTAAAGGGACGCAGGATTTCATAGGGGTAAATTATTACACCTCGGAGTACGTTGCTTTCAATCTTCTCCAGCCAGGCACGCTTTTCTCCCGCCAGTTTTTCCCCCCGCACGCCGATCTGAGCGACACGGGGATGCTCGCCAACGAGCCGGCAGGGATGTTCCGAGCGTTGAATTGGAGCCGTAAATTCAATCTCCCGATTATCATCACCGAGAACGGAGTTGAGGATGCCGATGATCATTTGCGCCCCCGTTACCTCATCCAGCATCTGCACCAGACCTGGCGGGCAGTCAATTTTAACTGGCCGGTGCGCGGTTATTTTCACTGGTCGTTGGTCGACAATTTCGAATGGGAGCGCGGCTGGACACAGCGCTTCGGTCTGTGGGAGCTGGATGTCGAAACTCAGGCGCGCCGTAAACGTCCCAGTGCGGACCTGTATGCCGAGATCTGCCGTGAAAATGGCCTCTCTTCAGAGATGGTTGGCCGATATGCCCCGGAAGTGTTGGCAGAGCTGTTCCCCGGGTAGAAGATATGTCAGGAACTGAATGGTTACGCCAACAAGAACTCTATAGATTGGTCTGCCGACCCGCCCTTCCCAAGGATACACCCGATGTGATAGGACTCACCCGGACGATCTGGAGTGGGGAGGATTACGTACCGTACGTTTGGGCGGATTGGCTTTCCGATCCGCAAGGTCTTTTAGCCGTTGCCGAGTATGGAGGCAAAGTGATCGGCTTAAGCAAACTCACGAGACAATCCGATCGCCAATGGTGGTTAGAAGGCTTGCGCGTCCATCCTGCTTACGAGGGTCGCAGAGTAGCCTCTCACCTCCATGATTACCTGCTCGATATCTGGCAGCGAACAGGTGCAGGAGTCATCCGTCTGGCGACAGCCTCTTTCCGCATACCGGTCCATCACCTTGCTGAACGAACCGGATTTCATAAGGTATGTGAAATCACGTCATTCTCCGCAGACCTTGTCCATGATCCAATACCGCATTCGTTCAATATGGTGACGATCACAGAAATCCACAAGGGAGAGGATTTTATCTCTCATAGTCCGTTATTCCACCTTACCCATGGCTTAATCGACATCGGCTGGCAATGGGTCTCACCTGAAAATGATTTCTTGGTCAGAGCCATCCAGCGCGAGCAGGCCTGGTGGTGGCGAGATCGAGCGGGGTTGCTGATATTCAGGGAAGACGAAGAGGATCACAATAAGACTGCCTTTATTCAATTTCTTGCCTGCTCAGAGTTCGATGCAACTGTCTGTCTGACGGATTTCAGGCGTTTCGGGAATCGGTTAGGATGCAACCGGGTGGGATGGCTTGCCCCGCTTAAACAGGGGCTGGTCTCCCTTCTCGAACGAGCTGGGTACCGAAGAGATTGGGACTCTTCTCTATTCCTATTCGAAAAGAACATCGATCGATAAGTCCACAGAATGACTCTCTACATTCCCTCCCTACTTTTATGAATTCATCAACTATCCCAAGAAAAATCCAGTAAGTAGGTCAATTTCAGTTACAATATTGGCACATTGGTTTCATCCCCGGTATCCTGCTGCTGTTCCTGGACGCAGGGTAACCGGATCATCGGCGAACCAAACCAGCATATAAGAGTCTAACCTGGAGATCAGGGGAAAGGAAAAAGCATGGCTGACCTTCGTGGGAAAGTTGCCATCGTTACGGGTGGAGCGTCCGGGATCGGACGGACTACTGCCCAGTTCTATGCGCGCGACGGCGCCCGGGTTGCCATATCAGATGTCGACGAAGCGGGAGGGGAAGAAACAGTACGGTTGATCGAGGCGGCTGGTGGCGAAGCAACCTTCATCCGGGCTGATGTTTCGAATTCTGAAGATTGCCAGGCTCTGGTGAACTCGACCACAGAACGATTCGGAAGACTCGATATTGCATTTAATAACGCCGGGATCGGCGGGGAATCGAATCTGACTGCCGATTACAGTGTCGCTGGGTGGAATAACCTGATCGGCATCAATCTATCCGGTGTTTTTTACTGCATGAAATACGAGATCCCAGCCATACTTCGGTCTGGCGGCGGTTCGATCGTCAACATGGCATCCATCCTCGGACAAGTGGCATTTGCAAATTCGTCTGCCTATGTAGCTTCGAAGCATGGGGTTATCGGACTGACTAAAAATGCTGCAGTCGAATACGCCAGCCAGGGGGTCCGGGTGAATGCAGTCGGACCGGCCTTCATCCGAACGCCCCTGATTGCCGGTATCGAGGCGGATGAGCAGGTACGCAACCTGCTGATCTCTCTCCATCCTATCGGGCGGCTGGGAGAGCCGGAAGAGGTAGCCGAACTGGTCATTTGGTTGAGCTCGGACCTGGCTTCCTTCGTCACGGGCTCATATTATCCGATCGATGGAGGTTATCTGGCACGATAAGCGACATAGGTAGTGGCTATGCGAAGTCGATGCACTTTTTCCAGGTTTTCCGGCTGGCTTATTGACATAAGCGGAACGGCAAGGATATAATTCTGTCGCAGCAGGTGACCCGGTTAGCGAATCGGGACCCGCTTCACAAAGCGCCCCCGTAGCTCAATGGACAGAGCATCTGACTTCGGATCAGACGGTTGAGCGTTCGAATCGCTCCGGGGGCGCACATATGTAGGGGTTATGGCAAGTACAACCGACTCATATAACGCAAAATCGCTTGCCGAGAAGGCAGGCGATTATTTCTTGGTGAAACGTGGTGCAATCTGAAATTACCATAGGAAAGCTTCGGAGTTCAAGGCTCTAAGGCAGCGGGAGAATCCAAGTCTCACTATCATCCCCCTCAGCTGTCCATCCCACCAGACTCGTTCCCAGGGAGTGAACGTCCCACCAGACATATCCGTCTACACAAACAGGCCCATCCAGCAGGACTACTCGCTCGCTAGATTGGAGTTTGCCAAGTATCAAGCCGTCGAATCCCGGTACCAAGCGCAGGTTGTTGGCCTCATGATCGGCCAAGTATGCCAATCCCCCGACCATGAGCCGGGTCTCTTTCTGGCAGTCAAACTCAACCACGGAGCGAGTCGGTCCATTCTGGACGTAAAACCGTGCGTAATAATCTTCGCTGACCGACTCCTCGGTGATAAAAGGGGATGGGATGATGGAATATTTTCCAGAGGGGAGATCCTTACCTAGGCGCAGGTCGTGGGTGAAAGACCCTTGTTGGTCCGTGGTGACTACGATCGAGTTGACTAAGGACAATCCGTCCCATCCCTGGTAGAGACCTGCACGAAACTGCGTATTCGGTGCGAAATGTGCGCCTTGAATTCGGATAGTATCTCCGGCCTGGTATGGAGCACGCAGGCGGGGGTTCAGGGGGGTAATGTCATCAGGGGGAAGGATTGGACTGTGGGTGACGATCGGTGCACCGGGTCGGAATTCCGGTTCCACTGGATTGTACTCACCGATAAGGAATGTATCCTCTGCTTGTTCCCCGTTCGAGGAGGCCCGAATCTGCCAGGCCCCAGCCGGTAGGGTAAGTGGGAAACTAATGGGTATCTCGAGTAATGAGAACTCCTGGACTACCGCGTATTCATCTTTATATAGCTGGCTCCCTACCCGGTATATGCCATGCCCGGCTGAACGACCGGAGGAGTCGAACATCTCGATATCAACCTCTGCGTTCAATGGGAAATTGAACAGGCACAAGATAGTGTCCTGAGCTGGCGTCGGAAAGCTATGGGTGAGGATTTGTACTTCTGGTCTGTTGCCCTGATTTGGCCCGAACGCGCAAGAGGGCCCGCCTCCACCGAAGAAGGCGAAGAGCTCGGCCTTCAATTCCGGCAGGTCAGTCGCGCTTGAAGGTTGAAGAGTGGGCGTAATCCCGAAGGAATCAGATAGAGTCGGTGGGGTTGTTTGCGTCGGCGTAGAAGGATTGCTCGTCCGGCTGGGACTTGCAACTGGATTGTCGCTGATTGCGGAAGTAGAAAACACAGGCTGGGCGGGCGGCGTTTCTGGCAGCGATACGGGTTGACAGGACGGGAGCCAAAGGGCGACCGCCAATAAGATAAATATCAGATGGGGATGTTCAGCGGGAGAATCACGATCGAAAACAGAGTTGATACTCTGGATGAATGAGCGAAGGGAGTGAACGGCAAGATACAAGGTTTGAGTTATATTATTCATTAGCGGATCTCACTTGGTATTTGCCTCAATTTCCCTCACCCGATCCAGATATCGTTCGGCGCTCTCCTCGTCCCCAAATTGCTCTGCAATTTGAACCGCCTCCTGGAAGGCTCTCAGGGCAAGGTCGATTTCACCGACATCGACGTAAATCTCACCGATCCGCGCTTTATAGATACCTTGCCAGTAAGGGGTAACCAGCTTTGAAGCCATTTCGTAATTAGACGCGGCGTTGTCCGCGTCCCCCTCCAGGAGGGCAATCAGTCCCAAACGAGCATAAGCATGGCCTGCCAGGTCTGTCAAACGAGGATCGCCGCTCTGATAGGCCGCGATAACTTGGTTAAATTCATTCTTGGCGCGAACGGTCCACTCACCTGCCTCGATCTGGGCGCGAACTAGGTAGACTTGGCCCAGTCCAAAGTGGACTTTCTCATCGATATTGGCGCTTTCCGGGGCGTCGAAAGTAAGGGCAGCTTCGTATTCAGCATCAGCCTGATCAAGCAATTCATCGTTTACCGTATCGAAGGAGGATACGTTCGGATCGCCAAGAGCCAGCAGGTAATACACCCCAGCCCGGCCTACCTTGGCGCGGGCGTAATCCGGATTGATAGAAAGAGCTCTCTCATAGTGTGCCAGCGCAGATTCAAGTAACTCAGGCGATTTGGCCTGTGAAGCCATGCGGGCCTCCGTGTTGCCTAGCAGCAGGTAGACAACCTCTTTCCCAGCGTTGGACAGCCACCCAGGTGTAGCCTCCCCGCGGGAGAAGTATTCCAATGCCTGGTTCAGATTGTCTGTGCTGTAGTAAGCCAGGCCGACTGTAATCAGGTTGAGGACTTGGATTCGGGCAGTCAAGGCAGGATTGTCGACGCCCTGGAATTGGGCTGGGTCGAAGGGTAGATCCAACCTTATGGACTTCCCCAGCTCGTGTTCCCCGGTGATCTCCTGGGCTTGCTCGAAGCCACGGTAGTTGACGTAGAATTCCGGGTAGACTCGAGAGGAATCTTCTGCTTTATTAATCACGCCATAGACAAGGATGTTGGCATTAATTCTATCCGCCAATGCTCCGGCCGATCGGGCGCGCTCGGCTGGGTCGCCTCCCGGGATCAGGCCAGTGTATTCTGGAGACCAGATCTCACACGGAATTGTCAACCCCAGGCCAGCGAATTCGGTTACCAGGCGCTGGTGTAAGAATTCAGCGAATTTCTTCCCATCTTCAGTGCGCAATGGTTGGCCCTCCGAGTTAAGGACGCTGAACTCCGCCACGGCAATATTGAACAAGCCAGTCATGGCCTTAGGACGTTTAGGTAAGACGAGATACGCCATGACCAGAATGACTGCAACCAATATCACGACGACCGGCATCATTGGCAAGCTGACATTGAATATCTTAAGGTCTCTGCCGATGAACTGGCCGCCTCGAGTGTCGACTTGACCCGCGACATATGCCCCCCCTTGGGTGTCTATTGTTCGGATTTCATCGGAATCTTGTTCTGTCATTGAATATCAGTTAATGCATAGACCCGGTAAATTCAACGTGGGTATCAATATCGGTGTGTCACTTGAATAATTGCTGGGCCATTTCCAGCCCGAGCTGGATGAGAGGTGACAACATCGTCAAAGCGGAGCCAATGCCTGCCGCGGCTTCAACTTTATACATGACTATAAATATCTAATTTATTCGATTATAATCATTCTACCCGACGTCATCCAAAGGAATATCATACCGTATTCCCGATCTGGGGCCATCCGCGTCATTCTTCCGTAGTCCGGCTCGGCGAAGGCCCAGCCGGCCGATCTCCTGATCGAGGCATCCTGCATCGAGCACCACAATTCTCAACGACGACCGGCGTTTATTTCACATGGGCGACCAGCTCGCTGGCGCCTGGAGGGAGGTGTAACCATGTGAAATTGCTCTTCAACGTTTAGCAGTGCTAGATGCGCGCCCAGAGAGGGGGAGTTGTCTCACATCGCTCATCAGCGTAATCGGTATCTCAAACTCCTATCCTCCAACGAAAGGATCGAATCATGAGTGGAGAAAAACACAACCACCGATCGCTTGGCACCACGGGCAAACGGAATCGCCGTTCCTTGAGCAGTCAATTCACCTCGTCGATAACACTCCTCGTAATTCTTCTGATGACATTGACATCCGCTGGCAGCGCTGGCGCCAGCCCAGCCAATCAGCAAAATCAGCCGCCCGACTTCCAGGGGGAGCATGGCGAGCCAAAGGACAAGGATAACCGTAAGGGTTCCCGCGCCCCGGATGCCCGTCAGCAGGCATTCGCCCGCAGGCAAGGCTTGCAGGTGCGCTGGAATGACTACGGCACGCCGGCCTCATTGCTTGGCGAAAGTGGCGTCCTTGCGGATGGATTGGCAGGTGACGCCGTGGAAGTAGCCCGCGCCTGGGTGAGCCAGAACCGCGAGCTGTTTGGCCTGTCCGAGCAGAGTGTCGCCGACCTGGAACTGATTTACAGCGTTCCCCTCGGCCCGGGCCGGGCGATCCTGTTTCGCCAACGTTTCGGCGACCTGGAAGCCGGAGTCGATGGCCTGCTCACAGTCGGCGTATCCGGCGACAAGGTATTGTATGCCTCCTCTTCAGTCACCGCCGATGAGAGCGTGTCCGGGCCGGTGACCGTATCCGCCGCCGAGGCGCTGCTCACTGCGGCGGCTGACGCGGGGCGCAGCGTCGCCTCAGATCAGATTAGAGAAATTGCACCGGTGGGCGAGACGCAGGCATTTGAAATCCCAGGTTTCACCCAGCCTGCACAAGTCCGCCTCGTGGCGGTGCCGACACCCAAGGACGGCGTGCACCCTGCCTGGGAGGTGGTTCTGATTGACAACACTGCCGAGCCCCTGGCCGTCACCTCCTACGTGGACGCCCAGACCAACACCGTGCTATTGCGCGAGGACCTGGTGGACTACCTGGAAGACCCCGATCCGCGCTGGCAGGTATTCCCGAACGCACCACCGCTGGACTATAGCAACAACGACACCCGCGCACTCTGGTGCTGGTCAGCAGATCCTGGAGACTGTGACCGCATCCTGATGAATGCCGCAACGGCGACAGTAGCATGGGACGATATCGCGGTCACCGACACGCCTACCTACACTACTATCGGCAACAACGCTCTGGCTGTGCATAACTGGTTCAACAACAATCCCTTCTCGGTCGGTACCGAGCCGGCTACGCCGCGGCCGAACCGTGACTACGTTTATACTTGGAACAACCAGTGGTTTATCCAGAGGTGTAACCCGGCCACCACCTTCACCTCCCCCGAACGCAACGATATCGACGCATCACGAGCGAACCTGTTCGCTATGCACAACCAGATGCACGATTGGTCTTACCACCTGGGCTTCACCGAGGCGACGTTCAATCTGCAGAGCTTCAACTTTGATCGGGGCGGACTTGAAATCGATCCAGAACAAGGTAACGCCCAGGCCGGCGGCGTAACCGGGGGACCGCCTGGCTTTGCTGCGCGTGACAATGCCAACCAGATCACGCCGCGCGATGGTCTGGCGCCAATCACCAACATGTACCTGTGGCAGCCGATCGCCGGCGCTTTCTACGCGCCGTGCGTCGACGGCGACTTCGACATGTCAGTGATCGGCCACGAATACACACACGCCATCTCCAACCGCATGGCCGCTGGCCCCACCGCGGGCTTGAGCGGTTCGCAAGCTGGCGCGATGGGCGAGAGCTGGTCAGACCTGGCGGCAATGGAGATCCTCAATGAGTTCGGGTTCGCGCCGCTTGCTGACGAGAACCGCTATGCGATTGGACCCTACGTCACTGGAGATAAGCAAGCCGGCATCCGTAATTTCGGGATGAATGTCAGCCCGCTCAACTACAGTGATGTTGGCTACGACTTCGTATGCAACGGGGCGACCTGCCCGCTGCTCACCCAGGTCCACGCCGATGGTGAGATCTGGAGCGCGACCAACTTCGCCATCCGCCAGGCCATGAACGATCGCTACGACGGGACATACTCCTCGGGGGATCAGTCCTTGCAGGTCTCCTGCGCCGAGGGGCAGACGCCCGTCGACCAGTGCCCCGGCAACCGGCGCTGGATACAACTCGTCTTCGACGCCTGGCTGTTGATGACCACCGGAAACGTCAGTATGCTCGATGCGCGCGACGCCATGCTCGCAGCTGATTTGATCCGCTTCGGGGGTGCCAACCAGGACCTGCTGTGGAACGTCTTCGCCAGTCGCGGACTGGGTGAGTTCGCATCCAGCAACGGCACCAACGATGCCGACCCGCTGCCGAGCTTCGAATCTCCATACGCTGACGAATCCACCGTACTGTTCCTTCCCGAGGACGGAGAAGGCAACCTCATTCCCAATGCCAGGCTGTTCGCGGGACGCTACGAGGCCCGCGTTTCACCGGTTGCTGATACCGACCCGGCGACCACCCTCGGCAACGAGGTGCGAATGGTCCCCGGCACCTACGATCTGCTCGTCCAGGCGCCGGGCTATGGACACAAGCGGGAGACCCTCACCTTGAAGTCCAATCAAGTAATCGAGTTCACGGCCGGCCCGTTGTTCCCCAACCTGGCATCGAGTGTGCGTGGCGCGACGGCCAGCGGGGATGGCACCAACCTCGCCGCGCTGATCGATGACAGCGAGGCGACCAACTGGGCTTCGCTAAATTCGCCAATCGGCGGTAAGCAGGTGACCGTACAGCTCGATCCGAGCAGGCCGTTCCACACCATCCGGCGCATCCAGGTCAGCGCATTGCTGCGCCATCGGATTACGACCGATCTCGGAGGGGACACAGGCACTCAGAACCGCTTCTCGGCGCTTCGGCAGTTCGAGGTCTGGACTTGCCAGGCGAGGGGCAGTGTAGACTGCAGCCAGGACTCAGACTTCTCGCTGATCTTCACCAGCCCGCCGGACGCGTTCCCTTCGATCGCGCCGCGCCCGCGCGCGCCGGATCTGACCATCCGCTCGTTTGATATCCCCAATACCAGAGCGACGCACGTTCGCGTGCGGGTGGTTACTAACCAATGTACCGGGACACCGGCCTACGCCGGCGACCAGGATGACGATCCAATCAACATCACTGACTGCGCTGCCGGCAGTCCCCAGGGCAACAACGTCCGCATCGCTGAGCTGCAAGTCTTCAATCAGTGATAGCCGGATCCGGCCAATGGAGCCAGCACCACCCCAAGCAATCCGCTTGGGGTGGTGCACCCGGAGGCTCTTATTGAAGTGAGGCGTTCTTTATTCGCAGTCGTCCAGGGAGATTTCTCTGTGCCGGGGGATTCCTTTTTATCTTCTTAACCAGACTCGCTCTCAGGAGGCCAGCAGGATCTCTTTGGACTTCTTGGTCTGCTTGCCACGCTCATCAGTATCCATAATGCGTTTGCGGACACGGTAATTGAGTGGAGTGACTTCCAAGAGTTCGTCTTCAGCCAGATATTCGATCGCTTCATCCAGGCTCATCTGGCGCGGGGGGCTCAAGCGTATCTCGATATCTTTGTTGGAAGAGCGCATGTTGGTCAGGTGTTTTTTCTTGCACACGTTCACCGCCAGGTCGCCCGGTCGCTGGTGCTCGCCGACCACCATCCCTTCATACACTTCCACACCCGGCCCGTAGAAGAGTACACCGCGCTCTTCGGCGTTCTTCAGGCCGTAGGTGGTGGTTTCACCCCGCTCCCATGAAACCAGCGAACCGGTAGAGCGGGCAGCCATCGGACCTGCCATCGGCAGGTAGCCGTGGAACAGAGTATGCATGATCCCCATGCCTCGCGTGGAGGTCAGGAATTGATAGCGGAAACCAAGCAGCCCGCGGGTCGGCGCCAGATAGGCCAGCCGCACGTTCCCATCGCCTGTGTCGTGCATATCGATCATCTGTCCGCGCCGGCTGCCCAACATTTCCACCACCACGCCGACTGTATCGGCATCGGTATCGATGTGGACTTCTTCGAACGGCTCAAGCGTTTCGCCAGACTCGCCTTGTCGAAAGATCACTTCCGGCCGCGAGACCTGGAACTCGTAGCCTTCCCGGCGCATGGTTTCAATCAGTATCGCCAGGTGCAGCTCGCCCCGTCCGGAGACCAGGAAGGTATCGGCGCTGTCCGTTTCGGCTACCCGCAAGGCCACATTCTGGCGCAGCTCATCGAACAGGCGCTCACGCAGCTTGCGAGAGGTGCCCCAGCGCCCTTCTCGCCCGGTCATGGGCGAGGTATTGACCCCGAATGTCATCCGCACGGTTGGTTCTTCGACGCGGATCGGTTCCAAAGCCACCGGATTCTCTGGATCGGCCAGCGTCTCGCCGATGGCGATGCCTTCCAGCCCGGCAAGGGCTACGATCTCCCCGGCCTCGGCCTGGTCGACCTCGACACGCTCCAGCCCTTCATGAACGTAGAGATAGCGCGCCCGCTCGGGCAGGCTCTCCCCCCCCAAGGTCAGACGAGCCAGGGGGGCGCCTAAGTGCAGCTGGCCGGCAAAGATGCGTCCTACCGCGGTCACGCCGCGGTACTCGTCATAGCCAAGCGTAGTGACCAATAGCTGCAACGGGGCGCTGGTATCCACCTTCGGCGGGGGGATTCGGCGTAGTATGGTCTGAAAAAGGGGCTGCAGGTCCGGGCCCAGTTGCGGGGTAGATCCGGCCTGCCCTGTGACAGCGTTGGCATACACCACCGGGAAATCGGCTTGCTCGTCGCTGGCGCCCAACTCGATAAACAGGTCAAAAGTCTTGTTCAGCGCCTCGTACGGGTCGGCGTCTTTGCGGTCCACCTTGTTGATCACCACGACGGCCTGGTGACCGCGCTCCAGGGCTTTTTTCAATACAAAGCGGGTCTGCGGCATGGGGCCTTCGGCGGCATCCACCAACAACAGCACCCCGTCTACCATGTTCATCACCCGCTCTACCTCGCCGCCAAAATCAGAGTGACCGGGCGTATCCACGATATTGATCTTGACCTGATGGGCCCTGACCGGATCCCAAATTCGGATGGCGGTATTCTTAGACAGGATAGTGATGCCTCGCTCGCGTTCCAGATCGTTCGAATCGAGCACCCGTTCGGCAACCAGCTGGTTCTCTCGGAAGACGCGCGCCTGTTTTAACAACCCGTCCACCAGGGTGGTTTTGCCGTGGTCGACGTGGGCGATGATGGCAATATTACGTAAGTCGGTACGTTCTTGGATCATCAGATTCCTAATCACGATCGC